>NZ_JAMYUQ010000010.1:0-291088 GCF_040323095.1 Mesorhizobium sp. M0058
ATCCGTGTCCGCTGAAAGGATCGGATCCAGGTGGCGCCGTGACTGCTCCGGCGCAGCCGGGCTGGAATTCGCCTTGATCGCGCCTTTCCTGGTGATGCTTTTGTTCGGAATCTTCGCCTTCGGCTGGGCCATGAATGCCGTGTCGACCGTCCGCTATACACTGGAAACCTCTTCCCGGGCGCTGCAGCTGAACAACACGCTTTCGCAGAGCGACATCCAGGCTATCGCCACGCAGAAATTGGTGAACCTGGGTCTGAAGAACGTCATTGTGACGATCGCGACCGACCCTGCCAGCGGCGGTTTCAAGATGGCGCATCTGACCGCCAGCTATGCCTTCGTCATCGCTTTCCCGTATTTCGACCAGTATCCGATAAATTACGCCACGACCGTCACGGTGCCCCTGGTTGCTAGCTAGGCGTACGACCGGCTTTCATTGAGTTGGCGGCCCTGTATTCAGCTTCCCAAGGCAATGCGTCGAAGTCGGGCTTGTGCCCCGCTTCACGGTAGGCGGCCTGAGTGAGGAAACCTGCTTTGTCCCGCTCCACAACGCAAACAAATGGCGGAGTGCCCGGGCACCTATAAACGCCTACAGCTTTTTCCATGCAACAGGTGTGCTACGGGTGCTCGGAGATGTCGTCCTTCATTACGATGACAGAACAAGAGCGAGGACAGCAGCGGCCCGGCATCACTGAAAGGGTGCGGGTTGGTAAAATTCGTACAACTCTTTTCATTGCGGAGAGAGTTTCGGCGAGCTTATTAATGTGTCGTTTGCCATTGCCTTTTCTGGGAGGCTGCGATGGTTGCAACGCCCATAGATATCGCTCGAGCGGCCACTACGGCCACCTTGCTGATGCGCCAGAAGTCCATGGCGGAACCCGCCACATTTCGCCGGGACATGGATCAATCGCGCAGGGCCATCCGAGCCTCACGCGAGCTTCTGAAGCGCCTTGGTCACGTCGTCGCGACGTGGCGCTAGGCTGGGAAGATGCCGACCCGTCTACTGTTGCCGTCTCCGCCTTTCAAGCCGACGTTCTCCGCTCTGCATTCCGAGCCCTAGTAGGGGAAACGGGTACGCCTGAGTGTCAATGGCGCGATTTAGCCAAGGCCCTGGTGCGCGATTTCACTGGGTGCGAGCTGATCGAAACTGGCTTGGTGGATTGGATC
Source organism: Mesorhizobium sp. M0058 (assembly GCF_040323095.1). Taxonomy (NCBI): domain Bacteria; kingdom Pseudomonadati; phylum Pseudomonadota; class Alphaproteobacteria; order Hyphomicrobiales; family Phyllobacteriaceae; genus Mesorhizobium; species Mesorhizobium sp. M0058. The sequence goes on from NZ_JAMYUQ010000010.1 coordinate 1,165, forward strand.
GTCAGCAAGTAGCCGCTGCCCGCCAGCGGCCCAGCAGCGGTCTGCGGGGACTTTGCAGCGGACGCGCTGGGCCTGACCGGTGGGGCGGTGTGGTATCCGCCGGCTGGCGAACATATGCGCCTCCTGCCAACGCCAGCGAAACATCCAAACGAACGAGGCGATCTAACCGCGATCTCGCCATCCAAGGCCAACACATAGGCCGATAGCAAAGGCCTATACTCGCTGAGAGAACGAAAATGGCCGACGCCATGGTTGGGGAACCCGGGTGGGTAGGCGCCGGCCACAAGTGGAACAAGCCCGCCGCGCCACACACATGGCTGATTTGTCATCACGTGGTTATGGTGTGATCGCGCAGGGCTAGACCAGCGGAACCTAGTAAACGCCGCTTAGTAAGCGATCCTCGACGCGATCGTTCATCGCCACGACGACTTGGGAAACTTGACGGTTGCAGCCCTCTGCGATGTAGGTCAAGTCATGTACATCGGCCCTCCGATCATGAGCAGGCATGCGCCCATCCTACCATATCGCGCTGCCGGTATCGCAAGGCGCCGGCAGCAAGGGGGAGGCGACCAGAGCCGATGTGAAGGGACTAGGCAGCTAATATTCGCTTGCGCTAATTTAAATGTGCCGTAACGTCATGCTCAGCGTTTTTGGGGAGGAGCAACGGTGGGGAGTATGATGAGATTAGCTGTGTTTTGCGCGGCGATCGTGATCGCTGGGACTGGTGTCGCTGTTGCCAAGGAGAAGAAGGTGGTGGTGAGTCACGCCACGGACCTTTGCTCTACGAAGCAGTCGGCCAAGAAGCAGGTGCTCGAGCTGGACTGCAGGCCGACCGGAACCGCCAAATTGCCGGCCGATGGAACGCCGGAAAAGCCGCGCCTCGGATACGACACCGATCCGTGGCTGGTTAAAGGCCTTTAGACACCAGGCGACGGCAACACAGCGCGGCTAAGGGGAATGTGCGCTGGCGGTGAAGCCTTCTTTGTTCTCTCATCGGTGGAACATTGTCGCCTGGAAACGCTTCGGACGGTGCACTGCCCCATCAGTGCAACGTTCCCTTCCTTGTTTGCACTGGCCGGCTGCCGAAAGGTGGCCGGCTTTTTTGTATATAACCGCGCCCTGATGTTTGGGGCTTGGTGATTGGACAGCAGCGAGTGGCCGCTGCTGGCCTAGCGTCCAGGATTGGAATCTGTAAAGGCGAGATCACCAAGGCAGGGATGACCAGACTAAATAACGGTTTCGTCTGTTAGCCGCGACGCCGGCGATAATTGAATTCAGAAGGGCGTCGGCCCGGCTGCCCAACATCAGGGTGCACAGACAGCCGGGCCAAGGCTGGAAGAGTTCCGCTCCCGCCCAGCACGATACGCATCGCACCTGGCCGCAAGCGGTACCAATGGCTCGCCTATTCCGCCGCGTCTTTTCGGCAGGAAACCCTCGGCCTCATCACAATGGAGGGCGACATTCGCAGCGCCCTATGGAACCATCCAGAGTGACATAGGCTGTTTCATGCAACTTCCTGATGACATCAGGAGGCCTGTTAAGCATGCCAGTTGTTCGCGCTCGTAGCTCAGATGCAGGTTGGAGCTCTGCCTAGTGCACCAGTATCGGAAGCGAGAACTAGGAACCGGGAGTGCTGCGGATAGATTGCCGCAGTGGAGCTTTTATCAGCGCATGGCAAGGGCTGCCTTTCTCTCCACGTTGGCGGTCGTCCTGTTGCTCGCGCTATTGCCAGACCACTTGCTGCACGCCCTCGGATTGGCCCTTACGTCTCATCACGACAAGCTCAACCACGCCGCCGCGTTCGCCACCCTGTCGGCTTTGGGTAGCCTCGGCTGGCCCCAACAGGTGGTCCGGCTGGCGGTTCTACTTGCTTTAACGGGCGCAGCGATCGAAATCCTTCAATGCGTCACAGGCCGTGACATGAGTGTCTTCGACTGGTTTGCCGACTGCGCCGGAATGGCATACGGGCTGAGAACTATGAGCTGGGTGAACGAGATTCTGGGCAAACCGGTTATTTGATCGTCACAGGCTCCGCTTTACCGCCGCTGTCTTGGCCCCACTTGCCAGCCTCACGCCCGGGGCCGCCTTCGATCACCCTCGCTATTTCAATTTCCGACGCAAAGGCCGATGGCAAGGCGAATGGGTTTCAGGCCGCTCACCATTTAGACTTAGGTCCGATTCTTTCGCGCAAATGGCCGAAGCCGGAAACATTTCTCCTTCTACTTTGTTGCAGTGGCCGTGCCGCTGAGGAGAACATGCACAGTGCCTCTATCAAACGAACTGCGCGACGTACCTTTAGAATTCCAATGCCCCTCCTGTTCACGCCCTATGGTGAGAAGGGGATCCTGGCTGAAAACGATTGCCGGTTTCAAATGCGATAGCTGCAGGTCCAGAGTGCGGCTCGGCTACGAAGAGAAGCTGGCCATATTCGACCGGCACCTTAAGCGAGGCGCGCCGGATCTGGGCCGACGACCAATGGAGTGCGATCCCGGCAACGGTTCCTGAGAGTGTGTCGGCAATTCAAGCTCCAACTGCTTGCGGTCTGCCGCAAGTCCAAGCTTTCATCTGGTCGCAGGGTCAGGCGGCTCTTTCGTCCGTACGGAACCGATGATGGCGAGAGGTTTCGATGCGTCGGAGCACCGAGCAGGTCTACACGTTTTTCGTAGCGACCACCAATCTCTAGCTGACCGCTTCAACGCTTTGACGAGGTGCGAGCAACTTGATTTTCAATAGTCTTTTTCGGGCCAAAATGCGCGCCGCCTCTGCGATGCGGCCTCCGTAAGCATCGGCGACGAATGATAGCGTCGACAGGTCAATAATGAGGTCACCGACCGCGCCCGCCAAGACATTGGACCCGGGCCCAAATTGATGCACCAGCGCCCGCACTTCCTTAAGTGCCGTCGAGACTTTACCCGCATCCAGCAGCGCCTCGATGTGATCGAAAATCTGCATCCCGACCCTCCCGCTTGCGCCTCACACGCTGAGCCCCCTCGAATGGAAAGGAAAACGAAGCAATATCGCGCGAAAAGAAAGCGCCTGCCAAGGTGCTCGCGGACGAGGCGGCCGCGACTTCATATCGCATCGCCGCAGGGAGGCGGTGCTGAAGGATATCGTAGCACTTGCCGACCGCTTGGCGTCGAAATCGAGACCGCCATCCGCAGCCGCGTCGCCGCCGCCGATGCCATTCCCCGCCAGGCGGGCAGGGGAGCGGCACTGATCGTCATGGGCGTGGCGCGGCGCACCGGCGAGGAGCTCTTCTTCGGCGAGACGGCCACCGGCCTGCTGCAGCGCTGCCCGTGCCCGGTGGTGCTGATCTCCGATTCCAGGCTGCGCCGTGATGACGAGGGCAGGGAAGAGCTGCGGTCGGGAACGGGTGGAGCTTGATCTCCCCCTTGAGGGGCCCTTGAGGGGGTTGAGGAGTGGTCCGCGTAGCGGACAGAAAGCCAATTGCTCGGCTTTCTGAATGACGAAAGCCGGCAGGCCAGAGGGAGTCGCCGCGTGTCAAGCGCTGGCCTCTTCTCGGCAATAAACTCTCGATATGTGACCGATCTCGTGATGCGACAAAGTCCCACTAGGGAGGAAAGAGACGAAGCCTTCTGTCCGCATTGGGAAGCCAACCGGAAGGTCTGCTTTGCGCCCAATCTCGGTCGTTGCAGTTAGGTTTGCGACGGCCTTAAAGCGGACATTACCAGCGTCCGCGCCGGAGGTCGCGGCCGTCTTTCGCAAGTACCCGCAAACTGGCGGCCCGCGAATCCTACCCAGTCGAGATGATAGCGACTATGCCGATTTCAAATGAGCTTCTTGAGCGAGGCTCCGTGCCAGTGCCTCTCCGTCGACCTGGTTGTGCCTGGCAGACAAACGGCCAGCGGTTTCTGCGTCGCCCACCAATATCGCTTCAGCGATAGGCTCGTGGATCGGAATCATGTCCGCGAAAAGATCGACATGCATGGATTCGGTCAGCGCCATGAACAACCGTATCTGTGCCTCCAAAAGTCCATACGTCTGTATGAGGCGTTTGTGCTTTGACATCTCGACGACAAGCCTATGGAAGGACAGGTCAAGCATCATGCATGCAGTCCGGTCACGCTTCTTCACCGCGCCCTGCATTTCCGTCATGAGCTTTCGCAGCGCATCTTTTTCTGACTTGGTGGCATTCTGTGCGGCCAAGCTAGCCCCCAGCGCCTCAAGAGCATCACGCAAGGTGCACAGCTCCAAGGCGTCGCTGGGGTCCATTGCAGAAACGAAGACACCCCTGCGTGGCTTCAATTCGACGAGTCCCTCGCCTTGCAGATGTCTCAAGGCTGACCGGATGGTGCCATTGCTCACCTCGAACTCACGCGCAAAATCTGCTTCGACCAGATGAGCACCGGCGGCAAGCTGACCGCTGAGGATCTTCTCACGGATGCCGTCGGCGACGACAACGTCCAGGCCGGGCCTGTCTGCAGCAATTGCACGAACCATAATGTCCCTTATCATCCGATGATTATGAATAATCAACAATGTGGAGGGCTGGCAAGTTCCGCCAGCCATCACAGACAATGACAGATCAATTTACCCCCATCAGTTCGGGCAACCACAACACCGTTTGCGGCACATAGGTGATGACGCCGAGAACCACCAGCATGATGCCGATGATTGGCAGGCTCTCCCAGACCACCTCCTTCATCGGAGCCCGTGAGATAGCCTGGGTGATGAGCAGGTTGAGGCCGATCGGCGGATGAATGAGACCGATCATCAGATTGAGAACCACGACGAGTCCGAAATGGGTAGGATCGACGCCGAAGCTGAGAGCGGCAGGCAGGAAAATCGGCACTAATATGATTGTCGCCGGGGTCGAATCCAGGAAGATGCCCGCGATCAGGAAAACCACGTTGACGATGAGCAAGAATTCGATCGGCCCAAGATCGCTGTTATGCAATGCCGACTGGATGTCTTTTGGAATTCCATGGATGACGATCAGATAGGCAACGAACGAACTCACGCCAACGACCAGCATGATGTTGGCAGTCTGCAGGGCGGCATCGGTGAGCATCCCCGGTAGCTGCCGCCATTTGAATTCGCGGTGGATCACCCAACCCACGAAGATGGCGTAGAACACCAGAACCGCGCCGAGTTCGGTGACCGTGAACAGGCCGCCCTTGGCGCCCACCATCAACAAGATCGGCATGCTCAAGGCCCAGGCGCTGACGCGAAACTTGGAACCCAGTTCCGACCAGGCCATGCTGCCGCGCGACGACAGGTTCTGGCGGCGCGCAACATAAAGAACGTAGGCCGTCAGCACTGCGGCAATGATCAGGCCGGGAATATAGGCAGCGACGAAAAGCCGTGTGATCGAGACCTGGGCTATCACCCCGTAGATGACCAGTGGGATGCTGGGCGGGATGATCGGGCCGATGATTGCGGCACCGGCGGTGAACGCGGCCGCGAAGGCGCCGGAATAGCCCTCCTTCTTCATTTCGGGGATGAGCAACGCCCCGCTCGCCGCCGCATCGGCGACGGCTGACCCGGATATTCCGGCGAGAAAGACGTTGGTTCCGACGTTGACGATGCCGGAACTGCCACGCACCCTGCCGAGGGCACCGGCAAACAGGTCTATGACTCGGGTGGTGACACCGCCACTGTTCATCACCGACGCCGCCAGAATGAAAAACGGGATTGCCAGCAGGGGAAATGAATCCATGCCGTTGACCACTTTCTGCGCGAACAGGAAGCCGGGCATGCCCCAGATTTGGATGACGACGAGTGCGGCGAGCGCCATGGCAATGGCGATCGGGACCGCGAACATGGTCAGCGCGAAAAATACGATCGAAAGCGTTGCAAGCATTACCATTGTCACAATCCCTTGTGAGCGTAAGCGACGGAATCCTCGACTTCGGTGGCATCATCGGTAGCGCCGCAAACGAGGCGTTCGACGATGAAGAACAGGCCGCAAACGCTGAACACGATAGGCGGCATGTAGAACCAGCGGTACGAAAGGCCGGTGGCCGGCGCTATCTTGAGTTTCACGACGTCGATCAGCTGCGCCGCGTAGATGGCGAACGCGACCAGAAGTATGGCCGTGAGAATGTCGACCCCAATGCCGAGACTATTCGATAGCCGTCCGCTCAGCCGGCCATGCATGAGATCAATGACGATCAGCTTACGCTGACTGACCAGGACAGCGGCGCCGATGAACACCAGCCAGATGAGAAGTATCCTGCATAGTTCGGCCAATTCGAAGGTCGAGCTGTGAGTGATGTAGCGGGCGAGGACCTGGACAAAGACGAGTATGATGATGACGCCCAGAAGCGCAGCCACCGCGTGGCCCAACACCGATCTCAAAACGTCGCCGAGCCGGCGCAGCATGTTCGACATGATTTTCTCCGATGGAACGGTGTCCACACGAGTGACGGGCAGGCATTGATCGCTCACTGAACCGCGCGGATCTTGTCGATGATCGGCTGAAGTTTCGCATCGAACGTCGCCGTCTTGGCTCGCTCGGCGAATTCATCAAGGTTTGGCGTGTGCACGACCACGCCGGCCGCCTTCAGTTCGGTGATGATCTGGTCTGTGTTCTCCTTGGTGTATTTGCGATACCAGTCGGCACCAGCGTCAGCAGCCTTGCCGATCGCTGCCTTGGTTGGGGCATCCAATTTCTGGTACCAGGGCTCACCGCACATGAAACCCATCGTTTCGGCCATGTGGTTGGTCATAACCAGATGCTTGGCCACTTCGTAGAAGCGATGATCCTTGATCGCGACCAGAGGCTGTTCGAGCCCGTCCACGACGCCTTGCTGGAGCGCTGCATAGGCTTCCTCGAATGCGACGGAAGTCGGGCTGACGCCGAGCGCCTGGATGGAGGTCACATAGGCAGGGATTCCCGGCACGCGGATTTTCATGCCTTGCAGGTCGGCAAGGCTGTCGACCGGCTTCTTGACCAGAAACTGGCGAAAGCCGCGAAATCCCGGCCCGAGTACGCGGAAGCCGGCTTCGTTCGCTATTGTGTCCAGGATCTCTTGTCCGACGGGGCCGCGCCAGATGCGGAAGAAATGGTCATCGTCGCGGTAGAGATAAGCCACGCCTTCGATGTTGGCCGCCGGAGCAAAGTCGCCAAGGTCGCCGACGCTTTCATAAAGGCATTCAAGCACTCCACCCTTGACCTGCTCGACCATCTCGCTCCAGGTTCCGAGCTGTGATGCCGGAAACAGCTCGACGGTGACATCTTTCCCGAGCGCCGCCTCGACCTGCTGCTTGAACAGCTCGATGACCTTCGTATCGGGCGACTCCGGGGTGCCGGTACCGCCGACGCGGATATGGAGTTCTGCATTGGCGCACGCGATGCTCGCCGTCGAGATGAGACATACGGCTATGACAGTCTTGAGAATTGCTTTCATCGTGGTTCCCCTTTGGTTGATGTTTCCGGCAAGCGGTTTGTCCGCGTTGCCGGCCTGCACTGCGTAATGCGTCTCAACGCGAAATGAGGTCATCCAAGGCCGCCCGAAGTTTCGATCCGGGCGCCAGACCAAGCGCGCGAGCGGCCGCGTTTACATAGGAGATGACGCCGTTGTCCCACATGTCCTGGGAGTCGCCGATGCGCGCACTCATGTGAGCGACGGCGCCTGCCGGAATGCCCTTGGTCTGCAGCATGTCGAGCGCGACGATGCCCGCATTTTCCTTGCCGACGCCGGCATCGTTGAAAAACACGCCACCAAGCGGCACGGCCAGGGCAAACTCCCCCGAACTGGCTCCGCCATGAGAGGCGGACACAACGATGGCGCCCTCATCTTCCAGGGTGTCACCTTGGTGATCGAATCCATGAGTATGACGCGACCGCCAACGCCACTTCCAATCTCGCTCTTCAGCATCAGACATCTCCTTTGGGCTGCGGTGGTTTCTCGCGAAAGGCGTCAGGCATTGCGGTCAGCACGTCGTCCAGCGCGTCGACGATCTGATCGATCTCCGATTCCTTGATGGTGAAGGGCGGGCTGATCTGGATGTGATCGCCACCACGTCCGAAATTGACGCCCGGCACGCCGGGGTTGATGATGACGTCGCGTTTGCGCATCTCCGATGCCAGCATCGCTGTGAAGCCGGCATCTTCCGGGAAGGGCGCGCGCGAACTGCGATCCGCCACGAACTCCAGGCCGGCAAAGAGGCCGCGACCTCGAACCTCGCCGATGCAGGGATGGCGCTGCTGCAGAGCATCCAGACGGGAGAAGAGATATTGTCCGATGATTCCGGGGCGAGCGAACAACTGCTCGTTCGTCATGATCTCGAAGACCTTCTGGCCTATGAAACATGAGGCGGCGTGTCCGCTGTAGGTGAAGCCGTGGACGAAGCGGCGCTTTCCCGAGCGGAAGAATTCGGTGATCTTGTCGTTGACGATCACTGCGCCAAGTGGCGCATAGCCGCTGGCGATCGCTTTGCCGGCGGTGATCATGTCCGGCAGCACGCCCCATTGCTCGATGGCGAAGGGGGTGCCGGTTCTGCCGTAGCCGGTCAGGACCTCGTCGGCGACGAACAGCACGCCATAGCGGTCGCAGATTTCGCGGATGCGCCTGTAGTAGCCAGCATGGGGCACGACGCCTGAACACGTCGTTCCGATGATCGGCTCGGCGAAGAAGGCCGAGATCGTTTCCGGCCCTTCGAGATTGATCGTTTTCTCGAGCTCGTCGGCGCAATCGAGCGAACAACCGTTTTTGTCGGCGCAGTATGCGCAACGATATTCGTAGGGCGGTGCGATATGAATGACCGGCAACATGTACGGGTCGTAGGGCTTGCGCCAACTGGTTCGACCCGACATCGCCAACGTGGCGAGGGTAACGCCATGGTAGCTCTGCCACCGGGTGATGATCTTGTGGCGTCGCGGCTCGCCCCGCTCCAGGTGATATTGGCGGGCGAGCTTGACCGCTGTCTCGTTGGCCTCCGAGCCACCCGAGACGAAATACACCGAAGCCATGCCTTTCGGCGCGACCGAGAGCACTGACGCCGAGAGCTGCTCCTGCCAGGGATGCGTGAACCCCGCTGTATAGACGAAGGTGACGCTGTCGCCGGCGTCGGCAAGAGCCTGGGCGATCTCAGTTCTCCCATGACCGATGCCGACGACCCCAGCGCTGCCCATCGCATCAAGGTAAACCCGGCCGTCGTCGCTATGAATGAACACGCCCTCGCCGCGCGATATCCGTATCGGGGCAACCGAGTAGTCCCTGGAGAATACGGTCATGGCCGCTCCCTGGTTCGTTTTGAGATGCACCTGGGCCGATTGCCCAAGTCATCCTCAAATGAAAGCGAGAGGGCGCTCTTGTCAATAGAAAATAATTAATTATTATATGTTTCAGGTTTGAGACTGGAGATTCATGTGGGTGTCATTCGCTGGAAATCGGAAAATGGGCTGGGGTTGGAACACCTTGTCTTCGATCGCGACGCAGCCGGCGTTACCGCTGACGGCACAGTGATCGGAGAGCGGCAAGGGCAAGCCTATGGCATGCGCTACCGCCTCCGCTGCGCAATGGATTGGACGGTTCGGGAGGTGGCGATCGACATCGTCGGAGGCGGCAAGATACGCCTCGAAGCGGATGGCCGCGGCGAATGGCGGGACGCCAACGGGATCATCCGTGCCGATCTTGCCGGATGCATCGATGTCGACATTTCCGCGACACCCTTCACCAACACCTTGCCGATCCGGCGACTACGGCTCGCTGTAGGCGAGCGTCGGCCGATCCGGGTCGCCTATATCGCCATTCCTTCCCTCGAGGTGGCGGCGGCCGAGCAGGCCTATACCTGCCTGAAGCCCCGTGAGCGCTACCGCTACGAAGGTATTTTCCGAAACTTCCAAGCCGAGCTCGATGTCGATGAGGACGGCCTCGTCCGCGACTATCCGAGCCTTTTCAAGCGGTGCGCCCCGGGCGATGGCTCGGCGCAAGTCTAACTGTCAACGAACTCAAATAGCGGCTTTTGCCGCGGAGAAGAGCCTGTGCCCGATCGTATCCGATGCACCTATCTGCTGGAATCTCCAATCGACATCGGCAGGGCCGCCGAGCTGCTGGCAAGCGAACAGTCGATCGGCTCCTTCACCCGGGTCGCCGGAGAGACAGACGAGATCATCGAACGCTTCGGCGGCCGTGTGGACGAGTTGCGTGTCGTCGCCGAGGACACGCCTCCAAGCTTGACAACATCGCTGCCCGGCATCGACGAACGCTCCCGGTGCAGCCGGGCGATAGCCACTATATCGTTCCCTGTCGAAAATTTCGGCCCGAACCTTCCATCGCTTTTCGCCATCCTGCTCGGCAACCTCTTCGAGCTGCAGGAACTGACCGGCGTCCGACTTGAGGATGTCGATATCCCCGCGAGCTTTGCCGACCGGTTTCCGGGGCCGGCCTTCGGCATTTCCGGAACGCGTCGATTGAGTGGCATCGTCTCGGGCCCAATCATCGGCACCATTGTCAAGCCGAAACTCGGACTTGAACCCGCAGCCATCGCCGATCTGGTGCAGATGCTCGGCGATTCCGGAATCCATTTCATCAAGGACGACGAATGCATGACCGATCCTCCATCCGCGCCGTTCTCGAAGCGCGTCGAGGCGATCGCCCCGGTTCTCGATCGCCTGGCCGACAGGCACGGCCGCAAAGTCATGTACGCGTTCAACATCAGCGACGACGGTGACCGCATGTGCCGCAATCATGACCTGGTCGCCAACAGCGGTGGAACCTGCGTCATGGTTTCGCTCAACGCCTGCGGCCCTGCCGCCATCGCCCAATTGCGGCGCCACGCCTCGCTGCCGATCCATGCCCATCGAGCCGGCTGGGGAATGTTGACCAGGCACCCCGCCCTCGGATTGAGCTTTACGGCCTATCAAAAGCTGTGGCGCCTAGCCGGCATCGACCAGATCCATATCGGTGGCATCCAAGGAAAGTTCTCCGAAGTAGATGCTACCGTCACCCAATCAGCACGAGCGTGTCTTGGCCCATTCGGCGATCACGCGCCGATCATGCCGGTGATTTCGTCAGGCCAATGGGGCGGCCAGGCACCCGTCACATTCAAGGCATTCGGCAGTGACGATGTCATTTACTTGGCCGGCGGTGGAATCCTTGGGCACCCGCTCGGTCCTGCGGCTGGCGTGCGCGCCATAAGTGAGGCCTGGGAGGCGGCAAGGCTCGGCATAGACCTTGTTGACTACGCCCGCTCACACGAGGCGCTGGCAAGCTCGATCGGTTTTTTCGGAAATCTCAGGCAGATGAGAGCAACTGGCAATGGCTGACACCAATCCATACCTCTGTTTCTATGGAGACGACTTCACAGGCTCCACTGATGCACTCGATGCGTTGACAGCTGCCGGTGTCGCCGCGGTCTTGATTCTCGATCCGTCGCAGGATGTGTTGTCTCAATTTCCCGGTGTGCAGGCCGTTGGTCTGGCAGGGACCACCCGCGCCATGTCCCCTACCGAGATGGATAAGGAATTGCCGCAGGCCTTCCGGTGGATGGCGGATCTGAAGCCCCGTATCATTCACTACAAAGTATGCTCGACCTTTGATTCCTCACCAGAAACGGGCAGCATTGGCAGGGCCATGGAAATCGGACTGACAACGCTAGGCGGCGGCAGCGTACCTATTGTGGTCGGCGCCCCGCGTCTGGGTAGGTTCGTGGCATTTGCCAACCTCTTCGCTCGCGCAGGGTCGGCGCCGACCATTCATCGGATCGATCGTCATCCGGTCATGGCCCGGCACCCCGTAACTCCTATGAAGGAGGCTGATCTCCGGTTGCATCTCAAGGCACAGACGAAGATCCCGATCGACCATATCAGCATAATCGATATGGAGGCGGGGAACTGGCCAGTCATCGATGGCGATACGAGGGCAATCCTGTTCGACACCGTTTCTGCTGATCAACTCACTGCGATTGGGAATTGGCTTGGCAAGCAAAGCCGGGACACACCCGTCTTTTGTATCGGGTCGAGCGCCGTAGAAACAGCTCTGTCGCCAATTATGTCGGCGGAGACTCGATCCGTCGCGCCAGCGCCGACGGAAAACCCAAGCCATCGCGGACCGATCCTTGTGGTTTCCGGCAGTTGCTCGCCAGTTACAGCGCGCCAGATCGACGTCGCGGTTGGTGCCGGCTTTACACCGATTCCAGTTTCAGCCGCAGCGCTCGCAAATCAGGAAGCCTGGGAGGAGGCTTGCACTAAGGCGACCAACACCGCACTGGCGGCATTGGCAGGGGGAAGATCCGCGATTGTCTATACCGCACATGGCGAGCCCGACTTGCTCCCTGGCGACGGCGACATAAACCTGCGCTCGGAAGCCGAACGGATTGGCGTCGGACTGGGGCGCATACTTTCTGCTGCCGTAGATTCCTTGAAGCTCACCAGGGTTGCAGTTGCTGGAGGCGACACCTCCGGGACTGTAACGCGAGCGCTTGGCATCACCGCGCTGCAGATTGCTGCGCCTATCTCTCCCGGTGCGCCGCTTTGCTACGGTCTGCTCCGCCAGGGCGGGCGCATAGAGTTTGCGTTGAAGGGCGGTCAAATGGGCGCGGACGACTTTTTCTGCCGGGTGAGGGATCTCTGACATTTTGTGCAGCTCGATAAGCAAGAAAAATGATCGCTTCTGGCGCGATCGTATCACTCCGTTCGTGCCAGCTTGGTCAGCTCAGGTCGATGACGCAGGGTGGCTGAACGTCCGCTCCTGACATTCCGAGCCTCGAAGCCGTAAGTCTGGTTTCGGCCCCACTTCGGTCATTCGAAACTGGCGCCCGATGACCACCCCAGGCGCAATGTGGACGGCTTTCCGCCGAACAGGGACATCAGTCTTCGACACGCTTCGAGCCGAGGTGCAGCGTTCGTGCGCGAGGAATGGGGCGGGCGGCTTCGAGAGATCGGCCCTCACTTCCAGGAGCACAGCACCACCCCTGCCATACGACGCTGATCCTTGGTTCAGCCGACGGCCTGACGCCATCAACCCGCAAGGGGTCGGACTGCGCGAAGCGTGCCGCCGCTCCGGCTTCGCCTTCGCGGTGATTGCGGTCTTCGCCTTCAGCCTCGCTGCCACCTCATGGTAGCCATCGTCATTTTCGTGCCGGCGATGGCACTCTCTCGTCGTTCCCACGGACGAGTATGACGGCGACGACACCGCCATCGTCGGCGAAATCGACCGTTCGCCCCAGGACGGGGCGAACATTGCCGCTGGCGAAACAGAGCTTTGGCATCTCGCCGGTGCTTTTCGTTGCTATGCTCTGCGCTGCGCCGAGGTGGTGGTGGAAGGCGCAATCGCCAGAGCTATTCTCTCGGAGAGACCACCATGATGATCCTCGGCATGTTCGTTTGTACCGCGGGCCATCGGCATCCTGTGCTGGTTGCTCTTCACCTTGCTATCTTCGTCCTTCCGTTGTTCGTCGGGGTCAGCGCAGGCACGTGGGCATTCAACACCGGTGCCGGCTGGCTTGACGCGATCCTCGTCGGAAGCCTCGCAGCCGGGTTGACGCTCGGCGTCGGCCAATCCTCCTTGGCGTTGTCAGCCCCATGTGGGCCAAGGTGGCGATCACGCTGGTCTTCATCGCGCCTGCGATCGTTACCGGCTGCCATGCCTCCCATGGCATCGCGAAGCACATAATGACTTCGGAAACCTGGCAGGTCGTCTTTTCCGTCATTGGCGCGACCGCCGTCGTCGGCGTCACGGCATATCTCCGGGTGGTGGGCATGACAGCCGCCGACGGATCCGGCAGGAACGTGGTTCGCGCCTAGACCCGCGCGGACGAGGCGGATGGACCAGACCGAGGAAGGCCTAGCCACCTCATTATCGGTGGCTGGAGCAATCGGGTTCCAGGGCAGAATCGAGCAACGGCCACGTGCCGGCGCGGCCCCGTCTATGGCCTTGGACTTTCTTCAGTCGATGCCCATGGCAGACCGACCAGTCGGTAGCAGGACGGCAGCGGGCGGTCGCGGCGGCGTTGCAGGTGCGCGGAATCTGTGCCTGGAATGCGAGGGCGATGCGGTGAAGCCTGTAGCGAAGTGCAGGAGGCGCGTTGCATGCCAACGTCTCCGTTGCCAATCTGTCCCAAGAGCGCTCCAAACGGCCTCTTCAATGGGCTGATCTGGCCGAAGGACGGCTGAAGCCTCGACCGCCTGAGCCGCAACGGCGCGTCTCGACTTTCTTCCCCTGCCGGCGCCCACCCCATGCCGCAAGCGCATGGGGACCCCGAGCGCCGCCATTCCTCGCGAGACAAGAAAGCCGTTCCTGCGCCGTCCTCCGCTTTGCTCCGGTCGCAAGCGATGCGTCGTCGGTCGCCTCGGGCCAAGTGATCGCCATCGAGGCCGCATGGTGCGGGCTCGGAACAGAAAACGGAGACTTACAATGGCTACCATCGGCACCTTCAAGAAGTCCGCCTCGAACGAATTCACCGGTGAAATCGTCACCCTCAGCGTCCAGGCCAAGAACGTGCGCATCGTCCCAGACACCCGCGCCACTGGCGAGAACGCTCCCAGCCACCGGGTGCTGGTCGGCCGCGCCGAGATCGGCGCCGCATGGTCGAAGACCTCCAACGAGGGCCGCGACTACCTGGGCCTCAAGCTCGACGATCCGAGCTTCAACGCCCCGATCTACGCCAACCTCTTCGACGACGAGGAAGGTGAGGGTTTCTCGCTCATCTGGTCCCGCCCGAACGCGCGGCGGGGTGACTGAGGACCCGCGCTGGCCCCGGCCGGAAGGCCGGGGCCTCTTCCGCGGACGGTCCGGTTCGGTTCACTCAAGCCGAGAGCGATGCCGAAGCCGCATCGCCTGATGCTGATCAACCGGCCTCCGTTGGCAGAATTGTTCTGTAAAATGCAGGCTTTCACTCTGGGAATCGAGGCAAGCGATGATCGAGCCGTTTGGCGAAACCGCGCCGACCAGTGACGAACTCACCGAATACGATCGGGAACACGTCAAGCTCTATATGCGCCTGCTTGACGCCGCCGATGACGGCGCGGACTGGCGCGAGGTGGTCGAAATTCTCTTCGGCATTGATCTGACGAAGGAGCCGCAACGCGCCCGGCGCATCCATGACAGCCATCTGGCGCGAGCGCGCTGGATGGCGCGTGCAGGCTACCGTCATCTCTTGCGTCGGCCCGGCAACTAGCACCACAGCGCCTGCGGTTCCCGGGTGATGCCGGAGCGGCATCACCCGATGCCCGGCGAGGGTCTTCCGCCAATCGCTACAACCCGGAATCGTTTGCAGGCGGGGTCTATGCGTTGTTTGCGAGGAGCTCTTGGATGAGGCCGGATACGTCGCATTGGCGAGACAATGACAGCTATGATTATTTCGATACGTTGCCCATCGAGGGGCTCGCCTGGGAGTGTCTGCGGCGTCACGAACCCTATCAACGGCACTACCAAGCGCTCCTGACCACAAGAGCCGAAAAAGCACCCTTCCAGCCTGAGACACAGCGGCTGTGGGGGTTACGATTTCCCGGCCAGGCCGGATTTGTCCGCCTTGGCGCAAGACATTCTCTGGTCGCCTGACATCGATCCAGCTGTGGTTTCTCTCGTGCCGGCGCCGGAATTCCTGTCTTCCTTGCGATCGGCGCCGTTGACCGCCCTGGGCGTGCTCCGCGACAGCCCGGAAGGACGTCACACTGTCCACAGTGCAGGTGTCGCGACCCAACTTCTCCTTCTGCCCGGCAGTGACCCGCACGGCGACCTGGCGGCGCTGATCCCATTGGATGCAGAAACGTTGGGACGGATCGAAGCACTCACCCGATTCTGGCGCTCCTTGCAGGGGCGCCCCACACATTCGGACACCCGTATGACAGTACAGCAGCGCCGCCGGTTTCGTCTGATGATGCAGGCCGCAGACGCCCGTGCCAACGGCGCGAGCTACCGCGACATTGGCGTCGCCCTATACGGGTCTGAGCGCGTCGCCGCTGATCCCTGGAAGACCTCCGCGCTGCGCGATGCGGTGATCGGTCTCGTCGAAGGCGCCACCGCCATGATCGGCGGCGGCTATTTGCAAATCCTGCGTCATCGCCGCCGATCCTAGCGGGGTCTGGCCGCGCAAAAGGGGTGGAGTTTTAACCCCCCTCAATTTCCCCATCCCTGACGAAGCTTACTCTCCGCCACCGTGGTCTCCGTCTACCGCTGAACGCCAGCGGCTGCCCAAAACCCACGGAGGTTCGACCCATGCGACCCGATATCGCCGTTTTGCCGCCGCGCTTCCTGCGCACCAAGGAAGCTGCGGATTTCCTCAGCCTGTCCGCCCGCACGCTCGAAAAGCACCGGACCTATGGCACTGGTCCTTCCTACCGAAAGCTCGGCGGCCGCGTCGTCTATGCCGTCGACGACCTTCAGGCCTGGGCCGAACGCGGCGCCGTCACCTCGACATCCGATCCGCGTGGGTCGGTCCTGCCGGCCAAGCGTCATACACCGACGCCGCCGGCGCATGGCGGACGATACGCACGCTGACCGCGCGCGGATTTCCAGATGGTGGCGCGAAACCAATCCCTTTCGGAGCGCGGGCAACTCGACCTGTTCCAGGCGCTGCCTGGCGACTTCGCCCCACGAGACGCGCAGGATCTCATGGCCTATCCGTTCTTCTCCCTTTCCAAGACCCATCGAGCCGCGCCAATCGACTTCACGGCCGGCAACGTCACGATCCGGGTCGAAGCCGTACCCGATCATGGGATGGCGACCATCTGGGACGCCGACATCCTGATCTGGGCCGCAAGCCAGATCGTCGAGGCGCGCGACGCCGGCCTTCGCACCTCGCGGTTGATGGCCGCCACGCCCTATGAGATCCTCATGTTCGTGGGCCGGGGCAAGAGCCTGCGCGACTATCAGCGCTTGAAGGCGGGGCTTGACCGGCTGCAGTCGACCACCGTCTCGACGACGATTCGTCAGCCCGCCGAAGGCCGGCGTCACCGCTTCTCATGGATCAATGAGTGGCAGGAGCGCATCGATCGCCATGGCAAACCCGCGGGGATCGAGTTGATCGTCCCCGACTGGTTCTACCAGGCAGTCCTCGATGACGCGCTCGTGCTGACGATCGATCGCGCCTATTTCGACCTGACTGGCGGGCTGGAGCGCTGGCTCTATCGGCTGGTGCGCAAGCATGGCGGACGCCAGCGCGATGGCTGGCGCTTCGACTTCCGCCACCTTCACCAAAAATCCGGCAGCCTGTCGCCCTACAAGCGCTTTGCCTTCGAGTTGCGCGACATCATCCGCCGCCAGCCGCTGCCCGGCTACACGCTCTTCCTCGAAGTGGAGCTGGGCGGCCGGGTTCTGCTTGCCTTCGAGCGGATCGGCTCCTGTGGAAGGCCTGTGGACGGCCTCGTGCTATCGGGAACCGGACCTATCGTGCCATCGGGAACCGCAGGCTCGTGCTATCAGGAACCGAAACGGGGCCTAACCCTAGGAAAGCAAAGCCGAAATCGTGCCCTTAACTTAGACTCTAACCCAGATTCTAACTTTGAAGAGCGCGCGCGCAATGTGCAGAGGCTGATCCGCCGAACCAGCGACGCACTCGGGATAGAGACCGACAAGACCTCCAATGCGCCATCGGTTTCTGGCGGTCGCATCACGGCAACCAGCGCTTCCGAAGGTCCGACTCCGCCGCTTGATCCGCGCTCGGGAGCCACCCGATGAGCGCCGCACCCCTCAATCAAAAGAGCCGTGTTGGCAATGCAACTTTGACGCTGCATCTCGCCCGTGAATTGACCTCCAAGGGAAATAAGTTCGCGACCTTCGTCGTGCGCCCGACCACCGAGCTGACGGCTCAGGAGCGCGACCGCATCGCCGCTCTCCAGCACGACATCATCGTCGCCGACACGCTGCGCGCGAGGCTCGCGCGCGAATTTCCCACCACATCAGGAGAACCGAAATGATTGGCATCGCGGCTCCCCGCATGCGCGACGCGTTCCCGGCCACGCACCACGCTCGCGACGATCTCGTCCATGTCGAACTGACCTGGGTCGAGAAGAGACAGGAGAACTGGATCCGTTTCGGCACGCACGCCCGCGAACAGATCGTTGATCGTCGCCGGCGCATCCTGTCCTTTCGCCCCGGCACGGTCTTCGCATTCGTGCGCTGGGCCGCGAACGACTTCGGAACGATCTTCTCACGCATCGATATCGTCCGTGCGGTCGCGTCTGGCGAAGCCTATCAGACGCTGCCCTTCGTGCGACCCGGCGGCGACATCCTGCTGAAGGTCGAGAGCTGGCCCAAGGTCGAACGCGTGCTGCAGGCGATTGACGCCATCCAGCGCCTCGGCATCGAGCCTGAGTTGGTGTCGCCTGATCATTGGCGGCACATCCACAACCGGAAAACCGCCGGCCATGCGCCGCGCAGCTACACACTCGACCAACATCGTGCCTTCCTGCTGCGCAAGAGGACTGAGCCGTGACGCGCGCCGGGATCATCTTAGCCAGCGTTATCGCAACCATGGGCGTCGGTTATCCCGGCCTCACTTCCATGCCCGCGAAGCTCATCTGGAATGCGTCAGCCAGCGCACCGATCGGCTTCTACACGATCGACTTCGACGGACCCTTCGAGGTCACCGATCTTGTGGCCGTCGACGCGCCCGAGCCGCTCGCGGCGTTCCTCGCCGATCGCGGCTATCTGCCGAGGGGCGTGCCACTCCTGAAGCGCATCCTTGGCGTATCGGGGCAACGGGTCTGTCGCTCGAACCTCACCATCACGGTCGATGGAAACGAGGCGGGGATGGCGTTGACGCGTGACCGGGCCGGTCGTGACCTGCCGGTCTGGCAGGGTTGCCGCCGCATCGCGAGCGGCGAAGTCTTCCTGATGAACCGGCATGTCCGCGACAGCTTCGACGGCCGCTACTTCGGCCTCCTCTCCACCAGACGGATCATCGGCCGCGCCGTTCCGCTGTGGACAGACGAGGACGGCAACGGCCGCTTCGAATGGCGCGCGCCAACGCGGTGAGCGCGCGACCAACGGCGCGCGTCGTGGCGCCAGTCTTCATCACCGCACAACTGAAAACAGGAGCCAGACATGCAACAGATCGGGGAATTCACGCGCCAGAAGACTGGCTATGGCGGGCGCATCCACACGCTCAGTCTCAACCTGGATATCGCCATTGTGGCGGCAGAGGCGAGCGAAACGGAGAATGCGCCTGACTACCGCGTTCACGCCGCAAGCGAGGACGGCCCCGAGATCGGCGCCGGCTGGAAACGCTCCAGCGAAAAGGCCGGAGACTATGTCTCGATCCAGCTCGACGACCCGACCTTCGCGCAGCCAATACGCGCGAACCTCTTTCGCAATGGAGACGACAAGACGTCCTGGTCGCTGCACTGGGCGCGGCCGCGCGACCGCAGCGAGAAGGATTGAACGATGCGCGCTCGCCGTCCGTCGACGAGCCATCGCGGTGCGCCCGGGCCGCTTCGCGCTGCCTGGCGCATGGCTCTGCTCCTCCTTTGCGGCCTGTCCGTCGCGACCGTCATGCCGGCGGCAGTGGCGCAGGACCTGGCCGTTGCCCGGTCTTCTCAACGCGATCCGTTCGGCGCGCATATCGCAGAAGCCTCGCACCGCTTCGGCGTCCCGACCGCGCTGATCCGCGCCATCATGCGCAAGGAGAGTGCGGGCGATATGCGCGCCGTGTCCAGCGCAGGCGCCCGCGGCTTGATGCAGATCATGCCCGGAACATGGGACTATCTGCGCGCCCGCTGGTCGCTTGGCCGCGATCCATTCGATCCCCGGGACAACATCCTGGCTGGAACGGCGTACCTGCGCGAACTGCACGATCGCTTCGGCTCTCCGGGATTTCTGGCCGCCTACAATGCGGGACCTGCACGCTACCAGGCCTACCTCACTGGGCGTCCGTTACCGGCCGAGACCCGCGCCTATGTCGCCGCATTTGCGCCCCTGATCGGTGAAAGCGAGGGTATGCGCCCTTTCGCCGTTACGTCTGTCGAGGCCATTCCCTGGAAGCGCGGCTCGCTGTTCGTCGGTCAGCCGGATCGCAAACAAGCTGTCGCTCGGGTGCCAACCGAGCGACCACCAAATGACGCGAGCTCTGCGCCCACCGTGCGCGATGTGTCCGCCATCGTGCCGCTGTCCGAAGGCCTCTTCGTGGCGCGAGCGGGCGAAGGGATACAGCCATGAGCGCACATGGGCGTCTTCGCGCAACCGCAAGCTCCAGCGCACCATGGCGTGGGTGGAGGCGGAAGGTGGGCAGAACAACCGGAAGATGGCGAGATAAAAGGCCGCGAGGTGCGGCGTCGATCGGTTTTGCTGTTTCAATAGGTTATGCAGGATTTCCGCGAGGTGCGAAGGTTTCGCGCGCCTCGCCGGAACACCGTTTCACCTGTGATTTCGGTGCCTTGAGACGATGTGCGGATCTTCACGATGACTGACGAGGATGGTTTCCGCATCCGGCCCGGCCGCATCCGCTCGCCCAGTGCCCAGCGCGCCAGACCCTTCATCGCGCAGGCGCTTGCCGCCGCCCAGAAGGCCGGCGCCCGCATCTCTCGCTCCGGCCGGATCAGCCCGGGCAATCGCTCGACCTTCGGGCGTGGCCGCTCGGCGAGCGTGCGCGCCAATCGTCTCCTCACCGGCCGCTCGCGCGCCGTGATCATCAAGACACGGCTGGTGCGCCATCACGCGCGCGCCGCGCCGCTTGCCGCCCATTTCACCTATCTGCGCCGCGAGGGCGTCACCCGTGACGGGGAGAAGGCCAGGCTGTTCGGGCCGCAGACCGGGGAGGTGGATGGCGGTGCTTTTGCCGAGCGGTGCGGCGATGATCGGCACCACTTCCGCTTCATCGTCTCGCCGGAAGATGCCGCCGACATGGCGGACCTCAAATCCTTCGCCCGCGATCTGATGGGGCAGATGGAAAAGGACCTCGGCACGAAACTGGATTGGGCTGGCGTTGATCACTGGAACACTGACAACCCGCACCTTCACATCATCCTGCGCGGCCAGACTGATGACGGGCAGGATCTCGTGATCTCGCGCGATTACATCAAGGAGGGGATGCGCGCCCGCGCCGCTGACCTCGTCACCCAGGAGCTCGGCCTACGCACCGATCTCGACATCCGCCGCAATCTGCAGCGTCAGGTCGAGGCCGAACGTTGGACCCAGCTTGACCGGCAGCTTGTTCGCGACGGCGGCGACACAGGCGTTGTCGATCTTGGGTCCCCGGCGAACGCTCAGCCCGATGAGTTACACGTGCTGAAGGTCGGGCGGGTGCGCAAGCTCGAAACCCTTGGCCTTGCCGAACAGGTCGGCCCGGGCCAATGGATGATCGACGACAAGGCCGAGGCAACGCTGCGCGAGCTTGGCGAGCGCGGTGACATCATCAAGCGGATGCACCGCGCCCTGACAGAGCAGGGCATCGAGCGCGGCTCGGCGACCTATGTGCTGGCGGCGGAGCGCCTCGACACGCCGATCGTCGGTCGGCTGGTCGACCGCGGTCTCGATGACGAGTTGAAGGGCAGTGCCTACGCCGTGGTCGATGGCACCGACGGCCGCACCCATCATATCAAGCTGTCCGATCTCGATGCCGCCGGCGACAGCGCTCCGGGTTCCATCGTTGAGCTGCGCAAGTTCCATGACGCGCAGGGACATGGGCGCGCAGCACTCGCTGTCCGTTCCGATCTCGATATTGAGCGGCAGGTCACCGCCGCCGGCGCGACCTGGCTTGACCGCCAGAACATCGCCCGCGAACCGACTGCGTTGTCGGAAGGCGGCTTCGGCGCCGAGGTGCGGCAGGCGATGCAGCGCCGCGCCGACCATCTGGTCGAACGGGGCCTCGGCGAGCGGCATGGCCAACGCACAACCTTCACCCGCAGCCTCATCGACACGCTGCGTCGCCGCGAACTGGAGACGCTCGGCGAAAAGCTCTCGGCCGAAACCGGCCAGCCCTTCAACCGCGCCCGCGGCGGCGAATATGTCACCGGTTCCTACCGGCAGCGCTTCACGCTCGCGTCGGGCCGCTTCGCCGCGATCGATGACGGCCTCGGGTTCCAACTGGTGCCCTGGACGCCGTCCCTCGAAAAACATCTTGGCCGCCACGTCTCGGGCACCGCTCGCGATGATGGCGGCATCGACTGGAGCTTCGGCCGCAAGCGAGGCCTCGGCCTCTAACCTCATGTTGAAGAAAGGACCGCTTCTATGTCCGCCACCAAGATTCTCTGGGGCCAGATCCTCGCGGTCTTGATGATCGTGCTGATCACCACCTGGAGCGCGACGCAATGGGTGGCCTGGCGCCTGGCATTCCAGCCCGAGCTCGGCAGGCCCTGGTTCCATGTCCTGGGCTTTCCGTTTTACCTTCCGCCGTCCTTCTTCTGGTGGTGGTATGGCTTCGATGCCTACGCGCCGTCGATCTTCGTGGAGGGAGCCTTTATCGCTGCTTCCGGCGGTTTCGCCTGCGTCGCCGTCGCTATCGGCATGTCGGTCTGGCGGGCTCGCGAGGCCAAGAAGGTCGAGACCTACGGCTCCGCCCGCTGGGCCGACAAGCAGGAGGTCAAGGCAACTGGCCTTCTCGGCTCCGATGGAGTGGTGCTCGGCCGGTTTGACGGCGCCTATCTGCGCCACGACGGACCGGAGCATGTGCTGTGCTTCGCGCCCACACGTTCCGGCAAGGGTGTAGGCCTCGTCGTCCCGTCACTGCTGACCTGGCCGAGCTCCGCCGTCGTTCACGATATCAAGGGAGAGAATTGGCAGCTCACCGCGGGCTTCCGTGCCAGGCATGGCCGTGTCCTGCTGTTCGATCCGACCAATCCGAAATCCTCATCCTACAACCCGCTGCTCGAGGTGCGGCGCGGCGAATGGGAGGTCCGCGATGTTCAAAACATCGCCGACATTCTGGTCGATCCGGAAGGCTCGCTCGAGCGGCGGAACCATTGGGAGAAAACCAGCCATGCCCTGCTGGTGGGCGCGATCCTGCACGTCCTCTACGCCGAGAGGGACAAGACGCTTGCCGGCGTCGCCGGTTTCCTTTCCGATCCAAAGCGTCCGATTGAATCGACGCTGTCTGCGATGATGAAAACGGCGCATCTGGGTGAAGCCGGTCCGCACCCGGTCATCGCCAGCGCCGCGCGGGAGCTGTTGAACAAATCAGACAACGAGCGCTCTGGCGTCCTCTCCACCGCCATGTCTTTCCTTGGCCTCTATCGCGATCCTGTCGTGGCCGAGGTCACGCGCCGCTGCGACTGGCGCATTAGCGACCTTATCGACGAGCATCCGACGACACTCTACCTCGTCGTGCCGCCGTCCGACATCAACCGGACCAAGCCGCTCATTCGCCTGATCCTCAATCAGATCGGCCGCCGCTTGACCGAAGATCTGCAGGTGAGGGCGAAAGGGCAACGGCTGCTCCTGATGCTAGACGAGTTCCCGGCGCTTGGCCGCCTCGATTTCTTCGAGTCGGCGCTCGCCTTCATGGCCGGCTACGGCCTGAAAAGCTTCCTCATCGCTCAATCGCTCAACCAGATCGAGCGGGCGTACGGCGCCAACAACTCGATCCTCGACAACTGCCACGTCCGGGTAAGCTTTGCGACCAATGATGAGCGCACCGCCAAGCGGGTGTCCGATGCGCTGGGAACAGCGACCGAGATGAGGGCCATGAGGAACTATGCCGGCCACCGGCTGTCGCCGTGGCTCGGTCATCTCATGGTCTCCCGCTCCGAGACGGCTCGCCCGCTGCTCACGCCGGGTGAAGTCATGCAGCTGCCGGCGACCGACGAGATTGTCATGGTCGCGGGTGCTCCGCCGATCCGGGCCAAAAAGGCGCGCTATCATGAGGATGCTCGCCTCCGGGAGCGTATCCTGCCGCCGCCGGTGCTGGCAGCGGCGGCGGAGGGGAGGCCCGACGACTGGACCAGACTGCCTCTGCCTTCCCGTCCGCAGATTGCCGAAGCCATGTCGGCGCCGTTGGCCACGGATGACGACACAACTGATTCCGAGCGTCGTCGGCAACCCGAGCTCAGTCGCGTCGAGCAGGTCGTGAAGCCTTCGACCGGGAATGAATTCGAGATCGACCTGGACGATGTAGAGGACGAGGTTGCCCGCAACCGTCGACTGACGCGCCTGATGCAAGGCGTTGCGCGGCAGGCGTCGCTCGACCCCGGCGACGGCGTGGATATGTGAGGCTGCCATGGTAAAGCCACCTCGCAAGCAACGCCTGTCCGTCTATCTCGATCCGAAGGTCATGAGCAGGCTGGCCGAACATGCGGCGCGCCGTGATCTTTCACGGTCGCTCGTCGCGGAGGCGGCCATCGAGTCGTTTCTCTCACCCGATGCCGCCGAGCGGCAGGAGGCGGCGATCACCAAGCGGCTTGACCAGCTCGATCGCCGTATGACACGCCAGGAGCGCGATGTCGCGATTGCCGTGGAGACGCTCGCAGTTTTCGTCCGCTTCTGGCTGGCGACGACGCCGTCTTTGCCCGAGCCCGCGGCGCAGGCCGCCCACGCCAAGGCTGGCGAGCGCTATGATGCCTTCGTCACCGCGCTCGGCCGGCGCCTGGCGAGAGGTCCAAAGCTCCGACAGGAGATCTCCGAGGATATCGATGGCGGCGTGGACGCAAACCAGCCCGGCAGGCCCGTGGGATAAATGGGCGGGCGGACCGCGATTTTGCAAACCTCGATCAGGATTTTTCGTTGAGAATTATAGTCTGTATGCTATAAGGCAAGGAAGAATGAAAAACCAAAAGCCCGCAGTATGGATGGGGTCGTCGAAGGATGATCTGCGCGAGTTTCCGGTCGATGTTCGCCGGTTGATGGGTGTCGCAATCAACGACGCCCAGAATGGCGAGGAGCACCCGGCTGTCAAAGCCCTGAAAGGGTTTGGGGGCCGCAGCATCCTCGAGGTGGTCGACGATTTCGACGGAGATACCTACCGCGCCGTCTACACCGTCCGCTTCGCTGGTATGATCTATGTCCTTCATTGCTTCCAGAAGAAGTCGAAGAAGGGCAGGGAGACGCCCAAGCAAGAAATCGATCTCGTGACAGTGCGATTGAAGGCGGCCGAGGCGCATTACCGCGAAAACTATGGGAAAGGAACAAAGTCATGACAGAAGACATCACCGCCGAAGTGAGCAGCGGAAACGTGTTTGCGGACCTCGGCTTTGACAATCCCGAAGAGGAATTGCTCAAGGCCAAGCTGGCCCGCGAGATCCGCGCCATTATCAAGCGCCGGCGCCTGACCCAGGCGAAGTCGGCTGAACTGCTCGGAATGAAGCAGCCGGACGTCTCCGCGATCGTCACCGGACGAACGGGGAAGTTTTCAATAGACAGGCTGGTTAGGTGTCTGGACCGGCTCGACTACAAGGTCGACGTGGTGGTTCGCCACAAGCCTCGACGGTCAACTCGTGCTGAGGCCGCTTGAACAGACGGCTTTGCCGAAGAGCCCACAATTGATTTCTATCCCACCGACGTTCTTGCAGCATAGTGGGTCGGCCCGCCTCGGCCATTCTTTGCTGGTCTGCGGTCAATCACCGTGAACAAGGCAAGGCGGATAACCCGTTGTTATGCGAGCCTGTGCCGCCGCATTACACCCCATTCGTGCCAGATCAGCACCATGACGACCGCGTCGAAGACGGTCAGCACGAGTAGGCCCGGAGAGTAGGTGTAGGAATAGCGGTAGACTTGATAGATCATGAACGCTCCCAGCGCCGCGAGCGAAGCCGGATACGACCACAGCTTGTCTCGCAAAAGCCCAACGACCAGGAGCAGCTTTATCAGGCCGTGGCTAAGGAGGTAGAAGGCGTAGAACTCCTTGCTGGCGATCGAAAAATGGCGTGCCATCTGCGACAGATAGCCAGCTATGAAATCATTCGGATCTTCGATCAATTCGTCTTGGGTGAAGGCATTGACCCACGAGGCAATGGTGTTTGTGCTGACGAGATAAAGCAGGACCCCGCCAAGGCATTCGATCAGGGCGTGCGCACCCTTGAGCCAGACGCTGACTTCAAAAATCTGATGAATGCGACGTTCGTCGACAAAATTCACCTCGCGATCGACAACAACGGAAGCAAGCAAGAATGGATGCAACTCTCACCCATTGGATCAACGCGGTAGCCGGGCTTCACCCGGTGCTTGATAGGGCAATGATCGGCGTCTCACAAATAGGCGTTCCGGTCATGGTGCTGGCTGTGGTTCTGCAGTGGTGGGTGAAAGTCGACCGCTATCACGTTCGACACGCGGCCTTGTCGACCGGTCTGGCGTTCCTGCTGGGTCTCGCGATCAACCAGCTCATTCTTCTGTTCGTGCATCGAGTACGCCCTACGATGCCGGAGTCACGCATCTGTTGATTGCGCCCAGCGCCGATTGGTCGTTCCCGTCAGACCACGCGACTGCAAGCTTTGCGATCGTTGCAGCCTTCGCGATGCAAGCTCTGCCGCGCCGGGCGCTGGCATTCATCATTATGGCATTCCTGATTTGCTGGTCGAGAATCTATATCGGCACCCACTATGTCACCGACGTGATCGGCGGTGCCATCACTGGGGTCCTTGGGGCCATTGTGGTGCGATTGGCTTACCGCGAGAACTCCCGGTTGGACAAACTGGTGACCAACATTTTTTAGATCGACGGGAGGAGCTTCCCTTCCTCCAGAGGCGCAAGCCTGAAGCGCCTCCTGACCTCCAATGGTGTCGCTTGGTCAGCCAGGGCAGCAATGCAGACACGTAACTGGCAGGCGGATTGGCGCGGCTTGGCGGATCCCCATGGCGGGTTCCGAGCCGAAGCTTTGTCCCAATCTGGAGAGCTTGGCAGGAAAGGAGGGACCGGCAGTGGATTACCTGGATGCTGGAACCGAGCAGAAGAATTGCCCAGAGCTAAGTGACGCCTAAGAGATTTGAGGCGAGATCGTCAATGCTGGTCGCCGGACATCCCGCCGACCGCCTGTATTTGCACGCTACGCCACTACGCCTCGACATAGGTGTTGAAACCACTCGAGATGTGGCTCTCTTAATCATCCCCGTCCAGGGGCCGCCCATGTTCCCCCGGATCGAAACGGGGACAGGATGGCAGCTTCGCCTCACAATTCAGAAGGTCTGGCGCGCGGCGCACGCATGTTGCGCACAGCGCTTGGACCCGCGATCGCGCGCTATCTCGACGATGCGGGCATCGTCGAAGTGATGCTCAACCCCGATGGGCGTTTGTGGATCGATCGCCTGTCCGAGGGACTATCCGACACTGGAGAGCGTCTGTCGGCGGCGGACGGCGAACGTATCGTTCGGCTCGTCGCTCATCATGTCGGTGCCGAAGTCCATGCCGGCGCGCCACGCGTCTCGGCCGAGCTGCCCGAGACGGGGGAGCGGTTCGAGGGGCTTCTTCCTCCCGTCGTCGCGGCGCCCGCCTTCGCGATCCGCAAGCCCGCCGTCGCCATCTTCACCCTTGAGGACTATGTCGCGGCGGGGATCATGTCGGCGCAGCAGGCGGACGCGCTGCGCCAGGGCGTTGCCAACCGGGCGAACATTCTCGTCGCTGGCGGCACATCCACGGGCAAGACCACGCTGATCAACGCGCTGCTCGCTGAAGTGGCCAAGACCGCCGATCGCGTCGTCATCATCGAGGATACGCGCGAACTGCAATGCGCCGCGCCAAATCTCGTGGCGATGCGCACGAAAGACGGCGTCGCGTCGCTCTCCGATCTCGTTCGCTCATCGCTGCGCCTGCGCCCCGACCGCATTCCGGTCGGCGAGGTGCGCGGGTCCGAGGCGCTCGAGCTGCTCAAGGCCTGGGGCACCGGCCACCCCGGTGGCCTCGGCACGATCCACGCCGGCAGCGCCACCGGCGCGCTCCGACGCATGGAGCAACTCATCCAGGAAGCCGTCGTCACGGTCCCGCGCGCTTTGATCGCGGAGACGATCGACCTGATTGCCGTCCTTTCCGGCCGCGGTTCCGCGCGCCGGCTGTCCGAACTCGCCCGTGTCGATGGCCTGCGCCCGGACGGCGATTACCAGGTCGCGCCAGCCGTCCTCGCGAGCGGCGACAGCCCGACCTTGCACATCCAAAGCCCTGAAGGAGAAAATCCGTGATCCAACGCCTGCGCCTCGCTCGCCATCCTCTCGCCATGACAGTTTTCGTTCCCACGCTCATCCTGGGGATGGCCGCGCCCGCTTTTGCCTCCGGCTCGTCGATGCCGTGGGAACAACCGCTGCAACAGATCCTCCAGTCGATCGAGGGCCCGGTCGCCAAGATCATGGCGGTGATCATCATCATCGTCACGGGCCTGACACTCGCCTTCGGCGACACGTCGGGCGGCTTCCGCCGGCTCATCCAGATCGTGTTCGGCCTGTCCATCGCTTTCGCGGCGTCGAGCTTCTTCCTGTCGT
Organism: Mesorhizobium sp. M0058; assembly: GCF_040323095.1. Taxonomy (NCBI): domain Bacteria; kingdom Pseudomonadati; phylum Pseudomonadota; class Alphaproteobacteria; order Hyphomicrobiales; family Phyllobacteriaceae; genus Mesorhizobium; species Mesorhizobium sp. M0058. The sequence goes on from NZ_JAMYUQ010000010.1 coordinate 29,405, forward strand.
TCTTCTCGTTCGGCGGCGGAGCGCTGGTCTGATGGCGGGTTCGGTCGAACAGAGCGGGTCAATGCCGGACTACGCAGTGCCGGGTTATGCGGTCCTCGTGCACCGGGCGCTGACCGAGCCGATCCTGCTCGGTGGCGCCCCGCGCGCCATTGCCATCATGAACGGGACGCTTGCGGGCGCCGTGGGGCTGGGGCTGCGTCTGTGGCTCGTCGGCATCGTCATCTGGGCGATCGGCCATGTTGCCGCCGTCTGGGCCGCCAAGCGCGATCCGCTCTTCGTCGACGTCGTTCGCCGGCATCTGCGCATCCCCGCGCGTCTCACGGCCTAAGCGAGGTCGCGCCGATGATGAACCTTGCCGAATATCGTAACCGTAGCAGCCGGCTCGCCGACTTCCTGCCCTGGGTGGCATTGGTCGGCGCCGGCGTCGTCCTCAACAAGGACGGCAGCTTCCAGCGCACCGCGCGCTTTCGCGGTCCCGATCTCGACAGCGCCGTTCCGGCCGAACTGGTTGCCGTCGCCGGCCGCCTCAACAATGCCTTCCGCCGTCTCGGCTCCGGTTGGGCGATCTTCGTCGAGGCGCAGCGCCATGCCTCGACCCGTTATCCCGACAGCAGCTTTCCGGATGCGGCCTCGACGCTGGTCGACGCGGAGCGCAAGGCGGGCTTCGAGGAGGCTGGCGCGCATTTCGAGTCCAGCTACTTCCTGACGCTCACCTATCTCGCGCCCGCCGAAGATACTGCGCGAGCGGAAAGCTGGCTCTACGAAGGCCGCGAGAAGAGGGGCCTCGACCCCAATGCGGTGCTGACCGGGTTCACTGACCGCAGCGACCGCGTCCTGCGCCTTGTCGAAGCCTTCATGCCGGAGTGCCGCTGGCTCGATGACGCCGAGACGCTCACCTATCTGCATGGCTGCGTCTCGGCCAATCGCCACCGTGTCCGCGTGCCCGAAACGCCGATGTATCTCGATGCCATGCTGGCCGATCAGCCGCTGACCGGCGGGCTCGAGCCCCGGCTTGGAGCGTCGCATCTGCGCATTCTCACGGTCACGGGGTTCCCGACCGCGACCACGCCGGGTCTGCTCGACGAACTGAACCGGCTGGCCTTTCCGTATCGCTGGTCGACACGCGCGATCCTGCTCGACAAGACCGATGCCACCAGGCTGCTGACAAAGATCCGCCGTCAATGGTTCGCCAAGCGCAAGTCGGTCGCGGCGATCCTCAAGGAGGTGATGACCAACGAGGCGTCCGTCCTCGTCGACACCGACGCCGCAAACAAGGCCGCCGACGCCGACATGGCGCTGCAGGAGCTCGGCGCCGACTATGCCGGCATGGCCTATGTCACCGCGACGGTGACGGTGTGGGACGATGATCCCCACGCCGCCGACGAAAAACTGCGCCGGGTCGAAAAGGTCATCCAGGGCCGCGATTTCACAGCGATCATCGAAACCATCAACGCCGTTGACGCCTGGCTCGGCAGCCTGCCGGGTCACGTCTACGCCAACGTCCGTCAACCTCCCATCTCCACGCTTAATCTCGCCCACATCATTCCGCTTTCCGCGGTGTGGGCGGGCGAGGTGCGGGACGAGCATTTTGCAGCGCCCCCTCTGCTCTTCGGCAAGACCGAAGGCTCGACCCCGTTCCGGCTTTCGCTTCACGTCGGCGACGTCGGCCACACGCTGATCGTCGGCCCGACCGGCGCGGGCAAGTCCGTGCTGCTGGCACTGATGGCGCTGCAGTTCCGCCGCTATGCAGGGTCCCAGGTATACGCCTTCGATTTCGGCGGCTCGATCCGCGCGGCGGCACTCGCCATGGGCGGCGACTGGCATGATCTCGGCGGCGATCTCAGTGATGGGGCGATCGACAGCGTCAGCCTTCAGCCGTTCGCCCGCATTCATCATGTCCCCGAGCGCGCCTGGGCCGCCGACTGGATCGTGTCGATCCTGACGCGGGAGAACGTGGCGATGACGCCTGAGGTCAAGGAGCATATCTGGACGGCGTTGAGCTCCCTGGCGTCCGCGCCTGTCGAGGAGCGCACCATCACCGGTCTGGTCGTCCTGCTGCAATCAAATGATCTCAAGCAGGCGCTGCGCCCCTATTGCGTTGGGGGTCCCTACGGCCGCCTGCTCGATGCCGAGCGCGAGCAACTCGGATCGGCGTCGGTCCAGGCATTCGAAACCGAAGGGCTGATCGGAACGGGTGCTGCGCCCGCGGTCCTGTCCTATCTCTTCCATCGCATCGAGGACCGGCTCGATGGCTCGCCAACCCTCCTCATCATCGACGAAGGCTGGCTTGCGCTGGACGATGAGGGCTTTGCCGGCCAGCTCCGCGAATGGCTGAAGACGCTGCGCAAGAAGAACTCCAGCGTCATCTTCGCCACGCAGTCGCTCAGCGACATTGACGGCTCGGCAATCGCGCCCGCGATCATCGAGAGCTGCCAGACCCGTCTTCTGCTGCCGAACGAGCGCGCCATCGAGCCGCAGATCACGGCGATCTATCGTCGCTTCGGCCTCAACGATCGGCAGATCGAGATCATCGCGCGGGCGATGCCGAAGCGCGACTATTACTGCCAGTCCCGACGCGGCAACCGGCTGTTCGAGCTCGGTCTGTCGGATGTGGGGCTCGCGCTCTGCGCTGTGTCCTCGAAGACCGACCAGGCCGCGATCGCACGCATCTTCGCCGAGCACGGCCGCGACGGATTCCTCGCAGCCTGGCTTAGCCATCGTGGCGTCGGCTGGGCCGCTGAACTTGTTCCCGCCCTAACCAGCCCCGCCCTCACCAACAAGGAGAAGTCCCCATGAAACTGCGCCGTTCCCTTGGCATGCGGTTCGCCGCCGCACTGCTTGTCGCACCCGCCGCATTCTCGCCCTTCCTGGCGACGCCGGCACACGCCATCATCGTTTTCGATCCCTCGAACTATTCGCAAAACGTCCTGACGGCAGCGCGCTCGCTCGAACAGATCACCAACCAGATCACCTCGCTCCAGAACCAGGCGCAGATGCTCATCAACCAGGCGCGCAATCTCGCAAGCCTGCCGTTCTCCTCGCTGGAACAGCTTCAGCAGTCCGTGCAGCGTACGCAGCAACTGCTCAGTCAGGCGCAGAACGTTGCCTATGACGTGCGGCAGATCGATCAGGCCTTCCAGCAGAAATACGGCAACGTCTCGCTATCGGCTTCGGACCAGCAACTCGTCGCCGACGCGCGCTCGCGCTGGGGCAACACGGTTGGTGGCCTTCAGGATGCCATGCGTGTGCAGGCGGGCGTCGTCGGCAACATTGACACCAATCGCAGTGAGATGTCGGCACTGGTCGGCCAAAGCCAGGGTGCGACGGGCGCGCTTCAGGCAACACAGGCCGGCAACCAGCTCCTCGGGCTTCAGGCGCAGCAGCTTGCCGATCTCACCGCTGTCGTCGCCGCGAATGGTCGGGCGCAAGCGTTGCAATCGGCCGAGCAGGCCACCGCCGCCGACCAGGGCCGGGAGCAGCGCCGCCGCTTCCTGACGCAGGGCTCGGGCTACCAACCCGGCAGTGCGCAGATGTTCTATGGCAAGAACTGAGGCCGGAGCGATGGATGGCAAGATCCTCGCTCGTGTCAGTGCGGTCGTCTTCATCGCGGTCGCTTTGACAGTGACCGCGATCGAGATGAGCAGCAAGGACGATGAGCCTGACGCCCTTGGGACACGGGACCGTTCCACCGCGTCACAAGACCTGCTCGCGTTCGAATTGCGCCGCTGTTCCGGGATCGGCGAGGCCGGTCCTCGCGATCCCGGTTGTCTGAAAGCCTGGGCAGAGAGCCGGCGCCGGTTTCTCCGTCAACGTGACTCGGCAACCGCGCCTGCGCCGGTAGCGCCGACAACGCTGTTTCCGAATGTGCCCGCGTCAGGCGACCGGCAAGAAGGGGAGGGGACGGATGTGACCGCTCCCGCGATGCAGGTCGAGCCGCCTCGGCCGGAGCCGCGCTGACATGGGTGGCATGGGCGTCATCGACCATTTCCTCGAAGTCTTCACACGCTACATCGACAGCGGCTTCGGCCTGCTCGGCGGCGAGGTGGGCTTCATCGCCACAACTCTGATCGTCATCGACGTGACGCTGGCGGCGCTCTTCTGGTCCTGGGGTGCCGACGAGGACATCATGGCGCGCCTCGTCAAGAAGACGCTCTTCGTCGGCGTCTTCGCCTACCTCATTTCCAACTGGAACAATCTCGCCCGCATCGTCTTCGAAAGCTTCGCCGGGCTTGGCCTGAAGGCCTCGGGTACGGGTTTTACCGTCAACGATCTCATGCGCCCGGGCAAGGTGGCGCAGACCGGGCTCGATGCCGGCCGGCCGTTGCTGGACTCGATCTCGAACATGATGGGCTATTGGTCCTTCTTCGAGAACTTCATCCAGATCGCCTGCATGTTCTTCGCCTGGGCGCTGGTGCTGCTGGCCTTCTTCATCCTGGCGATCCAGCTCTTCGTCACCCTGATCGAGTTCAAGCTGACGACGCTCGCCGGTTTCGTGCTGATACCCTTCGGTCTGTTCGGCAAATCCGCGTTCATGGCCGAGCGGGTGCTTGGCAACGTCATCTCGTCCGGCATCAAGGTGCTCGTGCTCGCCGTCATCATCGGCATCGGCTCAACCCTTTTCTCCGAGTTCACTTCCGGATTCGGCGGGACCACGCCGTCGATCGACGACGCCATGGCGATCGTGCTGGCCGCGCTGTCGCTGCTCGGCCTTGGCATATTTGGACCTGGTATCGCCAACGGTCTCGTCTCCGGCGGCCCGCAGCTCGGCGCGGGTGCGGCGGTCGGCACCGGGCTCGCCGCCGGCGGCATGGCAGCAGTGGGCACAGCGGCCGGCGGCGCCATCGTGTCCGGAGGCGTGGCTGTCAGCAGCGGTGCTGCAACGGCGGCCCGTGGCGGTGCCGCCACCGCGGGCAGGGCATCCACAGCCTACGGCCTCGGCGCGGCGGGACAGTCAGGCTTTTCCGGCGTCGCATCCGGGCTCGGCGGTGTCATCAGCGCCGGCGCGCAGGGCGCCATCTCACCGCTGAAGCGAGCGGCAAATAATGCGGCAGGCAGCATGAAGCAGAGCTTCCAGTCCGGCGCTCGCGCTGCCTTCCAGACGACAGGCGGATCCTCCACGGCTGGCACAATCGGCGCGAACGCGCCCGAAGCCAGCTCCGCTCCCGTTGCGTCCTCCGCCACTGAAAGTCAGCCTGCCTGGGCGAAGCGCATGAAGCGCTCGCAACAGATGTCCCATGGCGTCCAGGCCGCCGCCCACGCTGTCCGCAGTGGCGACAGCCATGGCGGCGGCTCCTCGATCAACCTCTCTGAAAGAGACTAAGCATGTTCAAACGACCGTCCACGCACTACGGCAGATCCCCACAACCCGAGACGCCCTACCAGCGTGCTGCGCAGGTCTGGGACGAGCGCATCGGTTCCGCTCGCGTGCAGGCGCGCAACTGGCGGTATATGGCTTTCGGTTGCCTGGCGCTCGCCGCGGGCTTCTTCGCAGCGCTCATCTGGCAATCCGCGAAAGGCTCGATCGTGCCTTGGGTGGTGCAGGTCGATCGTCTCGGCCAGGCGCAGGCCGTGGGACCCGCGATCGGCGACTATCAGCCGAGCGATCCGCAGATTGCCTTCTACCTGGCACACTTCATCGAACAGGTGAGGTCGATCCCCGCCGATCCGGTCATCGTGCGGCAGAACTGGCTGCGCGCCTATGACTTCGCGACGAAGAGCGGGGCGCTGGCCCTCAACGACTATGCGCGCGCCAATGACCCGTTCACCAAGGTCGGCAAACAGCAGGTCGCCGTCGACGTGTCGTCGGTCATCCGCGCATCGCCGGCGAGCTTCCGCATCGCCTGGATCGAACGCCGCTATCAGGATGGATCACTCGCTTCCACGGAGCGCTGGTCGGCCATTCTCACCATTGTCATGCAGCCCCCGCGCGACGCCGACACGCTGAGGAAGAATCCGCTCGGCATCTACATCAACGCCATCAACTGGTCGAAGGAGCTTGGACAATGATGCCCGCACTCTGCAACACCGCCCCCCGGGGGTGTCCGGCTTTCCTCGTTCGCGCAATGCCGGCCTTACGCAAAATGGCCTTTCCAGCACTTCTGCTTTTGACCTCGGCGCTTGCGGGCTGTGCCACCAGGCAGAAGCCGCCGGAGATTTCCTATGACGATCCGGTCCCGGCCGTGCAGGCGGTCGATCCGCCCCCGCCCGTCAAGGTGGTGGAGCTGTCCAAGCCGCTGCCGCTTCCAGGCCAGTTGAAGCCGGTCGGCAAGGCCGCAAAGCCCGACCCGGAACCGACCGATCCGGCCGCGCGCGTGAACCTGGCCAATGCGGCCGCGCGCGTCCAGCCTGTCCGCAACGGCTTCATCAACTCGATGCAGGTCTATCCGTTCGTCGATGGCGCGCTCTATCAGGTTTATGCCTCGCCGGGGCAGATCACCGACATCGCGCTGCAGCCCGGCGAGCAGCTCGTCGGCTCCGGTCCCGTCGCCGCCGGCGACACCGTGCGCTGGATCATCGGCGATACCGAGAGCGGTACGGGCGGCGCCAAGCAGGTCCACATCCTCGTCAAGCCGACGCGCGCCGACCTTCTCACCAATCTCGTCATCAACACCGATCGGCGGACCTATCACATGGAACTGCGCTCGACGCCGTCGACCTATATGGCATCGGTTTCCTGGCAATATCCGCAGGACCAACTCATCGCTTTGCGGCGTCAGAACCAAGAGGCTGAAGCTGTGCAGCCGGTCTCGACGGGCATCGATCTTTCTCGCGTCAATTTCCGCTACGACGTGACTGGCGATCGCGCACCCTGGCGGCCGTTGCGCGCCTTCGACGATGGTAAGCAGGTGTTCATCGAATTCCCGCGGGGCATCGGCCAGGGCGAGATGCCGCCACTCTTCGTCGTCGGGCCGGACGGTGACACGTCCGAGCTGGTCAACTATCGCGTGCGCGGCAACTACATGATCGTCGACCGGCTGTTTGCCGCCGCCGAGTTGCGCTTCGGCGCCGGCAAGAACCAGCAGCGCATCCGCATCTCCCGCACCGATGGGGTGAAGAGCAGTCGATTTTCATGGATGCGTGGCCCTGGTGAGACCCCGCAAGCGACGTCCCTCCGAACAAACAGGGGAGGGTCGTCATCATGAGCGACAGATTGGATCCAGGGAAGGAAGAGGGCCGGGGGCCGGCGGATGACGCCCGGCCGGAGGCGTCGGTCGAGGATGACGCCCGGCCCCTGACAGGCGAGCCGGCCGCAGCCATGCGGCTGCGCGCCGAGCAACCGCGGGTGACGCGTCTGTCCCGCAAGGCGCTGGCCGCGTTGGGGCTCACCGCAAGCCTCGCTGTCGGCGGTGCGCTGATCTACGCGCTGCAGAACCGTCAACAAGGCCAGGGTCAGGAGCTGTACTCAACCGACAATCGCTCGACGCCCGATGGGCTCGCCGGCCTGCCAAAGGACTATGCAGGCGTCCCAAAGCTTGGCCCACCGCTTCCCGGCGATCTCGGCCGCCCGATCCTCGCCGCGCAGAATGGCGGCCCCGCGCTATCAACAGGTCCCGTTGGACTGGACCAGGAGGAGCAGCGCCGGGAGCAGGAACTGGAAGCGGCGAGGACGGCGCGCTTGTTCGCGTCCACGCAAACGCGGCCTGCAAGTGACACGACCGTCGCTCAAGTCACGACAGAAACCGTGCCACGGCCTGATCTCTCCAGCCTTGGGTTCGCGCCGCAGCCGGCCACGCCCTCGGCGCAGGACCGGCAGCGCGCGTTCCTTGATCAGCCGGCGGACAAGCGAACCGTCTCGCCTGATCGCGTCGCGGCGCCGGCGTCAAAAAACGTCCTGCAGGCGGGCGCTGTCATCGCGGCCGCCCTCATCACCGGCATTCGCTCCGACCTGCCGGGTCAGATTACCGCGCAGGTGACGGAGAATGTCTATGACAGCCCCACCGGACAAGTCCGTCTCATTCCGCAGGGGACGCGCCTCATCGGCCAGTATGACAATGGTGTCGGCTTCGGCCAGCGTCGCGTGTTGCTGGTCTGGACCAGACTGATTTTTCCGAACGGCCGCTCCATCATTCTGGAACGTCAGCCTGGCGCGGACGCGGAAGGCTATGCTGGGCTCGAGGACGGCGTTGACTATCACTGGGGCGAGCTCTTCAAGGCTGCAGCGCTCTCCACGGTTCTGAGCATCGGCGCGCAGGCAGGCTCATCGGGCCAGGAGAGCGACATCATGCGCGCTCTTCGTCAGGGTGCTTCCGACAGCATCAGCCAGACAGGCCAGCAGATCGTGCAGCGGCAGCTCAATATAGCGCCGACACTCACCATCCGACCGGGATACCCGGTGCGCGTCATCGTCACGCGCGATCTCGTGCTTGAACCTTATGGAGGCTGAAATGGCCAAGCTGAAACTGGGGCCAATCGCTGACGACAAACCTGTCAAGGTCATGGTGGAGCTTCCCGCGGCATTGCACCGTGACCTGACCGCTTATGCCGAGATCCTCGGCCGCGAAGCGGGGCACCGGCCCGCCGATGCGCCGCGCCTCATCGTTGCGATGTTGGAGCGGTTCATTGCGACGGATCGGGGCTTTGCCAGGGCAAAGCGTTCGGAAAGTGCTGGCTAAGGGCCTGGGGACCGAAGTCGAACCGGTCAGTCGCGCCTCCCATTCATGGCGTGACTTCAGAAATCGCGCCGCGGCGAGCTCCTCCATTGACAGGTCCCGGGTCGTGCTGCTGTCGCCATGTTTCTTGCGGTCCCAACCAGCCGCAAGAGCGCGCGCTTTGGGTTCGATTCAAGCCACACTGCCTTGATCCAACTGATGCTGCTCTGCCCACGGATCGGTTTCCACACTGTGGCGTCGATGGCGACTGTCCTGGCAAAACCCTCGCCCGCCAGAGTGACGCCTTGACCGAGTTGCACCTTGAGGATGACCGTTGCTTCGCTGGCGCGACATATCTGGATAGCGGGGCCACCATTCGCAGCGATATGCTCCAGCAATTGCGGATCCCGGGAGGATTCGCCTGAAACCAGCAGACACGTATCTGCAAGATCTGCCCATCTGACCGCAGGCTTTTCTGCAAGCGGATGGTAGCAGGGCAGGAGAACGAACAAACGCTCGTGCGCAAATATCTCGCTTCGGCACAGGGCGGCGTTCTCAAGCCCGTGCGTGAAGACGATGTCGAGGCGCCGGCGGCGTATAGCCGCCAGGCACTGTTCGAGTGGAACGTCTTCGATCTCGACGCACACGTCTGGATGTAAACGGCCAAAACGATCGATGAGACGTGTCACGAACGTGCGCCCCATCTGGGCGCATAATCCTATCCTGAGCGTTTTGACATCCTGGTGACCGCGACTACCTCCAGCCAGTGCATCCTGCAAGCCTTCATAATGGGCCCGGACAAGATCGACCCAGGCCCGGCCTGCCTCGGTCAGCCGAACGCCATGGACGTCGCGGTCAAACAACTGCATGTCGAGCAACTGCTCGAGAGCTACGATGTTGCGGCTGACACAGGATTCCCTCACTCTGAGAACTCTTGCAGCCTGCCTGAGGCTGCCATGGTCGACAGCTGCGAAGACATGGTCCAAACGGCGGAGCGTGTTGTCGACCTGTCCCAAGGCGCAGGAGCCTATTCCTGCGCGGCAGGGACGCTAACGGGCAGGGGCGGACACAAGCTCGTTTCGTAGACGTACTCGTGCGGAATGGCCGGAGTGGCCATCTGGGAGAGGTACCGGTTTAGGTTTTCCTCGCTATTGCTCGCCGCCAGGCTACAGAAATTTCCGCTGTTCCACGTCAGTGAGCAGTAGCTGAAATGCTGGCGTATGGCGTCGGCCATCTGTGCCAAAGTCACCTCATTGCCGAACATCGTATCCAGAACGAGGGTTTGCTTCTTCTCGATTTCATCTGGGGGAAAATAGCGCGCCTTGAACCCAAAATCCTTCTGGTATTCGCGACGCCTGTAGTCCGGCTCCTCGGTTGCCCGGAACTTTTCGACGAAGACGAAGATTCCGTCCTGCTTGAGGTGCTGGGTCACGAATTCGATCTGGCTTGCTCTGTTGGGCGAGTACATCTGAAAGGTCGTATCTTCGAGAATGATGTCGAACCCGTGGGCAAAATTTGCCAGTCGCGGATCTGAACGCAGGACGTCCTTTGTCAAATGATGAAAGGGGCCGACGAAGAAGTCAGCGTGCGGCGGTTCGCCATAAGCCATGAAGCAATTGTAATTCTCCGCGTTCGGGCTGCACGACAGTGTGCGTATCTGTCCCTCCGACAGTTCGGACAGTGTCCTCGCCATCGTGCCTTCCGCTGTTCCAAGGCTGTATAGCGAATGCGGACCACCACGATCCCGTGCGTATTTCAGCATTGCGTAGGCCGTCCGGCACTCCTCCTCCAATCTGTAGGGAATGCTGCCGTGATAATGCTGGTCAAAAAAGCCTTGTCGTGCCGCATGCAGGCTGACCAGGCCGCGCAGCAGTTCATCGCTCGGCAGAAGCCGGGCGTCGGCGACGGGCTTGCGGATTGGCATCCCGCTCTTGCCAGCGGCGGTCGCCGCGAAAAAGCCTGCCAGTCCGTTGATCCGTGGGCCGTGGTCGCACTCAGCCAGAAAGTCGTCGAGTCCACGCATCGCAGTATGCCTCCAGCACCGTTCCATTGGTGAGATGCCGATACGTCGATGGGGGAAATTCCACCAAGATAAGTGGGGTCTAATATTTCACCGGGCTCAAGTATTGGCTGAGCCAACTGGTAGGCCTGCCGGATACAGGCGGCTTTCACTCGTTTGCCATTTTTTCGCTAAAGTCACATCTTCTACCAATCCAGAGTTATTTGCGTGTTGTTCAGCAACCCATGGTTCGCCACATCATGCGCCGACTGGCCGCTCGCCAGTAAGGAGGCTGCGGATACGTGAATACTCTTGCGCTCGACCCGACCCAGAATCGCCGTTCCCGGCACCAGTCGCTTACACACAAATATGAGAATTGGGGGAGCGTGCGGGCGGACGTGGTCAAAAGAACCGGGCTTGAGCGCCAGGAAACAAGAATCCTGCAGCCAAACCATTTGTTCCTGATGAACCTGAAGGGCACGGCGTGCCGCGGAGAAGACATCGTGGATGGGCGCCGGATTGCCTTTTTGCCGCGCCGGGCCGGTTCGATAATCTTCATGCCCGCCGGCAGTGATTGGAATGGGTGGGACGAGGGGGACGCGACCGCTTCCTACCTCCTAGTCTCGATTGCAAAAGAGTTCGCCGACGATGTGTTTGCGGGAACGGCTCGCCATCGCCCGGCAGTGCTGCCGCCGTCGATCGGGTTTCGGGACGGCACTGTAGAGTTGGCGTTGCAGAGGATTGCCTTGGAGCTCAAGCAGCCTGACCCCATCAGCGCAACGATGGTGGAGTGCCACGCCACGCAATTGCTCGGCCAAATGTTGAGGTTGAACGGCTTCCATCAGGAGCCGGCAAAAGGCGGTTTGTCATCGTTCGATCTCAAGCGGGCGGTGGACATGATCGAGACGTTGTCGGACGGCAGACCTACGCTCGCCGATCTGGCGAAAGAAATTGGGGTTAGCCGGTTCCATTTCTGGAGGGCCTTCAAGCAGTCGACAGGCATGACGCCGCACGCATTCATTGCGCAGCGACGGCTGGAGCAGGCCGCGGACATGCTGCGATCGACCAGTCTGTCGGCGACGGAAATCGCGATGGAATGTGGTTTCGGCAGCTCGAGCCATTTCACGACCGCCTTTAAGCGGGCATTCGGCGCGGTCCCGACGGAGTTTCGTCGTAACTGCAGAATCTAGCCCCCCGCTTGTCGGTTCTCAGCAAGTATCGGAAAACCCCAACATCACAGTAAAGCAGGCTTGGCGGAAGACGGTATCCATCGGCGGTCAGCCGGATACGCCGCTCATGTCAAACCTGGTTCGAGTTCATCATGGCAAAGGACGGGCCGGCCGGTCCAGTCCCTGCCTCGGATTCCTGGCCAGCACGCTATCGGCGGCCGTTGCCCGAAACGGCTACTACATCGCATCCGCCTGGATTCTCGTCGAGCGAGGGTACGGAACCGCCGGCGTGGCGACGTTCCTTGCGATCGTCAGCGTTGTCGAATTCATCGCGAGCCCTCTGGCCGGTGTAGCGGCGGATCGATTTGACAGGCGATGCTTGAACGTTGCGGCAGACCTCAGCCGCTTCGTCGTTATGCTGGCTACCGCTTGCGCGCTTCTCGACATGGACGTGTTTGTGATTATCTGTCTGTCAGCGGCCCTCTTTTCGTTTTGCGACCGTGTCGCGCTTACAAGCTCTCAATCAATGATCCCCGTGATAGCTGACGGCCGCGATCTTGTAGCCTCGAATTCCGCCGTCTTCTTCGTCATGCAGGTCGGCAATCTCGGCGCAGCTTTGCTTGCAGGGCCTTTGCTGCATGATCGCTCCCCAGTCGTGCCATTCACCGTTATTGCTGCCTTCTTTTTGTTTTCATCGGGCTGCCTAGCCTTGATGCGGCTGCAACCGGTTTCGCGTGATGTCCGCTTCGCCAAAATCTCGGCAGCACAATTAGATCCAAGCCTGCGTCGTCTCATCGGCGTCTACGCGCTTCTCTACACAAGCGCGGTGCTTGTCAGCGTCATGGGATCTAGCTTCGTCTTCCAGGAGCAGAAGGGTACTGCCGCGGATTTCGGCTACCTTGAGGCTGCATGGTCGGCGGGCTCACTGATCGGTGCGGTCTCTCTGTTCCGGATTGAAAGAGCGATGAGTACCCACGTGCGGCATCTCATGCTTTTGGGCTTAACGGCGCTGGTACTCATGGCGCTGGCATCTCTGCCCACGCCCTGGACAGTGATCCTTTTTGTCGCGCTCGGATTTCTATACAATCTTGGACGCGTCAGCGTTGAAGTCACATTGCAGTCGCATGTATCCATTTATCTTTTGGGCCGGGCCAAAGGCATTATGCATAGTGTGGCCGTGGTGCTCGGGTTACTCATCTTCGGCATCGCCGCCGCTGTCGGAGATCGAGCATTTCCTTCGACGATTTTCTTGAGCTTTGGCGTGGCGCTCCTCGTCAGTATTTTGTGTTTGAGCGTGGGTGTAATTCAGACACGAGAAAAAGGTGAAACGTGAGGTGGAAGAGCTAACAGCAGGCGTAGATGCGAAACAGGCAGTCCTGGGGTCGCTGACGGCACTCTACCCCTGGATGAGCCCATACCATTCCCGGCCGATCCGTGATTATGCGTTTCGCCTGTTTACGGCGCCGGCTTCGGTTCCCATGCCAGAAATCCGGCTCCGAGCCTTCACCAAACTACTCGACATCATCAGGAAGGCAGCGACACGAAACGGGTTGTCTGCCGATACCGCCTTGGAAATCTGCAGGGATTTCCAAAGGCGCCGCGTGTTGCAGACAGGCCCTCATTTGTTTCTCCTCCTGGAGCCGGAAGCCTATTATACGCATATCTTCAGCCTCCTTGGTCTCTCGGCGCATGGCTGTTCGACCTACGTTTCCTACGCCGTTTCGACGGTGAATCTCGTCGAAAAGCCACGCAAGGGACCAGGCTGGATCACCGTTGACGGCAAGCCGGTCAACGTCTTTGGCCTGAGCCGAAGCCGGATGATCGGATACAGCCTGCTAGCCGGGCCGGGACCTTACAGGTTCGAGTTGTTACCGAGGGAGCCAAATACTGGGGGAGACGCGCTCACGCTGCTTCGTAGCCTTCTGCCGAAAACGCAATTCGACCGGCCGGCGCATGCCATCAAGGCAGCCAATCTCATCCTTTGGCCAAGAATGTTCGGACACCGCTTTGCCTTCCTGCAGATCGACGACGAGGATATCGCCGACTTGGTGGCCGACCATCTGTCGGACGAAAATTCCTGGCTACGCATGAGACTGCTGGAAGACCCGAAGTTCGCCTCCAATATCCTTGCCGGCATCGATGGGCTCGCGTCCGGCCCCTGGAGTGGCTGGCTCGCGCGCGGTACCGACTTCTTCTGGCTCTACGAAAATGGCAAACGCCTTCCGCTGCGTCTGGTTGCCGGAGAGCTCATCGATCCCGCGACCGGTATGAAGGTGGCGTGCTTCACAGCCCCCGATATCCTTGAGCGGCTGGCAAATCGCAGCCTTGTCCCGAATCTCCTGCTGATGTTTCTGGTTTTGTCGATCCTGCCCGGCGTGCGCGCGCTTGGAGGCAGCTATCAGCCGATCTATTACCCCCTGATGCGCTATGTCGTCTCCCGGGCGCTTGAGGCCACAGGCGTGGATGAAGATCTTCAGCAGGCTCTCGCAAGCGACGACGTACCGGGTGCTTGGGGACATCGGGTAATTGAGTGTGATGATGATCCGCTCGAGCTATTCCTGAAGGGCAGGAACGGCGCGATGAGTGATCTCATCGGCCGTTTGGGCGACATTTCCTTCGCCGAGGCTTGTGGAAGCATGAAAGGCTTCGTGACAGACCCGTCGTGGAATGAACTTCACAGCCGACTGCGGCAGGGGTTGGTCACGCCGTCCGATGCGGAATGGGCCTTTTCCTGAAATGTCCTATGCACTTCCTATGTGTACGCCGGTTACGAATGGCAGCTTTGCGCCCCATGTCGGTCATTGAGCAAGCCATAGTTGCATCCGAAAGCGGACACTTCCGCCAACGGCCACCTTTGCGCTTACCGGCTATCCCAACGGAGCAACAGGCGGTTACGTTCGACGCCGCTCGGCGCCTCGGTAATCGACGCTCTTCAAAATTCAGCCTGGACCGGTGCCGTACTGACGAAGCCAGTAGCACTAACGCCTTCCCGCCCTGGGCCGCGTTCGCTATGTCTGGCCGCGCCGTCCGCCTTGGATCCACCTGATGTGCCCAGGACAGCTTGTATGACCACAAGCTAATATGCTACCTTGCACAATGCGCGGATTGCTGGCACTTGGAATGCTGGTTTTGGCGGCTACAACAGCAGCCGCAGGTGAGCAGTTGTTCGACTCCATCGCCGCCGGCGACAAGGGTGCCGTGGAGCAAGCCCTGGCAGGCGGTGCCGACGTCGACAGCCGGGCGCGCGACCAGGCAACGCTGCTCATCGCTGCAGCGCTCGATAACCAGCCGGAAATCGCCGACTTCTTGCTGGCCAAGGGTGCCGACATCATGGCGCGTAACTCGGGCGGCTTTACCCCGCTTCATGCGGCGGCCTTCTCGGGCAGCCTGCCGATCGCCAAGCTGCTGCTGGAAAAAGGCGCGGTGCTCGACGATGCCGCCAACAAGGCGGGTGCTACGCCGTTGCTGGTGGCCGGCGAGGAAAACCACATTCAACTGGCCGAGTTCCTCATTGCGAAAGGTGCCAATGTGAACCATGCCGAGGGGCATGGCTACATGCCGATAACGCGCGCATTCTGGAAGGGCAACACGGATATCATACGACTTTTCAAACGCCATGGTGCTACCTGCCAAGCCAAAATTCTTGGCGAGGCGAACGCGGCGAAGTGCGCCGAGATCCACGATTAACGGAGGATACAGATGAGCACGATGATCAAGCTACGACTGGTTCGGAGTTTGGGGACGGCTGCCCTGGTCGCGGTAGCTGTGGTCGCCGGCGCGGGATCGGCATGTGCCGACGATTCGGTAAACACCGGCTATTTTGGTGGTGTGGCGATCATGGGCTACGACACGGTCGCTTACTTCACTGACGGCAAGGCCGTGAAGGGCTCCGAAGAGTTCACTTATGAATGGCTGGGGACACCTTGGCATTTCGCCAGCAAGAAACACCAGGAAATGTTCATGAGCGAACCGGTCAAGTACGCTCCTCAATATGGCGGGTACTGCGCCGGCGAAGTCGTGGGCGGGGGGGTCACGGTCAATGTCGATCCTGAGGCATTCAAGATTATCGACGGCAAGCTCTACCTGATCTACGACGTCGACAATGCGGATGATTTCGCCGCGCATGCAGCTGAAAATATCCCGAAAGCCGATGCCAACTGGCCGAAGGTCGCGGCCAATTTGGAACTCGATCACTATCATTGAGACGCGCGTGTGCGTCTACCGAACCACGGTGAAGTGAAACACCTTGCTTGTATTGGCATAGGAGTAGCTTTTGCCGGCTGCGTCGTTGCGTCTGTAGACGGGACCACAGTCGGGGCGACCGAACAGGTTCTCGCTCTGCTCGCACAACAGATCGCCATCGACGTAGACGGTCTCGGTGACTAGCCGCGTCGTAGAGCGGAAGGCCGCCTTGCCGTCGCTTCCGATCTGAAGGAAGGCTGGTTGGAGACCGGGTTCGATCTGGCCTTGCAGTGTATGGCCAATGACGAGGGACGCGATCTCGGCACCCTGTAACTGGTCCTGTTCGGCCGGGGTAAAGCCGAAGCGCCATTGGGGGAGGCCCGCCTGGCGCAGTGCGGCGACGAGTATCGCCAGATCCTGCGGATTCCGAAAATGTGCATGAGTCATCTCCCACCCAGCCAAAGAGTCCACGTAGCTGGACCCTGCTACGAGGCGGAGCCCCTCGGCGATTGCGGCTTTCGCATTCGGTAGGCGGCCGCCGCGGACATACGCCGCAGCGAGCGTAAACCGAAAGTTGCCAACCGTGGACGCATCGTCGCGTGTGTGCTCGAGAGTCTCGATCGCTTTCTCGACATTGCCCTGGAGCAGAAAAACCAGCCCAGCAGTTTCCCGGTTGATCGCTGAGAGGTCGGGGTCGAGCCTGAGCGCCGTCTCGACCGCAGTGGCTGCCTCGGCATGATTGCCGGCGTATAACTGAACATATCCAAGGGCTGCTTGCGCCTCTGCATCGCCCGGACCGATTGAAACAGCCTTCTTGGCAGAGGCAATCGCATCTTCGTAGCGGCGATTCACGACCTGCATGATCCCAAGAATTGCATAGGGCGACGAAAGGTCAGGGTCGAGTTCCAAAGCTCGGCTCGCCTTCTCATATGCTCTCTTTCGTGCTGGCGCGCTCTGGATGACGTCGTTGAAGGCCTCCCGCCAGATATAGATTGTGGTGCGCGCGTCGGCCGCGAAGGCTTCGGCAAAGGCGGGGTCAAGCTCCTCCGCCTTGTCGTAGAGCGTGAGCGCCTCCCGCAGGCCGGCCTGCAGGACGCTGCGTGACGCCGTCTCGGCTTGTAGATAGTAATCATAGGCCTCGAGATTGCTCGTCGGCGGCCGCGCCATGCGCTCGCTTTCCGCTGCCGAAGGTTGCATGCCAAGCGCCTTGGCGATCTCGCCGCTCATCTCGTGCTGGACGGCAAACACGCCGGCCATGCCACGGTCGAACCGGTTGGCCCACAGATTGTCGCCCGTTGCCGTATCGATGAGCTGGGCATTGAGGCGGATCTGCTCGCCGGTGCGGCGGACACTCCCCTCGACAACGAAGCGGACGCCAAGGTCGCGCGCGACGTCCGCCAGCGCTGCAGGCTTGTTCTTGTAGGCGAACACCGAGTTGCGCGCGATGACGTCCAGACCGGACAGCTTGGTGAGGTCGGTGATCAGATCCTCGGTGATGCCGTCAGCGAAATAGTCCTGGCCTGGATCGCCGCCGAGGTTTGCAAACGGCAGCACGGCAACCGATGGCCGCGATGGCACTGAGAACTTCTGCCATGCGAAAATGCCGGCAATCGCGGCGATCGCCAAGGCGGCGGCGCCTGCCAGGATGATGACGCGCGAGCTCGGCCGGTGTGGCGCGGCCGTGACCTTTCCCGATGCTGCGGGATCCAGCAGCAATCGATAGGCGCGAACCGGATCGGCGATGTTCTTGAGGCGCTGCTCGCCAAGACTGGCAAAGCCGACATCAACCTTGTGAACGGCATGATCAAATGCGGTTCCGGAGATACATACACCCCCCGGCTCGGCCATAGCCTCGAGGCGCGCGGCGATGTTGACGCCATCGCCGTAGATGTCATTTTCCTCTACGATGACATCACCGAGATTGACGCCGATGCGAAACCGGATGTGGCGGGGGTCGGAGGTGCCCGGGTCTCGGACAGCCATCCGGCGCTGAATCGCGGCAGCGCATTGGACGGCATCAACGACGCTGGCGAATTCGACCAGCGCCCCGTCTCCCATGAGCTTGATAATCCGACCGTGGAATTCCTTGATCGCGGGGTCGACCAGTTCTCGACGGCAACCCTTCAGTCGTTCGAGCGTGCCGACCTCATCCTCGCCCATGAGCGTGCTGTAGCCGACCACGTCGGCAGCAAGGATCGCGGTAAGCCTTCGCTCCATGTGCGGTTGTCCTGCCTCCCTAGCTCAAAGCTTCGCTGAGCGTATTCGACTGGCGTTTCGAATGCGAGCATGCTTGGCCTACTGGACAGCGATAATGCAACCACGTCGTTTTGAAGACATTGCCCTCATGGCTTAGCCTTGTGCGAAACCGGATGTTGCCGCATGGCTGATGTGGGTCGAGATCGGCCTCTGTCGTTCTTAACTGACCACAAGCGGACTTACTGGTCCCGGCCCCAAGGCTGCCGGACCGCAATGCGCCTGATCTCGGCCGTTGCAGCCACCTTTGATACCTTCTGAAAGCAGACGTTGACGGCGACCACGCTGGAGTTCGCAGTGCGCACTGTGCGTTACGACGAGTATGAGGTGACCGGCCTAACCGCGTGGTCGGGCGGTCGAGCCGCGGACCAAGAGTTCGACCGGTATGATCACCTGGCTCGGGGCGCCGTTTGCAAACACCGTCGTGGCGGCAAGTCTCCCCTTCCCGACAATGTCTTGAGCCACTGTCGTGAGCGGGGGCGTGGTGCGCGAAGACTCCGCAGTGCCATCGAAGCCGACGACAGACATGTGTTCGGGTATCTTGATATTGCGCCGACGCGCTTCGTCCAGGACGGTGATTGCCTGCCAGTCCGACATAGTCAAGATCGCCGTTGCTTGCGGAGCCCGGTCGAATACGACCGCTCCGGCCGAAGGCTCACCTGGGGTCGTCTCGATGATCGGGACATTGTCGATTGACAGACCGAGCTCAGCCAAACCCTGGGCGAAGCCGAAAAGTCTCTCCTGATCGAGTTGAAAACCGGCAGAGATAGCGCGCGGGGAATTGCCAGGCAAATGGACGATGGGTGACCCCGATGTGCGCCGAATGGAAAGGATTGCAAAACGCCGATGTCCAAGAGCAGCCAGATGCCTGATGGCCGCCAGCGCCCCGCTCCTGCCGTCTATCCGGATAGAATTGACGTCCGGACCGGCATCGCTCTCGAGGATGACGAAGGGCAGCCGCCGGCGCCGTAAAGACGCAATCAACTCGATGTCCGCGCTGTGGCCCAGAATGAAGCCGTCAACCAAGGCCTCTCGAATGGTGGAAGTGCGTGTCTCGTCCGTACCATTGACCAAACTCAATGTCGCTCCAGCCTCGTCACAAGCAAGCGAAACGCCAAGCACCAGCTCGCGCAGATATGGGCTCCTGATCATATCGGCAATCGCGTATGCGCCCGGGGGGATCAGGCCTATGGCGTTGAACTTGCCGTCGCGCAGCACGCGTCCCCTCGGGTCGGGGCCATCATAACCAAGCTGACGCGCCGCGGCCTCGACGCGCTGGCGCAGATCGGATCGCACCAGATCCGGATGGTTGAATACGTTGGAGACGGTGCCGCGGGAGACTCCAGCGAGCCGGCCGACATCGGCGAGCGTAGGCATTTTAGAAGCGTTCATTTCCCTCAATTAGACAATTTCTTGGAGCGCTCCAAGTTTTTTCTTGACGCTAGGTCCAAAATGTTGGAACTTGCACTTGGAGCGCTCCAAAAATTGAAAGTGGCAGTTCGGCATCTGTCCCGAGCATCGGCCGAGCTGATTTCGAAAATCATCAAGGAGGATTAGGATGGCTACCACCAATGGTGCTCCGACCTCGCTCGTCGGAAAGACTTTTGATTGCTCATTCGGACAGTTCGTACCGAGGTTGACGGTCCTGTCGCCGACCGAATTGCGGGTGCAGGCGACGATCGGCGCTACCGAGATCGACGAGGTGGTTCAGAGCAATCTGACCGGCGTTCGACCCGGACTTTTCATCATGAGTTGGACCGAGCAAGGCGGCAACTTCGTCGTGCAGGTTCAAGATCACGAGAACCAGATCGTTCATAACTATGCGCGACTGGCGGACGGGCAGCAGTTCTGCGCCCAAGGCACAATTCAACCAGTGACGACGGCGTGAGGGCCGCCTGTCTATCTGAGAGGAGAATTACGCCATGACTACCAAGGTGATCGACCAGACCGATCCTACGCAGTGGGATCCAAAGCTTGACGCCGTTATCGCGGCTCCCGGAAACCATAAGGTGTTGTTTGAGAATGACCGGCTACGTGTGCTTGAGGTAATCCTCAAGCCCGACGAGGAAGAGCCGACACATCACCACCGCTGGCCTTCAGTATTCGTGTTCGATGAGGTGGAAGGCCCTATCCACGACTTCGCGCCGGATGGAACCATGATGCCGCCCAATCGAGATGTCATCCAGGCGGTTCAGGCATGGGACGGTCAAGGCTGTCTCGTGGTGCATATGGCCCCCCAACCAGCGGGTCGCGTGCTCAACGCTTCGAGCAAGACCCTGCATGGTATCCGTGTCGAGATGAAGTCATAAAGCAGACGTGATCCTGGCCACCGGAACTCGCGCACGCTGAACGTCCACTTCTGACGGATTGAAGCCTTAAAGCTGCCAGTTGGCTTGCGGTCCCCAAGGTTGCCCGACAGCTTTGCGCTTCATCTCAGCCGTTGCGGACAGATTTGCCACTGATTGAAAGCGGGCATCGCGGCGACCACGCTGGTCGTCGCTCGCGACTCAGCGCGATCAAAGCTCCCACGGCGAGACGAGGGTCGCACCGTACACCCGATTTTGATTGTGCGTCAGCGCATTGGCAGGATGTTCTGGTTGAGGCGGAACAGATTGTCCGGATCGTATCTGTGCTTGATCTTGGCGAGCCGCGCGTAAGCCTCAGCGCCGAAGGCGTCGCGGACGAGATCCGATCCTTCGCCATGGCCGGGGAAGTTCAGATAGAGGCGGCCGGTCGAGTAGCGCTGCATGTCCTGCCAGAAGCTGCGAACCCAGCCGATGTTCGCATCGTCCTCGTTAGCGCCTGGCCAGATGGCGTCGAGGCTGAGCATGAAGGGCATGGAGCGGTCGCCGAAGGCAGTCTCATCGGCTGCAACGCGCTGGACGAAACCGCCGAACTTCCAGATCGAGGCGAAGGTCATTTCGGAGGGGCGCTTCGCCATCCAAGCAGTGGTCTCCCCGACGACCTCGTCGTCGAGGCGCGAAAGGTAAGTGGATTTCCAGTAGCAGCGGTCGCGGCCTTTCGGGAACAGCCCGTCATAGAGCGACTGGATGGTGCGATATGGCATGCGGCCGCTGAAATCGACGAGCGGTTCCCCAAAACTGCGCAACGGCGCCACGACCCGTTCGCCCTCGTCGGCCGGTCCGTCATAGACATGCGCGAGCGCCAGGACGCGCCGGCCCCTTGCATGCTCGGCAATCGAGGGGTCGTCGGGCAGGGTGGAGAACTCGGCCAGGCCGCTCAGGCGGTCGGGTGCGGTCTGCATAAAGTCGCGCCAGAGCGGAATGATCTCGTTGGCGCGCTCCTCGGGATAGGCCGGACCGCATAACATCAGCTCCGGTTCGATCGGGTGCAGCTTGAACTCGAAGCTCGTCACCACGCCGAAATTGCCGCCGCCGCCGCGTAGCGCCCAGAAGAGATCCGGGTTCTGCGTCGCGTCGGCATGGATGAGCCGGCCATCGGCGGTCACCAGATCGGCGGCCAGCAGATTATCGACGCTGAGGCCGTGGCTGCCGCGCAGCCAGCCGATGCCACCGGAAAGCGTCAGGCCGGCAACGCCCGTCGCCGAGATGAGACCGCCCGGCGTGGCGCGGCCAAGCGGGGTGGTGGCCGCATCGACATCGGCCCAGGTCGCGCCGCCCTCGACGAGGGCACGGTCGAGGCCGGACGCGACCCGCACGCCCTTCATCAGCGACATGTCGATCATCAGGCCGCCTTCGCAGACGGCGTAGCCTGCAACATTGTGGCCACCCGAGCGGATCGCGATCGCTAACCGATGCTCGCGCCCGAAATTCACCGACGCCACGACATCGGCAGCACTCCGGCAGCGCGCGATGAGGGCGGGACGGCGGTCGATCATGCCGTTCCAAACGACCCGCGTCGCGTCATAGGACAGGTTCGACGGCTCCAGCACCTCGCCGCACAAGATGGAACGGAAGCTATCGATGCTCGATTGTGCAAGGGTAGCGGTGGCGGCCATGTAGCGGTCTCCTCGTTTGACACACGCTAGCGCGGCGCGGGCACGGCCGCTAAAGTCGAAAATGCTGGAAGGCGGTCATTTCTGCCATGGTTGAACAGGCGAGACCATTGAATGTGGCGATCCTTGCCGCTCCGGAGGCTACCGCCTCCACGATCTACGGCATGTTCGACTTGTTTTCCTCGCCCGGCAGGGATTTCCTGTTCATCACCAGCGGAGCCGCGGGCACGCCACGCATGCGGCCCTATGTGGTCGCCGGGGACGGCAGCCCGTTTCGCGCGGCAAACGGCATCTGGGTGCGCCCAGATCACAGCCTTGCCGATTGCCCGCCACCCGACATCGTCTGTATTCCAGATTTCTTCGTCAATCCGGGCGAAAGCGTTGCCGGGCAGTATGACGCCGAAGCCGCGTGGCTGAAGCGAGCGCATGACGACGGCGCCATGCTGGCCAGCGCATGTTCGGGCGCGGTGCTGCTCGGTGAGGCCGGGCTGCTCGACAATCGCGAGGCCACCATTCACTGGGGCTATGTCGAGACGCTCACGAACAACTATCCCGGCGTGAAGGTGAAGCCGGGCCAGTCGCTCGTGCTGAGCGGCGAGGCCCAGCGCATCGTCATGGCCGGGGGCGGCTCAAGCTGGCAGGATCTCGCCCTCTATCTGATCGCGCGCTTCGTCAGCCTCAGGGAGGCGATGGAGGTCGCCAAGGTCTACATGCTGCAGTGGCACGACATGGGCCAGCAGCCCTTCGCAGCGCTGATGCGCTTTCGCCAGACCGACGACGCGGTGATCAACCGCTGCCAGAAATGGGCCGAACGCAACTACCGGACCCCTTCGCCCGTCACCGCCATGACCAAGCTGTCAGGCCTGTCCGAGCGCTCCTTCGTGCGCCGCTTCGCAAGGGCCACGGACATGAAGACAATCGACTACATCCACGCGCTCCGGCTCGAAGCGGCCAAGGAACTGCTGGAGACCGGCGACCTGGCGGTCGAGGGTGTGGCCAATGAAGTCGGCTACGAGGATGCGAGTTTTTTCGGGCGTCTCTTCCGCCGCAAGGTCGGGCTGACGCCGGCGCAATATCGCATTCGTTTCAGTGCTCTCCGGCGAGTTCTGAGCCGCGGTTGAATCTCAACCGTCTAGGCGCGATGCCATATTCCGCTATGCGCCGCAATTCGGCCATTGGGCCGAGCTCTGCCGCCGATTGAAGCGGACTCTGGTAGCTGGTTGCGCGTAGGCAGGGGTGCCACGTTAGAGCAAACCCAGGTGTAGGGCCGGAGGGGATCGTGGCGCGCCCAGAACGAAAGCTTGTGGCGGTTTTGGCAGCAGAAATGACCGAAGCGCCGTAAGATTGCGGCAATCCTGGTGGCGGACATCGTCGGGTTCAGCCGTCTGGGGCGAAACGACCAGGATTGTAGGCCCCCTTCACGCACACTTCTTGCGCTCAGCCACCTCGACGCTAAGGCGGAAAGCCTGGCCATCCGCATAGGAGCGTGCGTAGCTTTCTGCCTCGAAAGCGAAGGTCAGCGTGTTGCTATAGGCCGGCACGCGGACGGTCCAATTTCTTGTAGCGGATGATTTCGAAAGCATGCTCGGGCGATTCCATAGTTCCTCCCGCGATCACCGACGAGAGCTCTCAGATAGCGTCGCAAAAACCTTTGAATGCAAACCATCCGACACATCGGTGTCGTAATGTTTCAACGTTGCCCAAAGCTCCGCCAGTCCGGCCGGTAACCAAACAGTTCAGGCGGCGCTCCACATCATCAGCGCTTTCGCGACTCCGTCGAGAAGATGGTCAGCGTCAGATTCATGCTCGTAAAGCATGCTGGCCCGGATCGACTCCAGTGGAGTGTAGGATGGCGCGATACGCTTGAGTTCCGAAACGAGCCGCGATACCGCGTCCTGGTTGCCCAACTTCGCCTGTGCCGCCGCCAGCCATGTGAGCCTTACGGCCGAAGTCATGGGCAACATCGACCAACTGACAACGGCTCCCTTGTAGTCTCCCGCCGCGTATTGGGCGAATGCACGGTCGGAATGATACCAGTCTGGATGTATCGGATTGATCTGAACCGCCTTGTCGATCCAGGTCAGGGCTTCGAAAGGCTTGCCCCTGATGGCAAGCAGATAGCCGATCTGCGCGATCGTGTCCGCATCGAAGGGATTGAGGTCATAGGATCTTCGAAAGTGCCGCTCGGCGGCATCGTATGTGCGCGTGCACAGCAGTGCTTGGGCAAGAATCCGATGGCAGCGAGGCTCCTCTGGTGCGAGTCCTACCGCGAAGCGGGCTTGCTCTACTATGTCGGCCAGCACCTCCGGAGGAGCCATTCCATAATCGCCGATAATCAGGTCGGCAAATGCAAGGTATGAGCGCGCGAGCGCATAATGCGTATCCTTGGTGACGGCCGCAGCAAAGTAGTTCCGTGCTGCCTGATTATCGTCGGCGCCGTAGCCACGCAAATGCACCAGCCCCTTGAGAAGAAGCTCATAAGCCGCCAGGCTTGCTGGAGGCTTTGGACGGGCGCGCGTCAAGCCCGCATCGTCGAGCCGTGCGACAAGACGGTTCGTCACACGCAGCGCGATCTCTTCCTGCATGTCGAAAACAGCTGAGCCCGATGCTGTGAACTTCTCGCCCCACAAGACCGCGCCGTTTGCCGCTTCGATGAGGTTGATCGCCACCCGTACGGTGCCGTCGCGAAGGCCCATGCGTCCCCGAACCAGGAAGGTTGCCCCGAGTCTCCTGCCGACCTCGGTCCAGTTGCCGGGGTCCTCCGACGCAAAGGAAAAGCTTGAGTTGCGCGCCAGGACAACAGCAGTGCGAAATCGCGCCAGAGCGTTGACAATGTCCTCGGCAAAACCATCGACCAGAGGCGTGTCGGTCGCATCGCCTTCATTAGTGAAGCGCAGCACCGCTACAGAAGGCAGGTCGGACGGCGGCCTCGCCGGCGCGCCAAGCGGTGAAAGGAGGTAGCCGCGGCCTGAGACGGTGCGATTATACTTTGTGAGTCATCGCGCAGCGCCTTGCGCAACTCGCGCACGCCTTGGGTGAGCGAGTCTTCGGTTACAAACAGCCCAGGCCAGACGGACTCCATCAGCTCCGACTTGCTGACGACGTGCCCTGTTTTTCCAACGAGATGGCTCAGGAGTGCAAATGTCTTGGGACGAAGTTTGACGGGATGACCCTGGCGCAACAGCAAGCCGCGCGAAGTGTCAAACACGCACTCGCCGATTGCTATGCTCCCTGATTCTGTATGCGACATTCAGAAGCGCTCTGCCAAACCGAGCCGGGCTCGTCGACATACAGGGGCCATCCGCGCTTACGGTCAAGACCTTTGCCGCAGCCGCAGGTTCTGCCCCCTCAGGCACGGGTTCATGGCGAGCCAGGGCGCCCAACTCTAGAAGTTCGAAGAAGGTGCCGGGCATTGGCGCGCAGGCCAAGCTGTTGACCCCACTGAAGTACAACTCGTAAAGCTCTTGCCGTATGCGGAGCCTTTCGACGTCGTTTTCCATGATGGCCACTCCCTAGATTGTAGGGATCATGGCGCATGTGGAGCGGTGCGTACCGGCGAAATTCTGAAACTTTTCTGAAACCTGGTCGCTGGAGTACAGATCGGCCGGCGCCGAGAAGCCAATGACTGGCTCGCCGGCGGCTATCGCGAAATGCGATCACGCGAATCGGGCGAACTATTCCTCGTCTTCCACTCTCGGCGAGGCGCCTTGGGTCGCTGCCTCGATGCGATCGACGACGCGCAGCTCTTTACGATGGCGAGGAATTCAGCTGCCAGGTGCTTGAACTTCACCGCGCCCCCAGAGCGAAGATCCTCGCCTTCGATATCTCTCAAGGGCATGGAAGTTGCGGCAGCGCCTTTGAGGAACCGCAAATATCCCGCTGCAGCTCGTCTTTCGTTCGTTCAGGGTGTGAGGCCGCCACATGATTGAAGACCCACCGCTGCTCACCATCAAAAGCCGTTTCGAACGGCCTGCGGCAGAGATCATCAGTGCCTTTTCCGGCTTGCCCGTGAGCCTAGTCCTAGACGCCATGGGCGGGCGAGGGGCGTTGCACCAGGGATTAAGGCACTCTCGCCAGGTACTGCGATACTGGCCGATATCATCGTTGCGGCCACCGACAGCTTTGCTGGTGCGGCGGTCACTGAGGATCTGGTCCTTGGCATGGTGCGAAACAAGGGGTGCGCCTGCCTCGTGCGCGATGTTGTCGGGATCGAGGCGGGCGGGTGCCGGTTTACTGTGCCGGGATCGTCGCGAACTCGCCGGCGCGCAATGGTCCAGGCACGGCCGGGTTCCCGGTGGTACTGGGAGGAATGACCATCTCGCGGGGAGACATACTGGTCGGCGACCGCGATGGTATCGCCGTGGTGCCTCGCCTCGAGGCTGAAACGGTGCTGGCGCGGCTCACCGTATCAGGGCGGTGAGAAAACTCTTGATGGCCTGGTGCGGCAAGGTCTCGCCCGATTTCGCCGAGGTCATCATCAAGTCTGACAGGACGCGCTTCGTTGACTGAAAATTTTCAACGGCACCTAAGGTCCGCCTCGCCAACAGATCGTGGTTGCCGTAATTCACTTCCAATCAGATCCCGCGCTGCTTTGTTTGAGGCTATCTCGGAATTCACCTATCGAACGTCGCCTTCGAAAACGGGATTTTGTAATCTGTGCTATGCCACTTAGTCGACAGGAGTGGGCAAAGTGAGCCAGACGCGGAAACTTGCGGCGATCCTGGTCGCCGACGTGGTCGGATACAGCCGGTTGGCGGGGTCGGACGAAGATCAAACGCTGGCGCGGCTACGGGCGCTCCGGAGCGATCTCATCAATCCGACCATCGCTGTCCACAATGGGCGCGTTGTGAAGCTTATGGGTGACGGCACCCTCGTAGAGTTCCGGAGCGTTGTTGACGCCGTACGCTGTGCAATCGAAATGCAGAACGGCATGATTGAGCGCAACGCTGGCTTACCGCCCGGGCGACGCATTGAATTTCGCGTCGGCATTCATCTCTGCGATGTTGTCGAGGAGAGCGACGGCGATCTGATGGGAGATGGTGTCAATATTGCCTCCCGTCTAGAAAGCATCGCTGAGCCGAACGGCATCTGTTTATCGGCCGCCGCTTACGAACAGGTGCGCGACAAACTGAAGGAAGAATTTGTCGATCTGGGCGAGAAAGAGCTCAAAAATATCGCACGCCCGGTGCGCACCTATCGCATATGTATGCGCGACACGGTCCCAAAAACCGATCTGGCTGCGACTGCCGGGTCCTCCGAACAGCTGGCGCTGCCCGACAACCCTTCGATTGCTGTCTTGCCATTCCAGAACATGGGCGGCGACCCCGAACAGGAATACTTCGCCGACGGCCTTGCCGAAGACATTATTACTCGGCTGTCGCGTCTTCGTTGGCTCTTCGTGTCCGCCCGGAACTCTTTGTTCACCTACAAGGGAAAAGCGGTCGACTTAAAACAAGTCGGTCGAGAGCTTGGTGTGCGGTATGTGCTGGACGGAAGTGTAAGGCGCTCAGGTCATCGACTCAGGATAAGCGCGCAAGTCAGTGACACATCGACCGGGGTACAAGTGTGGGCTGAACGATACGATGTGGAATTGTCGGAATTCTTCGCGCTTCAGGATCAGATTGCCGAAAGTGTCATCGCTACGATCGAGCCGCGGCTCTACACGGCGGAACAGCAACGCTTTCAGAGCAGGTCCCCCACCAATCTTGACGCTTGGGGATTCGTCATGAAGGCGATGCCATATGTCTGGACCTGGAGTTCGGCTACGGAAATCGAGATTGCACAGGGATTTCTGAAGCAGGCTACGGACCTCGATCCTGACTATCCCCGCGCCAACAGCCTGTTGGCGTGGGCTCACGCGGCCCGCGTTTTGTCAGGATGGGCCAACGCAGCAGACATTCTGCCCACCTCTCGCGCCCTCGCGCAGCGGGCAATCCAAGGCGACCCCGAGGACCCGTGGACGCATTTAGCGGCAGGGTTTGTCCACATGATTTCGCGCGGCTTCGACTCTGCTGTGAGAGAACTAAATGAAGCGATCGAGCTAAACCCGAGCTTCGCCTTTGCGCATTCGATCCTGGGCTCAACTTACGGATATGGGGGCATGCCCGCCGAGGGGCTCGACCATCTTGAAATCGCGGGTAGGCTAAGTCCTCGCGATCACACATATGCTGCGAATTTCTCCATCCTTGGCTTATGTCATTTCATGGCTGGACGATATGCAGACGCGGTCGAATGCGAATGTCGCGCGGTTGAACTCCGGCCCCATTTTGGGTCTGCATGGCGGACGTACGCGGCGGCCGCTGGGATGGCCGGTGAAATGGACATCGCGGTTCATGCGCTTTCGCAGGCCAAGCGCCTTCAACCGTCCCTATCCCTTCAATGGGTAGACAAGTTTCATCCGATCGTTCACGACAAGCACCGGGCTCTCTATGTAGAGGGGCTGCGCATTGCCGGGCTTCGATAGTTGCGGATCGTGCCGTGCTCGTAGCTCGCTATCGGACCTACTATACCGCACGAGCGTGCGCTCAGCGCCTCAACTCGGTTGTCAAAGCTTCGGTGGGTTTCTTCCAACAGCAGACGTTCCTCACGATGAATCCGAAGAGCCGGCCGACCACTTGGAAGTATGCATTCGAATCGCTTCGGCGCGCTAGATCTCTGAAACCAAGGCGCTACTGGGGATGGCCCTGAGTTCGGCTGATCAATTGCCGCCGTCAAAACGGCTTCCGATCCCGGGGCTCTCCCTTCTCACCAATTTCCCGTGCGGTTCTGCGCTGCACTCTGGAGCGCGCGAGAGGCGGACCTATCGAAGCTGTCGGCGCAGGCCGCTTCGACGTCCGCTTCGGTCAAGCCAACGTCCCGCAGAAGGAAGTTGGACAGGTGACCGAGCCCGCGCTCTATGTTGCGGCGGGTCCTCCACTCACGGACAAGGGCCAGCAGGCGTTCGAGCGGAGGGTCAAGAAAAGTGCCCGGCAAGCGCCGTGCGGTCTGGCCTATTGTCGTTTGCGTCATGTTACGCCAAGTCATGGTGAACCTCCGTTGATCGGGAATGCGAATGGCGATCACGTGACGGCAGAAGGCGAGAAGGCGCCAGGGCAGCTTCGGAAGCGTTCCGCTTCAGATTGTGAACTGGCCTCAGACCTCCGAAAGGCCTAACCTGCGGCAAAGGAGCGGTCAGCCATGACGCGACGGCCTTACGGACTGGTCTGCCCGATCTCGCACGCCTGCGAGTTCCTGGAGCCACGCTGGACAATTCAAATCCTGACCGAGCTCTGGAACGGCTCGACCCGCTTTAATGACATTCGCAAGGGGGTGGGCAACGTCTCGTCCGCCCTCTTGTCGAGGCGGCTCAAGGAAATGGAAGCGTTGGGCCTGGTCGAGCGCGTCGAGGACGAGGCGACGGGCACCATCAGCTATTTCCGTACCGAAAAGTCGATAAGGCTCGAGCCGGCGATGAACGCGCTGGCGGAATGGGCGCAATGCAACATCGAGGCGGAGATCGCGCTCGCCGACGTGGATGTTTCGACCCTCATGTGGGCCGTGCGGCGAAAGATTGACCTCGCTGAACTGCCGCGGCGGCGCGCCGTCATCCGCTTCCATTTCCGCGACGATCCCCCACCGAGGTGTCCCCATTACTGGTTTGTGGTCGAGCCAGGCTCAGACTTGCCCGAGCTATGCACGCTCGACCCCGGCCGGGACGTCGATCTTTACGTCGAGACCGGCGTTGTTTCGCTGGGAGCCATCCTGGAGGGCCGCTCCAGCATCGAGCGTGAGAAAGAGAGGGGCGGCCTTTTCCTCATCGGCGACCCCGGCCTCGCGCGAAGCATGGACCGTTGGCTTCGAATCTCGGTCTACGCGGCGCTTGAGGGAATCGTCCAGCTTCCTTGAAAGCCATGTTTGGAGTGCAGCCTTATGCAACCCGCCCAGGACGACAAAGCCATTTGGCTGGCCTCAAAAGCTATGGTGCAATCGTCCGTTGTTGATTGCTGCTCAGTTAAAGCCGCCAGTCCGCATTCGGCCCCAATGCTGCCCGAGGAGCAATGCGCCTCTGAGGTGACCAGAGTGAAGAAGCTAGGCCAAACCCGCACGACGGGCGCCTTCTCTGATTGCAGCAATGGCGACAGGATTGGTAACCGGATAGGTTCTGATGAACACCTCAGCCGTGAAATTCGGGAACTCGTCCTTCAGTCGCGAATTGATCCTGGCGACCTGAGGAGTTTCATTGAGCATCGCATGAGCCATTGCCAGAAACAGAAGGGTGGCGGGCGAATCTGGCGCAGATTGACGTAGCGCGACCAGTGATTCACGGTAAAAGCCAAGAACGTAGCTGCATCGAGCGAGCATTCCATGATACCAGGGAACATAAGGATTTAGCCGGACCGCTCGCTTGGCCAGTTCGTAGCCACGCTTCGGGTCGCTGCCAACAAGAGCAAGGCTACCCGCAAGAAAGGCAAGTGAGTCCGCGTCATTTGGAGCAGCCACCAACACTCGGTCATGTTCTTCGACAGCAGCTTCGACATCGCCCTGCAATGCCCGAAGATCGGCAAGCATTATGCGGGCGTAAATGTCGGACGGATCGAGCGCCAGCGCTTGCTTGACACATTGGCTCCAGCTCTCGATCGAGCCGGAAAGGTTGTCGGTAAACCCGTTGATAGCTTCCACAGCATGCGCAAGTGCCAGCGCGGTCCAAGCTCTTGCTAGACCCGGGTCGAGTTCGATCGCACGCGCCAGTAGCCGTATCGCCTCCTTGTTCGACTCACGGGTGAAAAGGTGCTTCTGCTCAAGCCCAAGCAGATAGCAGTCATAGGCCTGCAAACTTGCTGGAGCCTTCCGACGAGCCGCATCGCGTCGCAGATTGGCGAGCTGACCGTGGCAAGTTGCAAGGACATTGATGACGTTTTCGGTCACGCTGTCCAGCATCGCAAACAGGTTGTTCGCGGAACGATCGTAACGCATCGTCCAGACATCGACCCCTGTGTGGGCGTCGACGAGTTGGACGCGGATGCGCACCCGCTGCCCGTCCACTTGAAAACTTCCCTCGATCACATAGTCGGCATTCAACTCTCGTCCGAGAGCTCGCACGTCAACATGCCGTCCCTTGTAGGAAAGCATTGTTTGGCGGGCGATCACCGCAAGGTCCCGGTAGCGAGAGAGATCAACTATGAGGTCCGCCGACAAACCATCAGCGATACGAGTCCAGCGTTCTTCTCCGCTTAAATTGTCGAACGGGAGAACTGCGAGGACCGGCGGACCCGGCTCATCGGTCGAAAGACTTCCGGGTGGTGCATGGCTGCGGTCCTGCTGGCGGTGATCGGCAAGTAACCCAGCAAGCGCCACTTTACTACGAACATCGAGCTTCCGATAAATGGCCGAAAGATGGGTCCGAACGGTGGTAGGCGCTATGAAAAGTGTTTCGCCGATTTCGCGATAAGTCATGCCCTCCGCAAACTTTGCCGCGACCATCAACTCCCGATCCGATAAGCCGGCGAGAGGATTGCCTACGGCACGAAGCATCGTTCCATTTTCCTTGGAGCCGACCTGTGGCCAGAACCCGATGGCCTTACATCAGGATGAAAATACTACAGATGCGATATCGAAAACACTGCATTTGCACGATTCCATGCGACGGGTCAGCATCCTAGTCTCTGCAGATCGGCAGGGCAGGTTGCTTGGCAGGCCTGGTCGATTCAGAACACGGAGGGCTCCATGACAAAGTTGTCTGTCTTGACCGTAATACTGGTGCTTTTGGTGTCGGTGGGGCGATGCTTGTCCGAAGGTACCCAAACCAACAGCAAACTGACTTCCGAAGAAGCGGTGAAAGCTGCCAGCTCTGAACTGTATTCCGACATTCTCGTGCGAGCATGCAGGAACGGATGGCGGTATCCGCGCAGCTACATCGAAAATGGATTCAGGCGCCACCTGGCGGAGCTGAAACTGCAGCTTGTCGATCAGGGTTACAGTTTCGTACCCAACATGACCGCGAATGATCTGCCCGTCCGAGGACCGATATCTGAGACCAAACGCCGTCTGGTTGGCTCGCGCCAATTCAGCTGTTCCCACCCATACTGGCGCGATGAATGACTCCACGCGACGGTGTGCAATCTGACAGCCTGATTTCCGGCGGTTCTCCCTAGGTTGGAAGGAGGCGTTGACGAATGGCAGGTTGTTATTCGAGGAGGAGTGACACTCCTCCTGGAGCTGTAAACAACGTCATGGAATGACCGCTCTTCGGCTGCGTGGCTCCACAAGCTGCCGATCCGCTACCGGCCCTGTTCCAGCCGTCAAGGTGCCGGCCGGTAAGAGCGCCCGCTAAACTTGGTCGTCAAAGCAGCGTATTCGTCAGTTGACAAGGCAAACTTCGCTCGATGACCGTGAACTCGAACGGCAGCTTACCGACGAGCGCTTCCTAGAAGCAGACCGTCCGGATACGGCTCCGAAGCTGCCGGACCGCTTTGCGGGTCATCTCAGTCGTAAAGTTGCATTTTCGTTGCCGGGAAGCAGACATTTTCTGCAAGGCGCTTCGAAGGGTTGGATAGGCTAGGCTCACGCGGACCTAGACCAGGCGAAGTTTATCTCGAGCGATCTGCCACGCCGATTCGACATGTCGCCGTGCCGCCGCTTCCGCTTCATCGGGCTTGCGCGCCCTTATCGCATCCATGATCTCATTCATCTCGGTGATCGCCGCTTCGCGCCGGTTGGTCGAGACGATGGTCATCGAACGAAGCTGGTTGATGCGGACATTCAGCCCGGAGACGATTTCCCAGGCGACACGCTTGTCGGCGGCCTCGAACAGCGCCTCGTAGAATTTGGTCGTCGCCCGCATCACCGCAGGCGGCGTCGCCGACGCCCACGCATCGAACAAATCCGCCAGCGCCCCTTCGAGCCTTGCCAACTGCTCGCCGGTGGCCGACAGGGCACAGGCTCGGGCCGCGATGCCTTCAAGCAGAGCCCGAAGCTCGTAGATCTCGTCGGTACGGCCGAGGTCCGGCCTGGCGACGGCCGGCCCATGCCCAGGGATCATCTGCACGAGCCCCTCTGCCTCCAGCTGCCGCAGAACCTCACGCACGACGGAACGGCTGACGCCGAGCTGGTCGCAAAGCGGCCGTTCGACGAGCCTTTCGCCAGGCTGGAAATGGAAATCCATGATCGCTTCGCGCATGCGCTCCAGCGCCAGCGTCCTCAAGGTCTTGGCGCTGCGGTCGATGCGAAGGTTGTCGTCTGGCATGTATGCCTCCTGCGCCCTACCAAAACAGATTCGACGCCCGGTTGACAAGGTACTTGGCGCTCCATATCATGGTATACCATAAGATGACAGCGGGATTGGACGTTCCGAGGCATCACCTACCCGAGGAAATCCAATGCAGACCGCCATCCGTAAGATCGTGACTTATACCGAGAACACGCTGATCGAAGGCGGCAAGGCCACCCCCCGGCCGCTGCGCCTTATCGGCGTCGCCGCGGTGCTGACCAATCCCTGGGCAGGTCGCGGCTTCACCGACGATCTGTCGCCCCAAATCCGAGCCTGTGCGCCGGTGCTGGGGGAGATCCTGACCCGCGAGATCGTTGCCGTCGCCGGTTCCGGCGAGGCTATCGAGGGCTATGGCAAGGCCGCCATCTGCGGTACGTCGGGCGAGATCGAGCATGCGTCGGCGCTGATCCACACACTCCATTTCGGCAATCATTATCGGCGTGCCGTCGGCGCCAAGACCTATCTTGCCTTCACCAATCTGCGCGGCGGGCCAAACACGCCGATCATGATCCCGCTAATGGATAAGAATGACGAGGGACGGCGCTCGCATTACCTGACCGTGCATTTCCAGATCGGCGATGCGCCGGCGCCGGACGAACTGGTGGTCGCGCTTGGCGCTTCGATCGGCGGTCGCCCGCATCACCGCATCGGCGACCGCTATCAGGACCTCAAGGAGCTTGGGGACGTGCATGGCTGATGCTTCCGCATGGGCTCGACAGGGCACGGCGCCCGACGGCACCGGCTTCATCCGGGCCGGTGTCGGTGCCCCAGTGCTGTTCATCCATGGTGTCGGCATGAACGCTGCGATCTGGCAGCCGCAGCTCGAGCGCATGGCTGGCCGCTTCGACGCGATCGCCATCGACATGCTCGGCCATGGTCAGTCGCCGCTGCCACCGCAAGATCCGGAACTGGCCGATTATGCCGACCAAGCCATTCGCCTCCTCGACCATCTCGGCCTCGACAAGGTATCCGTCGTCGGCCACTCGATGGGTGCACTCGTTGCTCAGGAACTCGCGCTGCGCGCACCGGAGCGCGTCCGCCGCATCGTTTCACTGAATGCCGTGTTCCGGCGTACACCTGAACTGGCCGAAGCCGTTCGCCAGCGCGCGGTGGCGCTCAACGGCCGCAGCGATACGGCCGGCACGGCACGGACCATCGCCCGCTGGTTCGGCGATCCGGTGCCGGTCGAGTTGGAAGCGGCAGCGCAGAAGACGGCATCCGCACTGAGCGCGGTCGACCCGGAAGGCTATGCCCGCACCTATCGCCTGTTCACTCGTGCCGACGGCGATCATGCTGATCGCCTGCCGACGCTGGCCGTGCCGGCCCTGTTCATGACCGGCTCCGAGGACAGGAACTCTTCACCGGCAATGTCAGCCGCGATGGCACGCCTGGCGCCGCATGGCCGCTGCACGGTACTGCCGGGTGAGAAG
This sequence comes from Mesorhizobium sp. M0058, assembly GCF_040323095.1. Lineage (NCBI taxonomy): Bacteria > Pseudomonadati > Pseudomonadota > Alphaproteobacteria > Hyphomicrobiales > Phyllobacteriaceae > Mesorhizobium > Mesorhizobium sp. M0058. The sequence goes on from NZ_JAMYUQ010000010.1 coordinate 64,247, forward strand.
CACATGATGGCGGTCGCGGCACCGGACCTCACCACGCGCTGCATCGTTGACTTCCTCACCGAGGACGAAGCGACCGAACAAGACGGCCCTGCGCAAGCGAATACCGGGTTCGACAGCGGCGAATTCCGCCGTGCGCTTGGCTCCTTCCTCACCGGCGTCACCATCGTCACCACGATCGGCCCCGAAGGCGAGCCGCGCGGCTTCACCGCCAACTCCTTCACCTCGGTCTCGCTCGATCCGCCGCTGGTGCTGGTCTGCATCGCACACAAGGCGCTTGGCCATCCCGTCTTCGCGACATCGAAGAGCTTCGCCATCAACGTTCTCAACGAGGGTCAAAAGGCAGCGTCCGGCATCTTCGCCTCGAAAGTGGCCGACAAGTTCGCCGCCGTTGCCTGGCGGCCGGGACGGACCGGCAGCCCTGTGCTGGACGGCTCCGTCGCGTCCTTCGACTGTGACATGGAGCGACTGGTCGAGGCCGGCGATCATTCGATCCTCATTGGGCGCGTCCGCGATTTCCAGCACAATTCCTCGCAGCCGCTCGGCTATTGCCGCGGCGCCTATGTCGCACCCGGCCTCAGCCAGGACGCGCTCGCCGCAACCCAACCCGGCACCGATGTTGGCGCCATCCTCGAAAATGGCGGCCGGATCCTGTTCGTGGAAACCGCGGACGGTTTTGAACTGCCGCGTGGCCGGGGATTGGGCTCGGCGGGCGATGGCAATAGCCTCCGAGGGTTGCTTGTGGCAAAGGCCATTGAGGCTCAGCTCGGCTTCCTTTTCGCCGTCTGGGACGATGCCGGAACTGTTTCACGCACGCATGTCTACTATCGCGGCACGTTCGACGTGCCCGCTTCCAGCGATCGCGGCATCCGGCTGATCGAGATCGACGCGATCGAAGGATTGAAGATCGCCGATCCGGCCATCCGCTCGATGCTCGCGCGCTATGTCAGGGAATGCTCGGTGGATGCATTCGGTGTCTATGTCGGCAACAATGTCGAAGGCGAGGTCCGGCCGCTCGCCAGCGCCGGCGCTTCCGCCGTCAATACAGGTGACCAGCGATGAAATTCTCGCTCTTCGTGCACATGGAACGATCGGACCTGGCCAAGCCGCATTCCGAGCTTGTGACCGAGCTAGAAGAACTGGTCCTGCTGGCCGAGCAGGCAGGGTTCGAGACCGCCTGGATCGGCGAGCATCACGGCATGGAATTCACCATCTCGCCGAACCCCTTCATCAACATCGCCTATCTCGCCGCCAAGACCAGCCGCATCCGCCTCGGTACCGGAACCGTGATCGCGCCCTTCTGGCACCCGATCAAGCTTGCCGGCGAAGCCGCGATGGCCGACGTAATCAGCGGCGGCCGGCTCGACATCGGCATCGCGCGCGGCGCCTACAGCTATGAATATCAGCGCATCTTTCCAGGCCTCGACGCCTGGGGGGCCGGCCAGCGCATGCGCGAGATCATACCGGCGATCCGCGGCCTCTGGGACGGCGACTTCGAACTCTCCGGCGAGTTCTGGCAATTCCCGGCCACCACCTCCTCGCCCAAGCCGCTGCAGAAACCCTACCCGCCGATCTGGGTGGCGGCCCGCGACCCGAATTCGCATGATTTCGCCGTCGCCAATGGCTGCAAGGTCCAGGTGACGCCGCTGGCTTCCGGCGATCACGAGGTGACCAGCCTGATGCAGCGCTTTAACGGCGCCTGCACCGCGCATCCCGAGATCGAAAGACCGGAAATCATGCTTTTGATGCACACCTTCGTCGCCGAAGACGCGACCGATGCCGATCGCCTCACCCAGGACCTGTCGACTTTCTACTGCCAGTTCGGCGCCTGGTTCCAGAACAAGAAGCCGGTGCATCAAGGCATATTGGAGCCGCTGACGGCGGATGAGATCGCCGCCATGCCGCAATACGCGCCGGACAAGATCAGGCAGAACCTGGTAATTGGCGAGGCTGATGAGGTCATCGCCCGGCTGAAGGCTTATGAGGCGCTCGGCTACGACCAGTATTCGATCTGGATCGACAGCGGCCTTTCGCACCAGCGCAAGATGAAATCGCTGCAATTGTTCATCGACCGGGTGATGCCGGCCTTCCTCTGATCGCGAGCCCATGACCGACGCTGTTTTCAGGAACTTCATCGACGGCCGCTTCGACGAGCCGTCCGCCACGTTCGACAGCGTCGACCCATCGGCCGGGACGGCCTGGGCCAGGATGCCGGCGGCGAGCGAAGCCGATGTCGACCGTGCCGTCGGGGCGGCGCACCGCGCACTGCGCTCAGACCTATGGCGAAGGATGACTGCGACAGCGCGTGGAAAACTGCTGGTCAAGCTCGGCGACCTCGTCGCCGCCAATGTCGGGCGCCTTGCAGAACTCGAGACGCGCGACACCGGCAAGATCATCCGCGAAACCCGCGCCCAGATCGCCTATGTCGGCGACTACTACCGCTATTATGGCGGGCTTGCCGACAAGCATGAAGGCACGCATGTGCCTGTTGACAAGGCGGATCTCGACGTCACCATACGCAGCGAACCGATCGGCGTCGTTGCCGCGGTGGTGCCGTGGAATTCGCAGCTCTTCCTCTCGGCCGTCAAGCTCGGCCCGGCGCTCGCCGCCGGCTGCACCATCGTGCTCAAGGCCTCCGAAGATGGGCCGGCGCCGCTGCTTGCCTTTGCCGAATTGGTTCATGAGGCCGGCTTTCCAGCCGGTGTCGTCAACATCCTCACCGGCTTTGGCCATGATTGCGGCCGGCGCCTGACCAGCCATCCGCTGGTTTCGCGCGTCGCCTTCACCGGCGGTCCGTCGACGGCGCGCGCCGTCGTCAGGAACACGGCGGAAAACCTTGCCTACACCACGCTCGAACTCGGTGGCAAAAGCCCGGTCGTCGTCTTTGCCGACGCCGACCTCGACAGTGCCGCCAATGCGGTGGTCGCCGGCATTTTCGCGGCGACCGGCCAGAGCTGCGTCGCCGGCTCGCGGCTGCTGGTTGAACGTTCGGTGAAGGATGAATTCCTCGCTCGCCTGAAGCGCAAGGCCGAGGCGATTCGCATCGGCGATCCGCAGGATCCGGCGACCGAAATGGGTCCGCTCGCCACGCTGCGGCAGCGCGACTGGATCGAGAAGGTTGTCGCGGAAAGCCTCACCGCGGGCGGCATGCTGGTCACCGGTGGAACACGGCCAGTCGGCAGCGGCTTCTACTACGCACCGACCATCATCGATGCCGGCGGCAGCGACCTGCCCTGCGTGCGGGAGGAATTGTTCGGACCGGTGCTCAGCGTGCTTGCCTTCGACAGCGAAGCGCAGGCGCTGGCACTCGCCAATGACACTCCGTTCGGCCTGGCTTCCGGCGTGTTCACCAGCAATCTCGGCAAGGCGCATCGCATGGCGCGCGACATCCATGCCGGCGTTGTCTGGGTCAACACCTATCGCGCCGTATCGCCGCTCGTTCCGTTCGGCGGCTACGGTCTGTCGGGCCTCGGCCGCGAAGGCGGTCTCGACGCCATCAGAGACTACACGCGCTCGAAATCCGTATGGATCAACACCTCGGACGAGCCGATCCCCGATCCCTTCGTCATGCGCTGAGTTGCGCAGGACGCAGGTGCACTGAGAAAAACAAGAACAGACCAACAGAGGAGAATGACAATGAAATTGATTTTGACCGGCCTGCTGGCCGGACTGCTCGCGGCGACAGCCGCCAAGGCCGATGAGATGGCGTTCACCAGCTGGGGCGGCACCACGCAGGAGGCGCAGACCAAGTCCTGGGCCGCCCCCTTCGAGGCCAGCTCCAGCATCAAGGTTTTGCAGGATGGACCGACCGACTACGGCAAGCTCAAGGCCATGGTCGACGCCGGCAACGTCACCTGGGATGTCGTCGACGTGGAGATGGATTTCGCCATCAAGGCCGCCAAGGACGGACTGCTCGAGCCGATCGACTATGCGGTCGTGCCCAAGACCGATCTCGACCCGCGCTTCAGCAATGAGCATGCCGTCGGCAGCTTCTACTATTCCTTCGTGCTCGCCTGGAACAAGGGCGCGGTCGCGAGCGAACCGGCCGGCTGGGCCGACATGTTCGACACCAAGAAGTTTCCCGGCAAGCGGACCTTCTACAAATGGTCGGCGCCGGGCGTGATCGAGATCGCTCTGCTGGCCGACGGCGTGCCGGCGGACAAGCTCTATCCGCTCGACCTCGCCCGTGCCTTCAAGAAGCTCGACACCATCAAGTCCGACATCGTCTGGTGGGGCGGCGGCGCCGAGTCGCAGCAGTTGATCGCCTCCGGCGAGGCCGCCTTCGGGCAATTGTGGAACGGGCGCGTCTTCGCCCTTCAGCAGGACGGCACCGATGTCGGCGTCTCCTGGAACCAGAACCTCACCGCCGCCGACGTGCTCGTCGTGCCGAAGGGTACCAAGAACAAGGCCAGCGCGATGAAGTTCCTTGCCGCCGCCACCAGCCCGACCGGCCAAGCGAAATTCGCCGAAGCAAGCGGCTATGCGCCCATCAACACCAAGGCCAAGGCGGAGATGCCGGCCGATTCCGTCAAGGCCCTGCCAGATGCCCATGTCGAGGGCCAGATCAACCTGGACATGAACTACTGGGCCGAGCATCGCGACGAGATCGCGACGCGCTGGTATGCCTGGCAGACCAAGTAACACCGTTGCAGACCGACGGGGCGCGGCTTGCGCGCCCCGTTTCGAGACAGGACCGCTCGATGCAAGGAAATTCTCCTAGACGCGGCTCGATCGTCGGCCTGCCGACCGGCAGTGGCAGCGCCTTGCCGGCCCTGTTCCTGGTCGGGCTGTTCTTTATCGTGCCGGTGGTCGCCCTGCTGCTGCGCAGCGTCACCGATCCCGAACCGGGCTTACAGAACTACGCGGCGCTGTTCGGCAGCGGCACCTATGTGCGGGTGTTCCTCAACACCTTTCTGGTTGCATCGGTCGTAACCGCCGTCACCATCCTGGTGGCGTTCCCCGTCGCCTGGATGCTGGCGATCATGCCGCCCGCCCTGGGCTCGATCGTCTTCGGCATCATCATCCTGTCTATGTGGACGAACCTTCTTACCCGCACCTATGCGTGGATGGTGCTGCTGCAGCGCACCGGTGTCATTAACCGGGCACTGATGGGCCTGGGCATCATTCACGAACCGCTGCCGCTCATCAACAATCTGGCCGGCGTCACCATCGGCATGGTCTACATCATGCTGCCCTTCATGATCCTGCCGCTGGTCGGCACACTGAGGTCGATAGACCCGATGACGCTGCGCGCGGCAGCCCTTTGCGGCGCAAGCGCGTTCGAGGCCTTCCGCCGCATCCTCTTGCCGCTGTCGCTTCCCGGCGTCGCTGCTGGCGGCCTGATGGTCTTCGTCATGTCGCTTGGCTACTTCGTCACCCCGGCCCTGCTCGGTGGCACATCGAACATGATGCTGGCCGAGATGATCGCCCAGACGGTGCAGTCGCTGCTCAACTGGGGGCTCGGCAGTGCGGCCGCCTTTGTCCTGCTTGCCGTCACCATGGCGCTCTACGCGATCCAGTTTCGCCTGGTTGGGGCCAGGCGCGCCGGGGGAGGGACCTGACATGCTGCTCGACTATGAACGGCTCGGATGGCTGCGGATGGTGCTTGGCGGCTTCACGGCGGCCGTCACGGCTTTCCTGCTGCTGCCGGTGGTCTTCATCGTGCTCCTGTCATTCGGCTCGTCGCGCTGGCTGGCCTTTCCGCCACCCGGCTGGACGCTGAAATGGTATCAGCAATTACTGGGCGACCCGACCTGGATCGATGCCGCTCTGACCAGTGCCCGAATTGCCGCCATGGCCGCTATCCTCGCCGTCATCATCGGCCTGTTCGCCTCCTTCAGCCTGGTCAGGGGTGAGTTTCGCGGACGCCAGGTCCTGCGCGGCTTGCTGTTGACGCCGATGGTGCTGCCGGTGGTCGTTTTCGCCATCGCCATCTACGCCTTCTTCCTGCGCATCGGCCTTGCCGGCACCACGGTCGGCTTCGTCATCGCCCACACCATCTTGGCGCTGCCTTTCGCCATCATTCCGATCACGGCCGCGCTCGAGGGTTTTGACAAATCCATCGAGGACGCGGCCATCGTCTGCGGCGCCAGCCCGCTGCAGGCGAGGCTTAGGATCACCTTGCCGTCGATCAGGATCGGCATCTTCTCGGCGGCGATCTTCTCTTTCCTGGCCTCATGGGACGAGGTCGTGGTGGCGATCTTCATGGCGAGCCCGAGCTTGCAAACCTTGCCGGTGAAAATCTGGGGCAGCCTGCGCGCCGACCTCAGCCCGGTCGTCGCCGCCGCCTCCAGCCTGCTTGTCGGCTTGACCTTGTGCCTGATGATCGTGACCGCACTCCTTCGCAGAAAATTGACCAGATGATCCCTCCCTTCCTGTCCATACGCGCAGTAAGAAAGACGTTCGGTGCCTTCGTCGCCGTCCACGACGTCACCGTCGATGTGCCCAAGGGCGAGTTCCTGACGTTCCTCGGCCCGTCGGGCTCCGGCAAGTCGACCACGCTGTACGCCATCGCCGGTTTCCAGGATCCGAGCTCGGGCGATGTGCTCCTGGAGGACAGATCGCTGCTTTCGGTGCCGTCGCACAAGCGCAACATCGGCATGGTGTTCCAGCGCTACACCCTTTTTCCGCATCTGAGCGTCGCCGAGAACGTCGCCTTTCCGCTGCGCGTGCGCCGCCGGCCCGACGGTGAGGTCAAGCGCAAGGTTGCCGACATGCTGGCGCTGGTGCGCCTCGAAAACTTCGCCGACCGCCATCCGGGCGCGCTGTCTGGCGGCCAGCAGCAGCGCGTGGCGCTTGCACGCGCGCTGGCCTACGACCCACCGATCCTCTTGATGGACGAACCGCTGTCGGCACTCGACAAGAAGTTGCGCCAGGAGATCCAGGCCGAGATCCGCCGCATCCACCGCGAGACAGGCGTCACGATCCTCTATGTCACGCATGACCAGGAGGAGGCGCTGCATCTTTCGGATCGCATCGCTCTGTTCAGGGAAGGCCGTATCGAACAGATCGGCACCGGTGAGGATCTTTACCTCCGGCCGGCGAGCGAGTTTGTCGCCGGCTTCATCGGCAACTCGAATTTCCTGCCGGCCGAGCATCTGCTAACCGCAGGTGGCGCGTCGACGGTCCGCCTGGCCGACGGCTCGATCGTGACCGGCGTAAAGACGACAACATCCTTTGGTCAAGGTCAAAAGGTGCGCCTGATGGTACGCCCCGAAGCCTTCCGCCTGACGCCCGGGCCAGCGAGCGCAGCACTCGGCGTCGAGATCGTCGATACCGCCTTCTTCGGCGACCGCCGGCGCATCGTGGCGCGCACGGCGGCCGGAGAAGATATCGACGTCAGGCCAACCTCCGATGCAGAGGAAGCGGACAGCGCCATCGCACCGGGTCAACGCATTTTCTTCGATCCTGCCTCGGCATTCCTGTTCCCTGGCTAGGGCTTGGATTGCGCCCTGTCAGGTCGATTCCATTGCGGCATGAAAGTCCGCTTGTGAAAATTCGTGCTTAGAAGCTGACAGTCCCCTTTCGGCCCCTTTTCAGTCGTTCAATGTCACCTGTGCGGATGGCCGCACCTAGTGCAAAAAGCAAGCGGGACGTCGGCGATGAGATTTAGACGATCGCTCGAAGCTGCGCGTTGTTCGCTATTGCCGTTTGGCCAAGCGCACGCCAGCGCCACCGCCGTTTTCCGAAATGAACTCGATGCCCGCCCTTTCCAGGGCACCACGGATCGCATTCCGATTTGCTATTGTGATTGGAGGGACGCCATCCGCAGCTTCTGCGCGCCTAACTGTGGCTACTCCCACGCTCGCCGCATCGGCCAAATCTTCGGCACTCCAACGTATTAATCCTCGCGCTCCTCTGATCTGGGCGCCCATAATTTCTTTCATATCATCTAATTTCAAGTTGATCACTTATGGCTCATGTGATATGAAATAGCTCACATAGTTTTTCTGCTTCCAAAGTTTCATAGGAGCAGGGGCTCACATTTGGACTCGGCTGAGGACGTGCGTCGGGGAGTCATCCCAGCCTGACCACAACCAAGCTTCAGGAAACTCGGATCATGGCTGATTCCGACAATACCACGACTTTGCCTCTCGTCACCCGCCGGAGGGTAGTTGTGGCGGTTGCAGCTGCGAGAACCTGTCCTTCCGCCAACGGGACATTCAAGCCTGAGGATCTAAGAGCCGAACACCTTCACCCTTTTGACCAGCGGATAAGAATTCGACACCCGCCTTTATCAGGGCCGCCTCAATGGCCTGCAAAGTGCTGATCCGGGAATCTACCTTGCCGTTTTCCAACCGGGTCAGAGCGTTCAGCGACACGATTGCCTTGTCCGCAAGCTCCTGCTGCGACCAACCAAGCAAAGCTCGTGCGGCTCGAATCTGTCGTGGACTGACCATGAGGCCACAATCGGCAGGCAGATTTTCTTTGCCACCAATAGGGTCATTTTGCACCCCATAAGGTATATAAAATGGCGAGTCGACCTGCAGATCACATCGGTGCGGAGAGCCCGGCGCGTGGCGACAGACTCTCTGTCCGGCTGACTAATGGAGGATCGAAAGGCCTTGTTGAAACCGCAACGCTCAGTCCTCCTTCGGACGGGGCCGAAGCCGAAGATCGAAAGCGACCCGCATCCCGCCGATCAGCATGTCGGCAGGCAGATTGCGACGGTTCGCGTCCAATCGGACGTATCGCAAGCCCAGCTTGCCCGATCCATCGGCATCAGTTTCCAGCAGCTGCAGAAATACGAGAACGCGCGCAATCGCGTGAGCGCGTCGATGCTCTACGAGATCGCCAGTTCGCTCGGCGTTCCTGTCGGCCGCTTCTTTGAAGGCCTGCCGGGAAACGATGAAACCCGCGTCGAGGCGCGGCCCCTGCCGGTCGATGAGCGCCTGGATTTCATTGCCAGCGCGGAGGGTCGGCGACTGATTGAAGGGCTAGTGAAACTTCCGCCGCGTGTGCGCGGTCGCGTCTCGTCCCTGATCGCGGCGTTAGGAGAAGAACTGGCCCAGCTAGACACAAAGGCAGATAGCGAGACGGGCGGCGAGTCCCCGCCGGCGGAATGCAAGACGGTGTGAGCGGTCGGTCGGGCCGTCAGCCGAATTTTCGTGCAGCGGGCAGGGCGATGCGGCCGCAAGTCGGGGACACTTCGATTTCGACGCCGAACGCCCGCGATCGGGTCGCGAATCCCTCGAGGATGTCTCGCGCCGCGCTTCCAGCGACGGCGACGGGTACCAATCTGCCCGTTGCTGATCCGAGAGACTGAGCTTTCGCGCCGATCACGACGGGCAGGAGGTCTATTCCTGCGAGGTTTCCGCTCCCATCATAGCGGCAGGCCGCGACGATGCTTTGCCAGACTTCCGGTGGATCCCATTCGGTTTCCTTCGGGTGGACGTGGAAAAGGAAATTTCCGAGGCCGTAGAAGATCGGCGAGCCATTGTAGATTTCCACTGCCTGCAGCACCGGAGCACCGTGGCTGACGAACAGGTTGGCGCCGGCGTCGATGCACATCCTGGCAAAGGCCTGCACCCAGCGCGGCACGTTCTGCCAACCTGGTTCCCAATGATGGTGGTGCAGATAGGCAATGACGAAATCGCCTTGTGCCGCGGCGTGCCGGATGGCGGACAGATGGATGGCTGCGCTCTGCTGGTCGACTTCGATGAGGCGGCCGAAATCGGCGGCTTGCGTGAACACGGTGCCGTAGAAATTGATCTCCTTGCCGGCTGCCACCTCTACCGGGTCCTCCGGTTGCGCATAGTTGGCCAGTTCAAACGGGGAGCTTTGCAAATGGGCGCCCAGCCTTGCCAGTCTGCTGAAATGTCCGTCCGGCACCCCCATCTTGCGAACGGTGCTCAGGCGATTGACGCCCGGCCGAGCCGGCCGGAAGGCCGTACGGTCTTCGGCATACATGTTGGTCGGGCCAGGGCCTGCATCCATCGCAAGAAGTGCGACCTCGCGCGCGCCCAGCTGGCGGCGGCCCGGTTTCCTCGCATCCGTCTCGTCGGCCCCGATGCCGGCATGGAGGAAGCCCCGCGCTTCCACCTCCTCCAGCGTCGACAGGATGCCGCCAACGCCGAGATCGAAGGCGTGGTTGTTTGCGAGCGCAAGCGCGTTGAAACCGTTCGCCTGCAATGCGTCGAGCACTTCAGCCCTGGAATATCCGAAGTATTTGCCCTTGGTCGGCCACCCGCCGTGCTTGCCCAGGATCGTCGACTCGAAGTTGGTGAAGACGACGTCGCCTTGTCGCAGGAAGTCCGTAACCGCGATGAAGCGTTCGTCTTTGATGTCACGGATATCGTGCTTGATCAGGGATTGGCCGGTAACGACCGCGCAGAACTGGTCTTTCATGGGGCTCGCCTTGAAGGAGGGGAGGGCGCTGGCATTCCGGCCGGCGCCACGTCAATGTCGAAGTCGGTTGCTGCCTATTGCGCGACTGCAGGCGAGATATCGCTTTTGAACCATTTCAGGCTCAGCGCCTTGATCGTCCCATCCTTGGTGGCCGCGTCGATGGCCGCGTTGAACCTGGCGAGCAACTCCGTATCGTCTTTGCGCAGACCTGCGCCGACGCCCGGCCCCCAGAGCCCGCCATTCAGTTCAGGGCCGAAAAACACCACATCCGAGCCGGAAGGCGTCTCCAGAAAATCTCGCCACGTGAAATAGTCGGCCAGACCGCCGTCGATGCGACCTGCAGCAAGATCGAGCTTCATGTTGTCCTGGCTGTCATAACTGCGGATGGTCACGACATCGCCCAGCATTTCCTTCACCACTGCTTCCGAATTCGACGAGCGCAGGGCCCCGATCGCCCTGCCGGCGAGTGTCGATCTGAGGCGCTCGATGGTCGCCTTTTCCTTGTCGCCGATGGTCGAAAGGTTGACCTTCTGCTTGATGTCGCCGGCGTCGAGGCCCAGGTCCTTGCGCACAACGAACTGGTTGAAGCCGGTGGCGTAGGGGATCGAGAACGCGATCGACTGCTTGCGTTTTTCCGTGATCGCCATGCCGGACATGATGACGTCGAACTTGCCGACAAGCAGTGCCGGGATGATCCCGTCCCAATCCTGCGGGACGAAGGTACATTTGATCTCGATGCGACGGCACAGTTCCAGTCCGACATCGATATCGTAGCCATAGAGTTGACCGTTCGCGTCGGTGCTGTCCCAGGGAGGCGAGGCGCCTTCGGAGGCGATCGATATGACGCGCGCGCTTTCGGCGCCAGCGGGGAATGCCGACATCAGGGATGCGACAGAAACAGCAATAGCCAGGGGTATGCGCATGATGCACCTCTTCTTTGGTTTGTGATGGAGGGAGCCCAGAACCTGCGGCGTCAGGGCAGGGGCGTCGTGATCTCTGGATCAGGTAGGGCGGGGCGCAATCGCGCCTTTCGTCGACGCACCGGATGGCCGTCGCCCGAGAGCCATCGCTCCAGCAACTGGATCGCTTTCACCGCGATCGAGGTGAGCGATAGGTAGATCGCTCCGGCGACGACGAAGATCTCGTACGGCGCGAACGTGGTCGACACCATCTGTCTCGCCATCCCGGTGATCTCGAGAAGCGTCACGGTGCTGGCCAGGGACGAGCCCTTGATCATCCCGACGATCTCGTTGCCGTAGGCCGGGAGCGATATCCTGAAAGCGATCGGGAAGGTGACCAGGCGAGCGATCTGGAAGCGTTTCAAGCCCAGAGACGTGGCCGCCTCGGTGACACCCTTAGGCACGGACTGGAGACCACGGCACAGGATTTCGGTGGTGTGTGCCGCGCTGTTCAGCGAAAATGTCAGAAGGGCGCACCAAAAGGGGTCGCGCAGGATCACCCAGAAGATGCTGGCCCGCACCGCCTCGATCTGAGCGAGGCCGTAATAGAGCAGGAAGAGCTGAACAAGCATCGGCGTTCCGCGGATCACATAGGTGTATGAGAGCACTGCGAGCGAGAGGCCGGGGCGTCCGAAAGCGCGCATGAAGGCCAGCGGCACGGACAGAAGAAATCCGGCCGTCAGCGACAACACCGTCAGGATCAATGTAAGACCGATGCCCGAGGGCAAGACAACCAGTGCGTCAAATATCAAGCCGAGGTTCATGGGCCTTCCCTCCTACCGGCCGAGAGCCGGATAGCGCCGCTCAGTCAGCCGGATCGACAGCAACGTGACGGTGGTCAGCGACAGATAGAGAGCGGAGGCCGCAAGGTAGAAGGTCAATGGTGCGCGCAAGGATCCGGCCCCCACATACGCAACGCGCATGATGTCGGTCAGGCCGACGATCGAAACCAGTGCGGTATCCTTGAAGAGCGAAATCCAGAGATTGCCATAGGCAGGCAGCGCCAGCCGCAGCATCTGCGGACCGATGACGAACATCCAGCGCTGCCAGGCGTTCAGCCCAAGCGACTTTGCCGCTTCGGTTTGGCCCGCTGGCACTGCCGCAATCGCGCCGCGAAACACTTCGGTCGCATAACCGCTGAAAATGACCGAGAGCGCGATAACCCCTGCGGTGAATGCGTTCACCTCGACATACCGGCCGGCGATCTTGCTGGCGAGCGTGGTTCCGCCGAAGTAGATGAGCAGGATAACGAGAAGTTCTGGTACACCACGGACGACTGTGGTGTAGGCGGCCACGACCGCGTTGAGGCGCGGCTTTGCCGTGCCCTTCGAAATCGCCAAAAACAGCCCGAATGCCGTACCCAGGCAGCCGCTGACAAGAGCCAGGCTTATGGTCACGGTAAGTGCGACAACAAACTGAGTAGTAAAACCACCCATGGGGCGCTTTCCTCGGCTCGCAATTGCCGCAGGATACGCCGGTCTTTATTGCCGAGACCAAGCCATATAACCCAAGGTTGCGAGTTGTTATATTTCTAATGTGCAGTTAATTTGAGATACTGGCCAATTCTAACGCTTAAAATTACACACTCAATCTATAACTTTTATTATTTTATCTATAACGCGTCGTTATATACTGAGGCAGTTCGTTGCTCCCCAGGTTGGCGTTGTCTGCCGCCGGGTGGTTATCAGGGAAAGGCGCGCAGGGAATGGAGTTGTTGCAGAGCGACCTCAAGCTCCGTCAGCTGAAGGTCTTCCGGGAAGTGTTGCGGGCCGGTTCGACTAGGCGGGCGGCGGCTGCGCTCGGGATAAGCCAGCCGGCCGTCAGTCAACATGTGAAGCAGCTTGAGACCACGCTCGGCATCACACTCTTCAAGAGATCAGCCAACCGCATCGTCCCCTTGCAGGAAGCCTGGGAACTCCTGCGAAACGTAGAACTGGCCCTGACGTCGCTGGATCGCCTGGACGCGTCGATCTTCGCTATGAAGAACGAGGAAAAGCAGCGGATTGCGATTGCCGCGCCCTCTGTTTTCGGTTTCGTGACCTTGCCCAAGGTCGTGGCGATTATCCGCTCAAAGACCGCTTCGAATGTCCGGTCGATTTCTGGAAGCTACGAGCAGATCGGCGAACACATCCTGGCCGGCCGCGCCGATCTTGGAATTTCGAGACTGCCTCTGGATCCAGGCTTGTTTGAATGGGCGCCGCTTGGGTCGGCACGAAACGTATGCATTTTTCATCCCGACCACCGCTTTTCAAAACAGACCTGTATCGAGGCGCAAGACCTGGCAGGCGAAACGATCGTCGATATCGATCCCCAGTTTGCCGCCCACCAGATGAACTTCAATGCCTTGCGCTTCGCCGGCGTTGAGCCGGACATACTGGTGGAATTCGATTGCAACGGTCACGAAGCCGGATACGTTTCGGCTGGCCTGGGCATTTCGATCACAAACGAGATCATCGCACGTGAGTACGCGGCGTTTCAGCTGGGAGTAAGGCCAGTGGAACCGTCCGCGCTCTATCACTACGTGGCGATTTGGCAGAGGGGAAGGACCTTTTCCAACGCCTTGAATGTATCGCTCGAGGCGATAATCACAGCGTTTTCGAAGACGCCGACGAGAGAGCAACAGTTTCTCCAGACGTCGTCCTAGCCGGCCATGGTTTATTTCGGTTGGGACGTGCCGCATAAGGCCCAACCGGGAGGCTTTCTGCGAAGTGGCGCGAATGGCTAGCCTGAACGGCCAAACTGATAGCGAGCGCTCCGCGAACGGCTGGATCGACGGCCCCTATCCGGCGCAGATGGTGCCGTTGGCCGTTCCCGAAGCGGTGCAGGAATTGGTGGCTTCCAGTCTAGAAGTCCAGTCTCGCCCAATGGGCGGCCCTACGCCGCCTTAAGCGCAGGCAATTGCGGGATTACGCTCACCAGGCAGGGTGCTGGTCTGGACTGGCACTGGCAATCCGAAAAGCGGACAGACCTCCCAGAGCGCCGGCAGCTTGTTGCAGAGCTTGCGCGCTCCACGCCGTCCTTTCATGGCGCGGCGAAGTTTCTGTGTCGCGCTCGCAGGGCACCAACTCGCCGCTCCCTGGATCCTTGGGGAGCGACGAGCGCGGGTTGCTACCGAACCTTCCGCCGTCGTTGAACTATGCTGGATGAGTCCAGCTACTCCAGATCGATTGCCCGCCGGCTCATGCTGGCGGGCTTTTTGCGTCAGCCGGGAACATTCCCGCTCCAAGGCAGTTCGGTCACACCCGGCTCGTTCTTCAGCGGTCCGGCCGGTGACCAAGATGCGTCCCTCACTCGTCATGGTCGGCCCGCGCAGCCTCGGAAGCCGGCGCGGGCCATCCATCACAAAGCCCGCTGATCCGACCGACGGGCTTCTTCAGTTTCACCACGCAAAGAAAGGCCCGGTCGTGAACTGACCCCATCGAAGTTGGACGGTTCATTGAGTTGGTAGGTTTAATGGCTGGTTCCTGTATTGCACAGGGGCAAGCCCTTTCAAGCCCAGATTCCAATTTCCGGAACCATTCAGCGCCATGGATACACGCTCTGCGGGGTGGCTGATCAAGAGCCGATCTGCCCTCACATCATACTTGACGCATCCTCCCTGGGGGGATACCGGTGGGCATGTCCGAAGGCATCCATAGTTCTCATCCGGCTATCGTGAAGCGCTTAAAGCGCGCACAGGGGCATCTTGCATCCGTGCTTGGCATGTTCGAGGCGCAGC
This sequence comes from Mesorhizobium sp. M0058, assembly GCF_040323095.1. NCBI lineage: Bacteria > Pseudomonadati > Pseudomonadota > Alphaproteobacteria > Hyphomicrobiales > Phyllobacteriaceae > Mesorhizobium > Mesorhizobium sp. M0058. Next base: position 79,268 of record NZ_JAMYUQ010000010.1, read on the forward strand.
GATCCTGCCTGGACCTGGCGCAGCAACTCCATGCAGTGGAGAGCGCCATCAGCAGCGCAAAGCGAGAACTGATCCACGATCATATCGAACATTGTCTGATCGACACGGAAGCGGGAGGCAACTCGCTGGCAGAGCTCAAGCAACTGGCGAAATACCTATGACCAGTATCGGCGCACGCGTCTTGGATTGGTTCGGCTTCGGGTCACATGATCATGACGCGCATGCTCATGACGATGGCTCGCACGGCCATACGCACGGGGTCATCGACGCAACGATTGCAACCACTGACCGCGGCATCTGGGCCGTCAAATGGTCGTTCGTCATCTTGGCCATGACGGCGGCATTGCAGATGGCCGTGGTGTTGGTGTCACGCAGCGTGGCGCTGTTGGCCGATACGATCCACAACATAGGCGACACCACAACCGCCATTCCGCTCTGGATCGCATTCATGCTGGCACGACGCAAGCCGTCACGGACCTTCAGCTACGGCCTTGGCAGGGTAGAGGATCTGGCCGGTATCATTATCGTGCTGATCATTCTGTTCAGCGCCATCGTCGCCGGGTACCAGGCTATCGAGCGCCTGGTCAGTCCGCAGGCAGTGACTCATCTCGGTTGGCTGACCGCGGCGGGCATTGTCGGCTTCCTCGGGAATGAGGCCGTCGCGGTGTTTCGCATCCGTATCGGCAGGGAAATCAACAGTGCGGCGCTCGTCGCCGACGGCTACCATGCCCGCACCGACGGGCTTACCAGCCTTGCAGTGGTCATCGGCGCCATGGGCGTCTGGCTCGGATTTCCACTGGCCGACCCGATCATCGGGCTTCTCATCACGGTCGCTATATTCGGTATCGTCTGGCAATCGGCGCGCTCAGTGCTCACCCGCATGCTCGACGGCGTCGAGCCGGGCGTGATGGCCGAAATTCAGCATGCCGCTGCGCATGTGCAGGGTGCTCGCGTTGTCGACGCCAAGGCCCGCTGGATTGGCCACAAGTTGCATGCCGACATCGCTATTGCAGCCGACGGAACCTTGCCTCTCTCAGAGGCAAACAAGATCACGGCGGCGCTGGAGAACGAACTGTTCGAACACATGCCGGCGCTCGCAGCTGCCAACATCCGGTTTTCGACCGACCAAGGTGAGCACGAGCATCCGCACTCTCATGATCAGGGCGAACATCACGGCCACCAGCACTGACAACTGCCGGAAACCACTCGCTTTTGCCGGTCTCGGCTGATCGCGCTCCATATACCTGGCGCTCGCAGATCAGATAAAGCTGCTGTCAGTTGGCGGTGATTGGCTTGCGTTCCTTGCCTTTCTGCCGATGGGCCTCCTGTTCGGTGCGGCACATGCTCTGACGCCCGGCCACAGTAAGGCTGTCTTGGCGACTTACCTTGCAGGTTCGGATGCGAAGGTTTCGCGCGGCCTCCTGGTGTCGATTACGCTGTCCTTCACTCACGTGGCGACAGCGGTGCTGATCGCCGTATTCTCCCTGCCGCTCGTCTCGATTGCATTGGGCAGCGTTGGACGCGCACCACTGCTTGAGGGTGTGAGTCGCGGTCTGCTCGGGCTGATCGGCGTCTGGATGCTTTGGCGTTCGGTGAGCCACGGCCACCATCACAAGCATGAGGGCGAGGCCGTTGGAGTCATGGCCGGTTTGATTCCGTGCCCGCTGACCCTTTTTGTCATGACCTTCGCGATTTCCAGAGGGGTGCCGGGAGCTGGAATTCTGTTCGCAATCACCATGATGGTGGGCGTGGCCCTAACGCTGTCCAGCGTGGCGGTACTGTCGATCTTGTTTCGGGAGCGCCTGGTGCATTTTTTCGACAGCAGGCCACGGCTGTTCGATACCATATCGCGAGCAATCGAAGGCGCAGCGGGCCTTGCCCTCGCCAGCGTAGCGGTCTGGCAACTTACAGCCGGATAGAGCCACAGCTGTCCACAGACCCTCTCCTTTCTTAGGAAAAGGCGAAGAGAAGCTGCGGCACGCAAGGCTGCTGGATTCCGGGAGGATGATGCAAATGGCCATGCCTAAGAAAGATCAGGAACGCGCCACCTACGCCTGGATGTACGGCGCCTAAGCGCGCAAGGATGGCAAGGAGCGTGAGGTGCCAGCTTACTGGCAGGAACATGCCGACGCGTGGCTGCAGGGCTTTGACGGTGTGGCGATGGACGGTTTTGGCAAGACCAAGACCGTCAACGACGAGACATGGAAGCCGAGGTCGACGAAGCTGCCGTCGAGCGCCCCGACGAATAGCCATTTTGCCGTATGCCGTATGGTCGTTTTTAATTGGAGAAGGGTTTGGTTGGGCCTATAAAGATTGCGTTTACCATTGCCTTTTTAGGGAGAATGCGATGGTTGCAACGCCCATAGAAATCGCCCAAGCCGCTACTGCGACTACGGCCACCTTGCTGAAGTGGCAGAAGTCCATGGAGGAACGCGCCACGTTTCGCCAGAACATGGATCAATCGCGCAGGGCGATCCAAGCCTCACGCGATCTGCTGAAGCGCCTTCGCCAACGTCATCGCGACGACATGGCGGAAAGTTCGGAAATGCCAACCCGTCTACTGTGCCGATATCGCAACGCGCCGGCAGCTAGCGGGAGGCGACCAGAGCCGATGTGAAGGAGAAAGTTTCAGTGGGCTGTTCCTGGGGTCGGCAACGAAGTTTAAGCCTTGTCAACCAGCGACTTTTTTCGCCCGCGTGGAAGCGCCACATGTCTTTCGACCAGGCGCACGTGCTCGGCGTCGACAGTCACCAATGGCCGGAGGCTGACGGTTACCTTGTCCCCGTCGATGCGTGTGACAGGGCCGATCAATTCCATATGCTGGCCAATTACAGCCTTCGAAGTCGAATCGACAACAGAATGCGGGAAGTCGTAGGAGGGGATCGTCACGCTTATGCGATCGGGCGTCACGCGGCCGCGCACAATCGCCGTGACTGCGACCTCGTCGCCAACTTTGATAGTTCCCCGAGCCATGCCCAAGACTTTGGAGCAGCCGGCGCCAGCGTCAAGATGAGGGGGAGCTAATAAAACCCCTCCGCGCCGCGATGCAACATCCAGCGCTAATGCGGATTCCACCTTGAGAGATCGATTCCCCAGGTCTTATAATCCGTAATTAGCCTATTGGAGGTGGAGGGAACTGCGATGGGCGGCACAGTTCAGAACACACACTCAGACAGTGTGGAGTGGCCGAAGCCTGCTGAGAATGGCTGGTCCGCGTTATAGAGAAGGGCAAGGAAGACAGCTGATCGAGCTCGAATCTTATGCCATGGCCTCTGCGGAAGGCCAACGGATCCGTCTAATCTCGAGAAGTTCGGTCGCGAGGCTTTGCCGGTCCTGGCCCATTCCACTGGATGAACTGCGCGTTCTGGCCGGTGATACGAGCCTTTGAGCTACGGCCGAGTATGGTGAGGCCACGGAGACGATCCGGATCGAAGGGCAAGGAACAGCTTGCCTGCCCCCTTCAGCATTTGGACTTAGGTCTGATTGCTCCGCGTAAATGGCCGAAGCCGGAAACATTTCTCCTTCTACTTTGTTGCAGTGGCCGTGCCGCTGAGGAGAACATGCACAGCGCCTCTATCAAATGAACTTCGCGACGTACCTTTAGAATTCCAATGCCCCTCCTGTTCACGCGCTATGGTGAGAAGGGGATCCTGGCTGAAACGATTGCCGGTTTCAAATGCGATAGTTGCAGGTCCAGAGTGCGGATCGGCTACCAAGAGAAGCTGGCCATATTCGAGCGGCACCTTAGAAAGGTGAGCGCCAGCACAAAGTCAGTGAACAACCGCCCTTGTTAGCGGCCGCTTTAGAGATCGGGTGCAGTGGGTACACGGGCTTTTCCCCGCTATCCTTTTTTCTCCCGGCCCCGCCACCGTCTATTATCGGCGGCTAGGCCGCTATCACCTTCTGAGCGGGCTAGCGATGGAGTGCCTTGGACGGTGAAAACGATTCCGGCATCCTCAAACGCTTTGCGGATGGCGGCGATGTTGTGGGGACGCGGCTTCCTGAATCCGTTCTCAAGATCGCTGATCACCATTTCGCTAAGATTGGCCTTGGCGGCAAGTCGCACACGCGGCCAGTTCAGTAGGGCTCGTGCTGCTCTGACTTGATCTGCTGAGAGGAAGGTTCGGCTGTCCATAGCCAGTCGAACATTTAGTAACGCTAAACTGTTCCTCTTGACCTTCTGCGATTTCTAACGGTGTGAGGCCGGCCTGTCGCAAGCCGTCATCGATTGTGGCTGCAACCTTTCGGACGGTTGTTACCTCGGCTCCAACAAGACGTGCTGCCTGCATTCTTGCTTGGAGATCAGCCAAGCGGGCAGCCAGGGCTTGCGTCCTCTCGAGTTCAGGGTTCGTCATGTTCATTGTCCGGCTGAGTGGCAATTTGAATTTGTCCGGCTGAGTATCGTTTGAATGCACACACTCGCCACCCAAGGGTGGCGAGCGTGGGTTCGTTCGAAATCTCAGTCGTAAACTTTCACGATCTTGCGGGTGCCCGGATCGACCAGGACCGTGCGGTTGTCGACCACCACGTAACGGTATTTGACGTTCGGGACCTCGTGGATCTCAACAGTTTCCGGCAGAGCTGTCCCGACGTTCAATTCCACGCCGGGAAGGTTCACCGAAGCCAAGGGCTGCTTCTTGACATACTCACGGATGACCGTGTCCTGTTCCGGCTGGATGATAATGTCGTCAGCGGCGGCGGAGCCGATCCCCGCCAAGAGCAACATGGCTGCGGCGGTGTTCACGAAGTGCATCTTCATATCTTCTCTCCTGCAAGGACCGGCACACGACGATCATCGTCCCGCACTGCCCGGCAACCAACTTTGAACCGGGGTAAACGTTCCCGCCTACGCACCTTTGTCTAATCCGATTGGTCTAAAGTCCGACCGTACAACGCAATGGTCTTACCTTTGGACTAGGCGGAACGGATTAGGGCTTCAGGTTGTTGGTTCTCCACAACGGGAGAGAACAAATGGATCAAAGTGTTGGCCAGGCGCGATGGTTGCTCGCACCGATTTTTGCAACAGCCGTTACCTTTCTGGTAATGGCGGTCGTCCTTAGCTGACATGTCTTGGATCGGCGCAGCCAGGTCCCTTCCTGCGCTGATAGGATTCGCGAGTTGCTTGAGCGGCTGGCGAATCCTCTATTTTACCGTGCGCTGGGCCTGCTCCTTCAGCAGGCGGGGCGCTTCGTTCAGCTCATGTAACTTGGGAGGTTTACTATGGATCGGCGATCCTTTTTGACAGCGATATTTGGCGTTGCAGGGGCAGCAGCCTTTGCAAGCGCGGTCCGGCCTATCAACGCATTGGCCGGTGTTCCAGCGGCCAAAAGCGGCATTCTCGAAGAACTCGACGCGCCAGACGCCTTCGACAACGAAGGTACTCACGCGGAAGTGGAGCCGGTCAACCATCGGCGCTACTACGACCAAGATTACGACCCAGACTACGACCCAGATTACTACCACCGGCGCCGCCGCCGCCGGCGGGGCTGGAGAAGAGTCTGCCGTAGTTACTGGCGACACGGGCGCCGTCGGGTCCGGTGCTATCGCCGACGTGGTCCTTCGATCGTCTTGCGATTTTAGCTAGTCGGCTGCTTCTGCCCATGGCCCGTTCCGGCTGACGTGCTGAGAACGGGCCGGTACGATTCCTTTTTCGTGGCAAACGCAATCCATCTGTCCAAGGGCACTCATCAGCAGGGCCGATGGACCTGACTTACAGCTTGGTGGTGTCGCTGTGGTGCGCCAGGAGCGGTCTGACGATCCCTCTTGTGCAGCCCTTCGGCTGCCGCCCAGCCTAGGAAGGCTTTTCGGAACGTTTGGTTCTGGCCGTTAGGCCACGGGGCCAAGCTCAGCCATCAGGACACCCCGCAAGCGATGAGCAGCGGGGCCTGGTAAGGCCCGGCGACCTCCTTTTGACATACGGGGAGAAACCAAGAAGGGCGCCGAGCCTTACCGGCGCTGCTTTGAGGGAGCGACGCCGGACGAGATGAGAGTAGGCGATAATGCTAATCTCTGCGGACCATGCAAATGAAGGAAAGCCGTGTGCGATTCTTCGCTATCCAGCCACGAACCTCTGCCTTTCGGACATGGCGGTCCGTCGCTCGATCGAAGATGAAGAACGCCTGATGTAGCTGCTCGACTTCGTAGAGCCCGACCCGGATCTCGAACCCTGTCTGGCCGGTGGCATCGAAGTCACCGGGACCGATGACAGGGAAGGCGACGACCATGGCGAAGCGGACGACGAGCGCGAAGCCGCCGATGCCGAGTATGGCTTCATAGAGGGAGGGCAAGGCCTCTAATTGTCCGGTCGAGAATGAATAGCCGGCTGCCTGACGGTGGCTGGCTTCAGTTTTTGTGTGGCACGATGTAGCGACTGCTCACCGCACCCGCCCCTGTGCCCCGCGTGACGACAATCGTGCTATACCCGGCTGGAACGGAACCTGTAGCGGAGGGATCGATCGAACTGCATCGCCCCACGATCTCCCCGTTGGGAGCGCCCTCGAGCCTCACGGATAACGCCAACTGGCATGTGTCAAGGGATCCGAACATGGACGGTGATGTATCGAGTGGCTTGCAGACTCCCTGGGCGGGACTGCAAGAAAGCAAAATCATCACAGCTGCAGTTGCCGGATCCATTCGTGAAGCTCCGTTGTTCGACGAGCCTCAACGCAGAATAGCGAGCTTTGTTTCGTCGGTGCTAAAATACGAGTTTTCTGGTCTGGCTCACGGTGGCGGGCTTTCCATTGTCACAGCTTTCGCCTCTCAATTGTCCCGATCCCGACCGGTAAAACAGCGCGATCGGGTCTCAGCCACAGGCCGACGACTATTTCGACCTAATGGTCTCGGAGCGAGCGCGGCTGCCCCATCCACGGTGTAGAGCGTGCTCCAGCTCTACAACTTACAGCGAAGGTTTCGTCTTTGAGATCGTCGAGCGCCGCGGCTGTCGCGGTTACCGGGCTCCCAACGCTCTCTTCCGCATTGCCGGCAGAGGCGAACACTGCGACCAAAAGGCATGCCAAGGATCTGACCGTTACGACGTGAGATGGCCACTGGACGGATATGGCAAGGGAACCTTGGATCGATCCTGACCATGCCGGGCCGATGCTGACGCGCATGCCGTTGGCTCATCGAGACCGAGGAATTCGCAGAGACCATTCATGCTCGCTAACTGCGCATCTCCATGTCAGTCGTCGTAGTCGGGAAGAAATCGATTTCGTTGCCGAAGCAAGTTCGTGACCGTGAAATCAGCTAACCGGCGCCGAAGGAGCGTCAGCATGGCGACGCCGCAGGCGAGACGCCGGGCCGCCGCCCCAAACGAGGGTGCCGTTTCAAGGCTGGTGATTTCGCCAGAGCACAGGGTGCGATTCTGACTACCCACAAGCCAGACGCTGTCATGGCGATGCTGGGTTGGCCGGGCGTAGCGGCTTCGAAGCCGCCGATTACTAGTATTCTCGCTCTGTGGCTGCCGATTCTGCGATTAAGGATTGGATGAATAGGCATGGGGGAGAAAGGCCGCTATTCTAAGCCTCATTCCCCCTCGATGCAGGAATAACGAGATCATGGAGTAGGAAAATCTCATGCTATACGGCGGAGGTTCTTACACGGGCGAGATTCACACCCGCCCAACCACAAGGCGCCCATCCGCTGCCCGATGGACGGTGGATAGAGTTTTGGTGCCATGAGCCAAACCCACACATTACAACCGTCATCTATCCGCTTCCCGGTACAACCACGGCTGGTGCCGGCGATCAAGGCGGCGCGTTATCTCCACCTGACGCTGCGGGAATTCATGGAATTGCTGCCCGAGTTGCAGGATCAAGGCTTTCCCAAGGCCTGCCCAATCACCGGCAACTACGACATGGTTGCGATCGACGCCTGGCTCGATCAACGCTCGGGTCTTGCAGGATCAGGATCCGGCGCGCAGTCTAGCATTGACATTGCAAGAGCGAGGCTGGCGACCCTTGGGTAAGATCAAGTTGAAGCACTACGTCATCCGTAAGGGCAAATACGGCTACTGGCTGCCGACGCCGAAGATGGTCGAAGCTGGCTTCAGATGCATTTCCTGTGGAATCGACGGGCCTGAGGCTTGGACGATAGCCCGGGAGTGGGAAGACCGCTGGCAGGAACTCCGCAAGGGCAGGGAGCCGTCGCGCCTGCATGTATGGCCAAAGGATTCCATCGGAGACGCCTTTGCACGCTATCGCCGCATGGATGCATGGAAGCGCAAGCCACCGCGCACCCGCGAGGATTGGGAGCGCGGTTGGACCTTCATCGAGCCGTACTTCGCCGACCTGCCGCCAGCCGACATCACCCTCGAGCTGCTCGACGACTGGTATGGCCGTCTGCTGCGGGTCAAAGGTGTCGACATCGCCTACCGTGCCGTAAAGACGTGGCGTTCGCTCTATAATGTCATGGCCGGCATGAAGCTATGCCCGCCCGGCTCCGACCCATCGCAGGCGATCCGCCGCCAGACGCCACCACCGCGCCACCAGACCTGGACGGCAGGCGAGGCGGTGCGCATGGTCAAGGGCGCCTGGCGCGCCGGCTACCGCGGACTGGCCTGCATCATCGCCGTTGCGTGGGACACGAGCTTCTCACCCGTCGACGTGCGCACGCTCAAACCGGCGCAGGCAATGCAGACAGCACAGGAATGGGGTTTTCTGATTGCACGCAGCAAGAGTGGCGAGGCGGCTTTCGGCACGCTGTCGTCACGCACGCAGCGCCTGGTGCTGGCCTATGTCGAATCACTAGGCGTCACCCTGCTTGACGATGCGCCGATCTTTCGCTCGCGCGGTTTCGCGCCGGGCCTGAAGGGCGGCCGGCCGCGCGCCGGCGTGCCTTACACGAAGGATTCTCTGGTCGACGACTTTGCCGATCTGCGCACGCTGGTATTCGGGACATCGGAGAAGCGGCGGCTGATGGACATGCGGCGTTCCGGCGCGGTCGAGGCGAATGCCGGAGGCGCGTCGGTCGAGGCAATCTCGGCCAAGATGGGCAATTCGATCGACGGGAACAAGGCGCTGCAGAAGACCTATATGCCGGTCAATCTGGCCGCCGTCCGCTCAGCCGATGCCAGCCGCCGCAAGGGCAGAAAGCTGCTTGGCCTGGAACGGAACGAATACAGAAAGTTGAAACTCTCCGGAGAATGAGAGTTGAAACTTTTCAAGGGGCGGTAGCTAACCCCTTGAAATGAATGGCGCGAGTGACGGGGCTCGAACCCGCGACCTCCGGCGTGACAGGCCGGCACTCTAACCAACTGAGCTACACCCGCGCATTGGACGAGCACGTGTCAGCCGTGTTCGTCGTTGGGGCGGTGGATAAGGGGTTCGCCACCGGGTGTCAAGCGCAGCTGGACAGCATAAACGCATCAGGAGAAGGTTTTTTGACGGGCGGCACTTTGCCCGCGAAAACCACTGTGCGGCTAAGCTCGCAGCTGTTCATTTGGCCTTGCGAAGCCGGTTGCGACCGCTTAAAGGTCCGGCCGGAGCGGGCGATTAGCTCAGTTGGTAGAGCGCTTCGTTTACACCGAAGATGTCGGCGGTTCGAGCCCGTCATCGCCCACCAAGATCCCGGATTCCGGGCGCGGCCTCAAAGAGCCGCACCCCCTTTCATGCCGGCACCAGTCTACTTCCTGATGTAGCAGGTCTTCTTCGCACGGGGAGCGGGATCCTCGTCAAAGGCATCGTTGCCGCAGCGCACGCCGTTCCTGAAAACGCCTTGCGTGAACCGACCGCGCGCTCCGTATCTGACCACTTGGCGGCCACGGAAATCACAGAACTGATTCTCTCGGGCGCAGGCCACCCATCTGCCGCGGCCCTGGCCGTAATCATCATCGCCGTAATTGTCGCCGTCGTCGTCATTGTCGCCATAGTCGTTACCGCCCCCGCGCTTCACGATATAGCAAGCCTTGTCGCGGCCGGGCGCCGGGTCGCCGAAGACGCGATTCGAGCAAGGCACGGAACGACGATCGAAGAAGCGCGAAGTGGTCTGCCCGCGCGCGCCGTAGACCACTTCCGAGGGGTAGGGCAGGCGGCAGATTTCGCCTTCGTCGGCGCATCGCTGCATCCGCTGGGCGGATGCGGTGGCTGGAAAAAGAATAGACACGGACGAGGCCAGGCCGACCAGGCAGATGAATGTAAACGTCATCCGGATCAAAGCATTGAAGGTTTTTGACACGATTTGTCTCCCGTTCGATTCGACCAGCATGGTACAGCAGCCTTGTTAAATGCACGATGAACGAAAGCCCTCCGGGACGGCAGGACAATGATGGATCATCCAGGGCGCCTGATGCTGCGGTTGCTGTTCGCATTGGCAATCGTCGGCACTGGACGCTCCGCCTTTGCAGGGAATGCGGGCGACGGCGTCGACCAGCCGGCCGCCAAGGCTTCCTTGCTCAAGGCCTATCCCGGACTTTTCACCATCAAGGGCAATGTCCTGACCTGGACCGACGGCACCACAATGGTGTGGGACGACGGCAAGGCGCGCGACGCCGAGGCGCTGCTGGAGAGCCCCGACATCGAAGACATGTTTCGCTACGTCTATCCCGGAGCAGCGGAGGGCGCCCTGGTCCCAGCGGAGGATTTCGATCCCGGCCGCATCCGCAACGAACCTTTCTTCGAAAAGCTCTACGGGGCAAGTGCCGGCGAGGTGGGCAAGCACATCGCCAACGTCAAATGGTTGCCGAAGCTCGGCAAGAAAACCGTGCAGGTGACCAAGGTGTTTGGCATCAACGACCGGCTGGGCAAGGTCTCCGCTGCGCTCGAGGCGATGCCCGCGGAGCTGAGCCGTTATGGGCTCAAGCCCGGCGGCGGCTTTGTCTGGCGGCCGATCGCCGGCACCGACCGGTTGAGCGTTCACTCGTTCGGAGCGGCCTTCGATATCAATGTCGGCTTCTCCGACTATTGGTACAACAACAGGAACAAAACCAACCCGAAGGCCCACATTCCCTTCAAGAACCGGATTCCGCTGGAAATCGTGGAACTGTTCGAGAAAAACGGCTTCATCTGGGGCGGGCGCTGGTATCACTACGACACCATGCATTTCGAGTACCGGCCTGAATTGCTGCTTTACAAGAAATCCGGCTGATCACGGCGGCAGCAGCCGGAAATCCTTGCCTTCGGGCAGCAACTGGCCGCCGTCGACGACGATGGTCGTGCCGGTGATGTAGCTGGCATCGTCCGAGGCGAGGAACAGGAAGGCGTTGGCGACGTCGCGCGGGCTGCCGAGGCGTCCGAGCGGGATCGAATCCTCCATGTTCTTGATGTAGGTGGCGCCCCGATGCAGCTCGATCGCTTCGGTCAGGATGTTGCCGGGCTCGACGCCGTTGACGGCGATGCCGTAGCCGGAAAATTCCAGCGCCGCGGATCGGATGAAGCCGTTGATGCCGGCCTTGCTGGCGGCGTAATGGCCGTGGCCGGGGCTGGTGACGTGCGGACCGGTGATCGACGAGGTGTAGAGCATGCGCCCGTAGCCCTGCGCCTTCATCGGCGCCAGCGCCGCCAGCGTGGCGTTGAAGGTGCCGCGCAGATTGACGGCCATCACCCGGTCCCAGTCGTCCGGGCTGGTGTTCTCGATGAGCTGCCAGGGATAGATGCCGGCATTCTGCACGATGATGTCGAGACGACCGTGGCGGCTCAGCGCCAGCGCAACCGCGGCTTCTGCGTCGGCAATTTGCGAGATGTCGGTTCGGATGAAGGCAGCGCCGAGTTCGTCCGCGGCCGCCTGGCCGGCCTCGGCCTCGCTGTCGGCCAGGACCAGCTTGGCACCTTCCTCGGCAAAGCGCTGCGCAATGCCTTTGCCGATGCCGCGTGCGCTGCCGACGATAAGCGCGACCTTGTTCTCAAGCCGTCCGGTCATGCGAGCCGTCCTCTCATGCCAGTCTTTGGCGAATGGTTTGCTTGAAGGCGTCGAGCAGCACGGCGGCGAGCACCAAAAGGCCGTGGATCACCTGGGTGAAGTTGGCCGGCAAGCCCATCAGATTGATCGCCGTGTTGATGGAGGAGAGCAGCAGCACGCCGGCATAGACGCCGGGCAAGGTGCCGACACCGCCTTTCAGGCTGACGCCGCCGATGACGACGGCGGCAAAGGCGTTGAACAACAGCCCGGTGCCGAGATTGGCGGTGGCGCCCGAGGTGCGGATGGCGAGCAGCCAGCCGGCGAGGCCGGCAATGGCGCCGGCCAGCACGAAGGCGATGATCAGATTGCGGTTGACGCGGATGCCGGCGCGGAAGGTCGCGGTCTCGTTGCCGCCGATCATCACGAGGTGGCGGCCGAACGGCGTCTTGGCCATGATCAGCGAGAACAGGACGAAACAGGCGACGGCGATCCAGGCGGTCAGCGGCAGGCCGGCCCGCCGCGGGAGGCCGAACCAGCGGATGGCCGGCGCCAGATCCTGTGCCGAGCGGCCGCCGGAAATCACCAGCACCAGGCCGCGCACCCAGATGTAGGACGCCAGCGTAATGATAAAGGCGCTCATCTTCACCTTGACCACGAGATAGCCGTTGAAGGCGCCGATGAGGCCGCCGACGGCCAGCGCAACCAGCAGCGAAACCGGAACCATCAGCCATTGCGGATTGAGCTGTATGCCCATGCCGATGCCCGATGAGCAGAACAGGATGCCGACCGCCATGGCGCTGAGTGCGGCCACCGATTCCACCGACAGGTCCATATGGCCGGCAATGATGACCAGCGACAGGCCGATCGACATCACGCCGAGAACGCTCGAGGCCTCGATGATGTTGGCGAAGATGCCGAGCTGGAAGTAGTTGGGGACGAAGACGGAAAAGACAACCAGCACAAAGATCAGCATGAACCAGACGAGGTTGTCGAGGACGAACTCCAGGGCTTTGCGGCTGCGCGGGTTCATGGGCTGATCCGGTTGGCGCCCCCGAGAAAATCAGGCTGAGAAATCAACTCGATTTCGTCGGGTTCAGGCGCGGGTTTAGGTTCGCCACGGTGTCCTGGGACGCGGCGTCGTGAATGGGCAGGCTCCGGGCCGCAATGGCCCGGAGCGCTTCGCTAGGCGACTATTCGACAGACTTGATCGTGTCCGTCGGCGGCTTCTGGTTGCCCCAGAAGGCCGGATTGTCGACGTTTTCCTTGGTGATGGCGGCGCCCGGGATCTTGATGTTGGGGCCCCAGCTCTCCTTGGTCACGGTCGACTTCAAGCCGAGCACGTCATACTCGCCAGGCTTGATTTCCTGCTTGCCGGCGATCTTGTCCATGAACATCGCCACGGCCGCGGCCTGCGCGTAGAGCGGCTGCTCGACTTCGACATTGAGCCAGCCCTTGCGGATCAGGTCGAGACCGACCGGAGCGCCGTTCGAGCTCATCAGCATGACGTCGCCCGGCTTCTTGCCGGCGGCCTCGAGCGAGGCGACGGCTGCGACCGACAGGTGCGCGGCATGGCTGAAGATCAGGTCGATGTCGGGGTTGGCGAGCATCTGGTCGGCAACGATCGTGCCGGCGTTGCTGGCTTCCCATTGCATGGCCGGCAGCGAGATGATCTTGACGTCAGGAAACGCCTTCAACTTCTCCTCGAAACCCTTCTGGATGTCGAGCGTGTAGGGATCGCCGGGATCGCCGAGCACCTGCAGGATCTTGCCCTTCACAGAACCGTTCTTGGCGGTCAGAAGCTTTTGCGCCTGCTCGGCGGCGACGTAGCCGATCTCGACCGTGCCCGCCACCGAGGTGAAATCGGACGGGGTCGAGGTGATCTGGCGGTCGAACTCGACCACCGGGATGCCGGCTGCACGCGCCGCTTCGATGGACGGCTTCAGCGCGTTGAAATCGACGGCGGCCAGGATGATCGCCGCCGGCTTCAGCGCAATGACGTCGTTCATCTGCGATTGCTGCGCGTCGGTCTTGTTGTCGGCGTTGAGTGTTTTCACCTCATAGCCGACCTGCTTGAGGAACAGCTCCAGCGCGCTCACCGAGCCGGTCTGGAATTCATCGAGCAGGGTCGGGACCATATAATAGACGGTGCCCTTCGTCTGGGACATTGCCGGCGTGAGCGAGGCAAGAGCCAGTGCCAGGATACCGAAGACAAGAACCAGTATTCGCTTCATGTCGTTCGCTCCTCTTTTATACCGGACCCCTCTTTGGTCCCTCAACCTGCCGGTCCGGCACCGGCAAGCGTCTCACCGGTGATCATGTTGATCACCGCATCGGGACTTGTTTTGTTGCGCGCGACATCGCCGGCCACGACGCCTTGCCGGATCACCACGATCCGGTCGGCGACCTGGAAGGCCTGTTGCATGATGTGGGTGATGATGACGACGCCGATGCCCTGGTTGGCCACTTGGCGGATCATCTCGAGACCGCGCCGCGTCTGCTCGACGCCGAGGGCCGCGAACGGCTCGTCAAGCAGCACAAGCTTGCCGCCCCAGTGCACGAAGCGGTTGAGCTCGATGGCCTGGCGTTGGCCGCCCGAGAGATGCTCGACATTGGTGCGCAGCGACGGGATGCGGGTGCCGGCACTTGCCAGCGCCTTGCCGACCACGGCCTCCATGGCGCGCTCGTCGAGGATGGGGACACCGAGAACCTTGCGGGTGATTTCGCGGCCCATGAAGAAATTGGCGACGACGTCGACATTGGTGCAGAGCGACAGGTCCTGGTAGACGGTCTCGATGCCGGCAGCCTTGGCCTCGGCCGGCGTTTTCGCCAGGAATTCCTTGCCCTCGAACAGCATGCGGCCGGAGCTCGGCTCGAGGCCGCCGGCGATGATCTTGACCAGTGTCGACTTGCCGGCGCCGTTGTCGCCGAGCAGCGCCACGACTTCGCCCTTGCCGATCGAGAAGCTGATGCCCCTCAGCGCATGAATGGCGCCGTAATTCTTGGTGACGTTTTCGAGTACCAGCAGCGGTTCGGTCATGCCGCCACTCCCTTGCTGTGCATGAGGTCGGACCGGCGCTCGCGCTCGGCAATGAACATCTGGCCGAAGCGCGGCGAAAGCACACCGGACACGGCCAATGCGGCAGCGCCCCGCAGCACCGAATGCTTGCCGCCGGTCGCCACCGTCACGCGCGGTGTCTTGCGGTCGCGCCGCGCCGAGACCGAATTGGGGAACTGTCCGGCCGCGCCGACCAGCTTTTCCAGCAGGTCTGTGGGCGCAAGCCCGCCGAGGATGACGGTTTCCGGGTCGAATATATTCTCGATGGTGACGATGGCGTTGCGGAAGATCGGTGCGATCTCGGCCACCCAGGCGGCGTCGCTGATGTTGCGGCGGCGACGTGCTTCCAGCGAGAGATACCGTTCGAGGCAGCCGCTGTTGCCACATGGGCAAGGTTCGCCGCCGGGAACGGCAGGGATGTGTCCGATTTCGCCGGCATTGCCCCAGGCGCCGCGCATCACCGCGCCGTCATGCACGATGACGCCGCCGAGGCCGACGCCGAAATAGAGGTAGTAGTATTCGGAATAACCGGAGCCGAGACCGTAAAGCCGTTCGCCCATGGCCGCCGCCGCCATGTCGGTTTCGAAGAAGGCCGGCAGCCCGGTCGACGCCGCCAGCCGTTCCGGCAGCGCGACATCCTTCCAGCCGGCCATGGTCGTCGGGCCGACGAAGCTCATCGACTCCACGCCGAACGGTCCAGGCAGCGCCATGCCGATGCCGAGCACGCGCCCGCCGGGCCGCAGCGCCGTCAACTCCGGCACCATCGCGCCGATCAGCTCGAAGGCATGGTTGGGCGTCGCATGCGGCGCCTCGCGATGCATGCTCTCGATGACATCGCCGCTGAGATTGATGAGCGCCGCGTCGATCCCCAGCGGGGTGAGGTGGACGCCGACGGCATAGCCGCCCTCGGGGTTGATCCTGAGCGTCGCCGGCGGCAGCCCGCGTCCGCGCGGCTCTTCGCGCAGCGACAGCACATAGCCGTGCTCTTCGAGTTCGCGAACGATGGTCGATACGGTCTGGACGGTGAGGCCGACCCGGCTGGCAATGTCGCCGCGGGCGATGGGACCGTGAAGACGGATGGACTCCAGCACGATGCGCCGGTTGTAGGGCCGTCCGAACTCCTGATTGGTTCCCCGCAGTGCCATGTCCCGCGCCCCTTAGGAAGACCAAGACTTGCACAGGCAATTTATTCAGTCAAATGGAATTCAAAAATAATTCGGAATGGTTCCCGGACGCGGTGCAGGACCTGTCCCATGCGCCGCGCTGGCCGATTGCAGCCGGGCTGAAACCACCGCAATGATGAATGACGTCAGGCGGGCGCGGGCTCGCCGGCCAACAATCCAGCAGGAAAACCGATGATCGAATTGCCTTTTGCGCGCGATGAGTACCAGCGGCGGCTCCAGAAGATCCGCGCCGAGATGGCGGCGCGTGGGCTGGAACTGCTGGTCGTCAACGATGTCGCCAACCAGCATTACATCACCGGCTATGACGGCTGGTCGTTCTATACGCCGCAGGTCGTGCTGGTCCCGATCGAAGACGAGGCCGAGCCGGTCTGGATCGGCCGCGCCATGGATGCGGCAGGCGGCTTGCTGACGGCCTGGATGAAGCCGGAGAATGCGGTCGGCTTCCCCGAAGACCACGTGCAGCGAGCCGATCGCCATCCGATGGACTGGATGGCGGCCTGGATCGTCGCCAAGGGCTGGGGCGCGAGACATATCGGCATCGAGCTCGAAGCTTATTATTTCTCGCCGAAGGCGCATGCCCGGCTGGTCGCTGGCCTGCCCAATGCGAAATGGCACGACGCCGATCTCCTGGTGAACTGGATCCGCGCCGTGAAATCCGCTCCGGAAATTGCCTACCTGCGCAAGGCGTCGACCTTGGCTGAAGCAGCTGTTGCGCGGGCCTTCGAAGTCATCGCGCCAGGTGTGCGCGAATGCGATGCGATTGCCGCGATCCAGGCGGCGCAGATCGCCGGCAGCCCGGACTTCGCCGGCGACATCACGGCACTGCCGCCGACCATCCTCGGCGGCGAGAATGCATCGGCTCCGCACATCATGTGGAGTGACCGGCGGTTCGGAAAGGACGAGACGATTGCGCTCGAACTTGCCGGCGTCTGCCGCCGCTATGCCGCAGGCCTCGCCCGAACGATGCAGCTCGGCAAGACGCCGGCCCGTGTCGCCGACACCGCAAAGGCGGTGATCGAAGGCATGGATGCGGTGCTCGACGCGGTCAGGCCCGGGACCACAGCCGAAGCGGTCGAGGCCGCATGGCGCAAGGTTATCCAGCGCTACGGGCTGAAGAAGGAATCGCGCATCGGCTACTCCATCGGCGTCGCTTATCCCCCGGATTGGGGCGAGCACACGATCAGCCTGCGGCCCGGCGACAAGACCGCGCTGCAACCCGGCAACGTCCTGCACTCCATTCTTGGCATGTGGATGGATGGCTGGGGCATCGAGATCAGCGAGACCATTCTGGTGACCGAGACCGGCCATGAGACGCTGACCAAATTCCCGCGAGACATCCATGTCAAATCCTGACCGGTCAGCCACGACGGACGCCACCGCGACCCGCCTGACGCATCTGCTCAATATTGGATCGTCCGGCGCTCGATCAGCACCACAAGACAAAACAGGACGATCGACAGGCCCGATGACAGCACGATCGCCGCGTAGAGGCGGTCCGACTGGTAGTTGAAGGACGCCTGGACGATCAGCGCGCCAAGTCCTTGGTCGGAGCCGATCCATTCGCCGACAATGGCGCCGATCACGGCGGTGGCCGAGGCAATCCTCAGCGATGAGAACAGCATCGGCAAAGCGCGCGGCAGCCGCAGGCTCCAGAACGTGACGCCGGAGCACGCGATGTCGGATTGCCAAACAACAGGATGGTACAACGGGTGAAGGAGGCGGGGGCGTGCAACCAGCCGCCTGGCTTGACCCTACAGATACTGCTCGACCTTCTTGCCGACGGTCAGGAAGCGCAGCGGGTCGATGGCCTCGCCATTGTGGCGGACTTCGTAGTGCAGGTGCGGGCCGGTCGAACGGCCGCTGCTGCCGGTTTTGCCAATGATGTCGCCGGCTGCGAGTTTTTGGCCGACGGCAACGTCGATCTCGCTCAGATGGCCGTAGCGCGTGGCAAAGCCGTTGCCGTGATCGACCTCGACCATGCGGCCATAGCCGCCGTTCCAGCCGGCCTTGGTAACGATTCCGGCCGCCGTGACCTTGGCTGCCATGCCGACCGGCGCGCGGAAATCCATGCCCGAGTGCAGGGCAGCGGTGCCGAGGATGGGGTCAGTGCGCACGCCGAACGGGCTGGTGACGGAGTGGCCCGGCGCCGGGTTGGCGAGCGGCAGCCGCCGCGCCTCTTTCTTCAACTGGTCGAGCGTATCCAGCGCCTCGTCCAGTTCCTTGACCTTGCTGTCGAACATCATCGAGCTGTCAAGCGGGATCAGCGGTCCGCCGACATCGCTTTCGTTTTTGCCGAAATCACTGTCGACCGGCAGACCGGCCGCTTCCAGCGCCTGGGTGATGGCATCGGCGTTCTTGTAGGCGTTGTCGGCCAGGGTTTCGATGCGGGTGAGTTGCTGGCTTTCGATAGCCTTCAGTGAATCATTGATCGAGACGAACAATTTGTCGGCACGGTCCGCAGCCGTTTCGCTGGGCAGCGGATCGGAACGTGTCGACCACAGCGAGAATGGCCTGGTGTCGCCCGAACCAAGGCTGGCGACCGAATAGGCGAGTGGCTCGCCGCCAGTCAGTTCGGCATGTTCGTCGGGTTTTGTTGTCGCTGCGGCATCAGCGGTTGGCGGCGTCCCGACTTCGTTTTCGGCCCGCTCGAGAATCGGGCCGAGGCGGCCATGGCGCTGGCTGAGCTGGCTCTGCCGCTCGATCAATTCGCTGACCTTGGTTTCCATCAGTTTTTGGTCGAGAAGCTGGCGGCTGGTGATGCGGTCGACCTGCGCGCGCAATGCGGAAATGCGATCTTCATAGGCCTGCTGCATGCGCGCCTGCCGGGCCGTGGTGGCGCCGATCAGATCGTCGCGCAGTACGAGATAGGAGGTCGCCAAGAGATAGCCGATGGCGATCGCCGCCAGTGCCGAGCCGAGAAAGGCGACGAGCCACGGCCGGATGGTGAAATGCCGTATTTCATTGCCCCGCGCAATGATGACCGTATGCGGCTCCTTGCGCCTGCCGAAGACCGCTGACTGACCGGTTAGGTTCACGGGACCAAGCTTTCGTTACGACACCAACGAAGCCCGATTACACATTATTAGGGTTAACAAAGTTTTGCCGTCGCGGGCGCGCTAGTGACCAACGGTGTCAGCCAACCGCATATTTGTCTTATGCCCCCAATGCACTGCGCGGCGTTCGCCAGATCGGTGGCGCCTCAGAGCGCGCGGACCGCCTCCAGCACTGCTTCGGCATGGCCTTTCACCCGGACCTTGCGCCAGATCCCGGCGATCCGCCCGTCCTTGCCGATCAGGAACGTCGCCCGCTCGACGCCCATATAGTTGCGGCCATACATCGTCTTCTCGACCCACAGATTGTAGGCCTCGATCACCTTGCGCTCCTCGTCGGCAACCAGGTCGACGGTGAGATCGTATTTGGTTTTGAACTTGTCGTGCTTCTTCACGCTGTCCGGCGACAGGCCGATCACCACGGCGCCGGCCTTTTCGAACTCCGGCTTCAGCTGCGAAAAGCTGATCGCCTCATTGGTACAACTTGTGGTGTCGTCCTGCGGATAGAAATAAAGTACAACGGGCTTCCCCCGCATAGAGGCAAGGCTGAGTGAGCCGCCGCCGTCGCGCGGAAGATCGAATTGCGGCGCAACGTCGCCAACGTCGAGATCAGCCATATCGATGCCCTTGTTTGAGGTTACGCGGCCCTAAATCAAAGAGATAGAGCATGATGTCGTCCGAAAACCGCCTCACACTTTTCGGCATCATGCTCTAGCCTGCGTCGTTATAGTGTCGGGCGGGGATTCGTCCACGATCGAATTCGCACAACGGAAAATTGCGTGGATCAGGAAGAACCGCAGCACGAGAAAATCCGGTTCAGGCGTGACGAGATCACCGACCTGGGGGCTTTCCCGTCCGCTTGCCGCGTGCCGCCGCTCGGCAAGGCACGGATCGGCCGCGGCTTTCGCATCCTTGCCCGGCTGTTTGCCGGCATTGGAGCCCTTGTGCTGCTGGCAGCGGCCGCCGTCTACGTCATCGGCGCCACCGGCATCGGCAACGAACGGCTGCGGTTGGAAGCCGAAACGGCGATCGAGAAACTGGCCGGTTTCGACGTCAAAGTCGCCGTCGGTCCTGCCAGCCTGACACTTGACGGATCGAGCTTCATTGCGCTGCAGGTCAAGGATGTCAGCGTCGAGACGGCCGACGGCAAGCCGATGGCCGATGCCGGGCGCGTCCGCTTCGGCATCCGGCTGATCCCGCTGCTTTCGGGCGAGGTTCGGCTGACCAGCGCCAGGATTTCCGACGCCCATATCGTCACCGCGGCAATGCCGTCGGGTGGTGACTGGACAGCGCGCCTGCGCAATCAAGACGGTCTCATCGATCCAGAAAAACTGGCCGCCGCCGTCTTCAGTGACGTCAATCGTGCACTCGATGCCGTGCGCGAGGATTCGATGCGCCGCATCGATCTTAGAAATGTCGCATTCGAGCTGCCCGAGGCCGGATCGGTCAAGCTGGTCATGATCGCCAACGCGACGGTGCTGCAGTCGGGCCCCGGCAGCGTGGAGTTCTCGTCCGAGGCGGATGTCGATGGCCGCGCGCTCACCGTCACGGCCACCGCCACCCGCGATACGAGCTCGATGCGCCTCACCGCCTTGAACGCCGCCATCGACATGGCGGATGTCGCGGAGACAACGCCGGCGGCCGGCGGGCGAACCGGCGCGATTGCTTTGAAGCTCACCGGATCCGAAGGCTCGGGCGAGACCGATTCGCGGCTGACGGGCTCGCTGTCGCTAACCGGCTCGGTGCTCGACCTCGGCACACGCGGGCTGTTGCCGGCCGATGTCGATGTCGACGCCGCCCTCGTCTCCGGCTCCAACAAGATCGATGTCGGCAGGCTGGTTCTAAAGACCGGGCGCTCGGCGTTCAATTTCGCCGGCTCGATCGGGCCAAAGCCGTCGACCGGCGCGGCCGGCGAGGAGCCTTCCTATCGTTACGACCTGACCAGCGACGGCTCGACGCTGGCGCCTTCGGAATCGCCCGAGCCGGCGCTGAATTTCTTCGCCCGCATCGCCGGCGTCTATCAGGTCAAGAGCCGCAAGCTTGTCGCCGACCAGATCGGCATCAGGTCGGGATCGGGGAGCGAAGTGCTGGGAACCGCTGCGGTTTCCTTCATCGACAACGGACCGCCGGGTATCTCGGTGTCGCTCAACGTCCACGACATGGCGGTCTCGCACGTCAAGCAATTGTGGCCCTGGTTCTCGGCCAAGAACGCGCGGCTGTGGGTGCTGCAGAACCTGTTTGGCGGCCGCGTCGTCGATGCCAGCCTGCAGTTCCAGGTCGTGCCGGGGCGTCTCGGCAACGGCGTGCCGCTTTCGGCCGACGAGGTGTTCGGCCGCTTCCAGGTCGAGGGCTCGCGTTTCGACACCGCCGGCCGCATCCCGCCGATACGCGATGCCGTCGGCGTCGTTTCCTTCCACGGCAACGACGTCGACGTCGCGCTGTCCTCGGGCAGCGTCTATATGCCGAGCGGCCGCACCGTGGCGGCAAGCAATGGCACACTGTCGGTAAAGGCGGCAAACCACCCGCCGGTGATCGGCGCGCTCGACATCGACGTCGCCGGTGAGGCGCCGGCCATCGCCGAACTTGCCTCCTACGAACCGATCAACGCCATGCGCCATGTCGGCATCTTGCCGGACGACCTGTCGGGCACGGTGACCGGCCACGTGAAGGCCGACATTCCGTTGCAATCCGGCGTCGACACGTCGAAGCTCGATTGGCTGGTATCGCTCGACTACAAGGACCTGTCGCTCGCCAAGCCGTTCGAAGGCCAGATGGTGACCGATGCCGACGGTTCGATCGAAGTCGGGCCTGACAAGGCGGTGATCTCTGCCAAGGCGCGGCTGAACGGCATTCCAGCCGAGCTCGATCTGGTCGAGCCGCTCAGGGATGGCGGCCCGCCGCGCAGCCGCAAGGTGGCGCTTGTGCTCGACGACAAGACGCGCGCCATCGCCATGCCTGGCCTGTCGCCGCTGATTTCCGGCACCATCAAGGTGGCAATCGACAAGAGCGGCGAAGGCGGCAGCCAGAACGTCGACGTTGACCTGACGAGCGCCAGGCTGGACATTCCCTGGGCAGGCTGGAGCAAGGGGCCGGGCATTCCCGCCAATGCCACTTTTACCATGAGCAAGTCCGGCGATACCACGACGCTGTCCGACTTCGACCTCGACGGAAAGAGCTTTTCGGTCGAAGGCAATGTCGTTCTGGTCAAGGGCGCGCTGTCTTCGGCCCGCTTCAGCAAAGTCGCCTTGAACCGGGGCGACGATGTCGCCGTGACGGTGAAGCGGTCGGGCAAGGGCTTTGCCGTCGATGTCAGCGGCAACGCGCTCGATGCCCGCTCGCTGATCAAGCAGTTCACCTCCGATGTCGATACCGCCACCAAAGCCACCGGCACAGACGCGGTTTCGGTCAGCGCCGACGTCAATTCGCTAACCGGGTTCCATGACGAGGTCCTGTCCAATTTGAAGCTCGACTACAGTGCCGCCGGCTCCAGGGTGAACAGGCTCAAGGTCAGCGCCGCGGCAAGTTCCGGCGCCGCCATCACCATCAGCAATACGGCAGGCAATGGTGCTCGCGCGCTCACCATGAAGTCGGCCGACGCAGGCGCCATATTGCGCTTCCTCAACATCTACGAGCATATGGAAGGCGGATCGATCACGCTGGCGCTCAGCGGCGCAGCCGACGGCCCGATGCGGGGACAGGTCGATTCGAGCAACTTCTTCATCGTCAATGAACCGAAGCTTGCGTCCATCGTATCGACTACGCCGGCCGGCGACAGCCGCAGCCTGAACGAAGCGGTCAAGGGCAAGATCGACACTTCGCGGGTAAAGTTCGAGCGCGGCTTTACCGAGATCGACAAGGGCAGCGGTTACCTGAAGCTGGCCAACGGCGTGCTGCGCGGCCCGCGCATCGGCACCACCTTCCAAGGCACGCTCTACGACCAGAACAACAATATGGACATGACCGGAACCTTCATGCCGGCCTATGGCCTCAACCGCATCTTCGGCGAGTTGCCGTTGGTCGGCGTTCTGCTCGGCAACGGCCGCGACCGAGGCCTGATCGGCGTCACCTACCGGCTTAAGGGCAACGCCAACAAGCCGGTGCTGGACATCAACCCGCTATCGGTAATCGCGCCGGGCATTTTCCGGTCGATCTTCGAGTATCGCTGAGGATCCCAGAAGACGGCTCAGGCAGGCCGCACAAGCACGTGCTTTTTCTTGCCCACTGAAAGCTTTGCGACGTTTTCCGGACTCAAATCCTGAGGCGTCACCATCCGCCGGTCGTCCGCCACCGGCTGGTCGTTGAGGCGCACGGCGCCGCCCTGGATATGCCGGCGCGCCTCGCCGTTCGACCCGGCAAGGCCCGCGGTGACCAGCAGCGACAGGATGCCGATGCCAGCTTCCAGCGCTGCGCCATCCACCTCGACGCTCGGCAGGGTTTCGGCCGTCACGCCTTCCTCGAACGTCTTGCGCGCGGTTTCCTCGGCCGCGAGCGCCGCCTCGCGGCCGTGCACGATGGCCGTGGTTTCTGTGGCCAGCACCTTCTTGGCCTCGTTGATCTCCGAGCCGCCAAGGGCGGCCAACCGCGCGATCTCCGAAAGCGGCAGCCGGGTGAAGATCTTCAGGAAGCGCTCGACGTCGGCATCCTCGGTGTTGCGCCAGTATTGCCAGAAATCATAGGGCGAGAAGAGGTCGCCGTTCAGCCACACCGCGCCCTTGGCCGATTTGCCCATCTTGGCGCCCGACGATGTCGTCAGCAGCGGCGTGGTCAGCGCATAAAGCTGCGGCGTGCCCATGCGGTGGCCGAGATCGACGCCGTTGATGATGTTGCCCCACTGGTCCGAACCGCCCATCTGCAGCCGGCAGTCGTGGCGGCGGCTGAGCTCGACGAAATCATAGCCTTGCAGGATCATGTAGTTGAATTCGAGGAAGGACAGCGACTGTTCGCGCTCGAGCCGCAGCCTGACGCTGTCGAAGGTCAGCATCCGGTTGACCGAAAAGTGGCGGCCGACATCGCGCAGGAACTCGACATAGTTGAGCTTCATCAGCCAGTCGGCATTGTTGACCATGATGGCGTCGTTGCCAGTGTCGCCGAAGCGCAGGATACGGCCAAAAATTCGCTTGATGCCCTCGATGTTGGTGGCGATCGCCTCGGGCGTCAAAAGGCTGCGCTGGTCGTCACGGAAGGACGGGTCGCCGATCATCGAGGTGCCGCCGCCCATCAGTGCGATCGGCCGGTGGCCGGTCTCCTGCATCCAGTAGAGCATGGTCGCCGATATCAGATTGCCGATGTGCAGGCTGGTCGCCGTGGCGTCGTAGCCGACATAGGCGGTCACGGTTTCCTTCGCGAAAAGTTGATCCAGCCCGGTCTCATCCGAAATCTGGTGGATGAAGCCGCGCTCGCTCATGACGCGCAGGAAATCGGACTTGAAGGCGGGCATTGTTTCTTCCTGAAAGCGCCGGGTCCGAACGGCCCGGCATGGCCTGAACGCGGGCGTTTAGCATCCAAGCGCGTCAAGCAAAAGTGGTTTCCGATTTTGCGCCGGCATGGACAGCCTATTCTGCACTGCCGCGCATGCTTGCTTCATCCTGTCGGCTGGCGTAATGAGGCGCCGCGCCAACGGGTTCGATCCGCTGGAACGGCACCGCACGGCATCCACCGAATGCCATATCTTGTGACAGAGCCCGACGCGATATGCCGGACGCATTGATATCCATCGTCATTCCCTGCCGCAACGAGGCGGCGAACCTGCCGCTGCTGATCGACGAGATCGAGGCGGCGATGACCGGGCGCGACTTCGAAATCATCGTTGTCAATGACGGTTCGACTGACGACACCGCTTCGGTGCTTGCCGCTGAAGCCGCCACACGTCCGTTTCCGCTTCGGCAGCTTCGGCACGAAAAATCCGCCGGCCAGTCGCTTTCGGTGCGCTCGGGCGCTTGGGCGGCGCGCGGCTCGATAATCGCCACCATCGACGGCGACGGCCAGAACGACCCGCAATATATCCCCGTGCTGGTCGATGCGCTGCGTCGGGCAGGGCCCGATTTCGGCGCCGCGCAGGGGCAGCGGTTGAAGCGCCGCGACAGCAAGATCAAGCAATTGGCATCGCGTTTCGCCAACTGGCTGCGCGGCGCGATCCTGCATGACGACACCCGCGACACTGGCTGCGGCTTGAAGGCGATCCACACCGATATCTTGCGCAAACTGCCGTTTTTCGACGGTACGCATCGTTTCGTTCCGGCGCTTGTCATCCAGGAAGGCTACCGCGTCGTCCATTGCGACGTCGTCGACCGCTCCCGCCGCCACGGCAAGTCGAATTACGGCATCTTCGATCGCGGCCTGCAGGGCGCGCTCGATCTCGCCGG
This sequence comes from Mesorhizobium sp. M0058, assembly GCF_040323095.1. Classification (NCBI taxonomy): domain Bacteria; kingdom Pseudomonadati; phylum Pseudomonadota; class Alphaproteobacteria; order Hyphomicrobiales; family Phyllobacteriaceae; genus Mesorhizobium; species Mesorhizobium sp. M0058. The sequence goes on from NZ_JAMYUQ010000010.1 coordinate 104,751, forward strand.
CGTCTGGTGGCTTCGGCGCCGGCGCCGCAGAATGCCAAAGGTAGAGGAAATCACGCATGGCTAACGTGTTTCAGGAATTGGCGACCTGGCTGCACCAGGTTTTCGTCAAGCAGTTCGACGCCTGGGTTCTGCTCGGCTTCGTTGCCCAGTTCTTCTTCACCATGCGCTTCCTGGTGCAGTGGATCGCTTCGGAAAAGGCCAAGCGCAGCGTCGTGCCGATCGCTTTCTGGTTCTTCTCGCTGTTCGGCGGCGGGCTGCTGCTGGTCTACGCCATCCAGCGTGAGGATCCGGTGTTCATCGCCGGCCAGGCCATGGGCATGGTGATCTATGTCAGAAATTTATGGCTCATCGCCAATGAGCGCAAGGCGGCGATGACCAAGGTCGACTGAGCCACCAGTCCCGCCAAATCCAGTCTGTCCGGTGTTGACCAGTCTGTCCGGTGTCGAAATGAGCAGGAACTACATCTTTCTCTTCCTGTTCAGCCTGGTGATGACGGCGTCGGGACTGGCCTCTTTGCCGCCGCTCGACCGCGACGAGCCGCGCTTCGTCCAGGCGACCAAGCAGATGACGGAGACCGGCGACTATGTCGACATCCGGTTCCAGGACGCGTCGCGCTACCAGAAGCCGATCGGCATCTACTGGCTGCAATCGGCGGCGGTGACGCTGAGCGGCGAGGGGGCACAGGCGCCGATCTGGATTTACCGGCTGATCTCGGCGCTGGGCATCGCCATCGCCGTCGTCGCAATCGCCTGGACCGGGGCCAATCTGTTCGGCGCCAATGCCGGTCTTGCCGCCGGCCTGGTCATGGCGGCGATTTTCGCTACCGCCTTCGAAGGCCGCGACGCCAAGACCGACGCGATGCTGCTTGCCTGCTGCGTTCTGGCGCAAGGCGCGCTGGCGCAGATTTATCTGGTATCGCGCCGCAACGAGCCTGTCGCCGGCCATCTGCCGTGGATTTTCTGGGCTGCGCAGGGCGCGGCGATCCTCATCAAGGGGCCGATTGCACCGCTGCTGTCGGCGCTGACGGTGCTCACGCTGGTTGCTTTCGAGCGCGACTGGCGCTGGCTGGCGAGGCTGAAAGCCGGGCGTGGGCTGATTCTGGTGCTGTTGATCGTGCTGCCTTGGCTCGCCCTCATCACCTGGAAGAGCAACGGCGCCTTCCTGCTGCAGGCCGTCGCCAAGGATATGCTCGGCAAGGTCGCGCAAGGCGAGGAGTCGCACGGCGTTCCGCCGGGCTTCTACGTGCTGACTTATTGCCTGTTCATGTGGCCGTTCGGCCTTGTGGCGCTCGGCGCCGGACTGCAGGCGCTCAACCGATTGCGCGACGATCCGCGCCTGCGTTTCTGCCTCGCCTGGTACGTTCCGTTCTGGCTCGTCTTCGAATTGATCCCGACGAAACTGCCGCATTATGTGCTGCCGGCCTATCCCGGCATGGCCCTGCTCATCGGCTGGCTTTTGACGCTGACACCGCAAGAGGCAAATGCGCCGCTCAGGCGCTGGCAGACATGGCTGTGGTGGGCGACCGCATTCGGCACCGTTCTGGTGACAGTCGGTCTCGACGTGCTTTGCGTCGGTGCGCCGATCTATCTCATGAAGACATTTTTATGGTGGAGCGTTCCGGCCGCCGCGGCAGCATTGGGCGCCGGCTACCTCGCTGTTTCGCGCCAGGCGCTGGTGCCGCTGGTCCGCATCGGCGGGGCTGCGGTTTGCGCCGGTATAACCTACGCCCTACTGTTCGGTGTCATCGTGCCGTCACTGAAACCGATTTGGATGAGTCGGGAAATCGAGGCTGCGGTTCGCGCCGATCGTCCCTGTGAGATGAGCGTGCTCGCCTCCGCGCAATATCACGAACCGAGCCTGGTATTTCTGGTGGGCACAAAGACGGTACTGACCGATGTCGACGGGGTTGCGCAACATCTGCTTGGCGATCCGGCCTGCGCGCTGGGCCTGGCGCCGGTCGGCGATGAAAAACGGCTGGATGACCTGCTGGCGGGGCAAGGCAAGAAGGCCAGCCGCGTCGCTGAAATCGACGGAATCAACTATTCGTCAGGTGATAAACTGTCGCTCGGCCTGTACCGTGTGGCGGACTGATACCTCTTCAATGATGGCGCCGAGCTCCGCATGTTGATGAAGTCGCCAAAGCCGGCGCGTGCCGCTTTGCCTGCCATGCTCCGGCAGTCTGTCGCTAATTTCCGCGATACTTTCGGGATTGTACGGCATCGCCTGGCGACGCGCCCGGCGCGCTACCCGAAAATCCTGTGGTCGGTCTGGGTGGTGGCCTGGCTTTTGCTGACGGTCGCGGTGTCGCTCCGTTTCGACCATCTTGCGGGCACCATGGCGAGGCAGTGGGCTTCAGGCTCGACCAATGTCTTTCGCATCGCCGCGTTTTTTACCTTCTTCGGCCTCGGCGGCTGGTATCTTGTCCCGTCGGTACTGGTGCTGATTGCGGCGAATCTGGCGGATTGGCGCAGCCTTTCCCGGCGCGCGCGGATGACCTTCTACAACTGGACCTGTTTTGCTTTCATGGTGCTGGGTTCGATCGCACTCTCGGCCATGGTCGTCAACGTGCTGAAATATGGCGTGGGCAGAGCCAGGCCGATGAATTTCGACAAGCTCGGCGATCTGTCGCTGCATCCTTTTTCCTTGGAGGCGCGCTTTGCCAGCTTCCCGTCCGGCCATGCCACGACCATGGGCGTCATTTTCGGCATTGCACTGCTGTTGTTGCCCCAGCGCAGATGGGTGCTGCTGGCTGCAACCTTGTCGGTCGCATCGACCCGGATCTTTATCGGCGCGCACTATCCGAGCGACACTGTCGCCGGCTTCGGCCTTGGCTGTGCTGTTGCCATCGTCTGCGCGATGGTGCTTGGCCGGCTGGGATGTATCTTCCGCTACACGGCGTCGGGGTTGCCGGTGGCAAAAACTACGTTCCGCCTATTCCGTCGGGCTCGCAAACCAAACCAAAACGATGCGCCGAGACAGACGAATTTCCGCATTGGAGCAGCGCCGGCAGGCAACTGAATTGCTGACGCCTTTGGAACCATCTAAGACCACCCCAGCTAGCTGTCGATGCCACCCCAGCTCCGCACCAGCCGAGCCATGTCGGGCGCGCCGGCGGCGTCCTTCTCCAGCCCTTCGGCGACACCGACGCGGTCGGCGACAGGCCGGTTCTGGCTGACTTTCCACTTGCCGCTGATTTCGGCGATCTCGATCTCAAGCCCGACAATGCCCTTGATTTGCGACTGGATGAAGGTCGGCGGCGCATCGGTCACCGCCCAGGGTGCCTCGCGGGCGCCTTCCTGCGACAGCGTCAGCTCGGTGATCTGCTGTGCGATCCAGGCGGAATCCTCGATCACTCTGACGGTTCCTCGCACCTGGACAATGGCGTAGTTCCAGGTCGGCACGACCTTGCCGGTCTCGCGCTTGGTCTCGTACCAGGACGGCGTCACGTAGGCGTCGGCGCCCTGGAAGACGACCAGCACCGGCGATGTCGGATTGTCGGCCAGCTGACGCCATTGCGGGTTGGCCCTGGCCAGATGGGCGCGCAGCCGGCCATTCGGCCCAACCTCTGCATCAAGCAGGAAGGGAATGGCATTGGCGACCGGGCCATCGGTGCCGTTGGAGATCAGCAACCCCAGCGGATGCGTCCGGATCAGCCCGTGCAGGACGTCCGGCCGCGTTTCCTGGAAATGGGGAGGCTGGTACATGATCGGTCATGCCTTCTTGCGCTGGCTGAACCGGCATTGTGCACCGTTCAGCCGAGCCGCGCCACATGTCAGGCTGGCTTCACCGTTTGGATCAGCCGAAATGGCATTTTCGCGCCCATGATGGGCACGACTGTGACGGCATCGGACCGGGAGTTTTTGTTTTGACGCAATTCCGGACGGAAAACCCGTTTACACTTTTCCTGGAATTGCTCTTAGCGCAGCCGCTTCGGCCGCGGATCGGACAATTCGCCGGCCAGCCGTCGGTCGAGATAGTCGGCGCATTCCTCGAGCAGCAGATCGGCGTCGTTGGCGAAGAAGTGGTTGGCGCCTGGCAAGGTCTTCTGCGTGATGGTGATGCCCTTTTGCGTGTGCAGCTTGTCGACCAGGCCCTGCACATCCTTGGGCGGCGCCACCTTGTCGGCATCGCCATGGATGATCAGACCCGATGACGGGCAGGGCGCCAGGAACGAGAAATCATAGGTGTTGGGCTGCGGCGCGATCGAGATGAAGCCCTCGATCTCGGGCCGGCGCATCAGAAGCTGCATGCCGATCCAGGAGCCGAAGGAATAACCGGCCACCCAGCAGCTCTTGGAATCCGGATGCAGCGACTGCACCCAGTCGAGCGCTGCGGCGGCATCCGACAATTCGCCGGTGCCGTGGTCGAATTCGCCCTGGCTGCGGCCGATGCCGCGGAAGTTGAAGCGAAGCGTGGTGAAATCGCGCTTCTGGAACATGTAGAAGAGGTCATAGACGATCTTGTTGTTCATCGTGCCGCCGAATTGCGGGTGCGGATGCAACACGATGGCAATCGGCGCGCTCTTCTCCTTGGAAGGCTGGTAGCGGCCCTCCAGGCGGCCGGCCGGACCGGTGAAAATGACCTCAGGCATGAAATACTCCAAATGGCATACGAATGCGCGGCGCCCGGAACAATTCTTACTCCAGCCCCAGCCCTTCCGGGCCTTGACGCAGGGCAAGCGTCTTCTTAGAAGCTAGTTTAGAATTGTTCAAAACTGGATAGCCAGCCGTGACGGCCCGGCCATCCTCGCCGCAAGCCGCGTAAATAGGACGTCTTGCCTTGCAATTTCAAGGAAATAACGCGCTATCCTTGCGGAAAGGGTCTTGACGGGATCGATTGGGTGAAAATGGCCGCAGCACGCGCCTATCTCGACTACAATGCCAGCCAGCCGCTCATTGCCGAGGCGCGCGAGGCGATGATTGCCGCGCTCGATCTCGTCGCCAATCCGTCGTCGGTGCATGCCGAGGGGCGCGCGGCGCGGCGCCTGATCGACACTGCCCGGCGCGATGTGGCAGCACTTGTCGGCGCCAAGGCCGAGCATGTCGTCTTCACCTCCGGCGCGACGGAAGCCGCATCGACGCTGCTGACACCGGATTGGCGGATGGGCCGTGGCACGGTGCGCATGAGCCAGCTCTATGTCTGCGAGGCCGACCACCCTTGCCTGTTGAACGGCGGCCGCTTCCCGGCAACACAGGTTTCGCGGATCGGCGTCGACGCCGATGGCATCGCTGACCTCGCTCAGCTGACAGCCGCTCTGGCCGCGCATGACAAGGCCGAAGGCCTGCCGTTGGTCGCGATCCATGCGGCCAACAACGAGACCGGCGTCATCCAGCCGATTGATCGCATCGCCGCGATCGTCAAGGCGGCGGGCGGCATTCTGGAGGTCGACGCGGTGCAGGCTGCGGGCCGTGTTCCCATCGATATGTCAGCGGCTTACGCCGACTATTTGATTCTGTCTTCGCACAAGATCGGCGGCCCCAAGGGTGTCGGCGCCGTCGTTGCGGCAGCCGATCTGATGATGCCGAAGCCGCTGATCAATGGCGGCGGCCAGGAAAAGGGCCATCGCGGCGGCACCGAAAACCTGGCGGCCATCGCCGGCTTTGGCGCCGCGGCGCGGCAGGCTTTGGCTGGACTGAACCATGTCGATACGCTCGCGCACCGGCGCGGCGAGGTCGAAACCATCATCAAAACACTGGTGCCGGACGCAGAAATCTTCGGAACCGGCGCGCCAAGGCTTGCCAATACGACATTCTTCGCTATTCCCGGCATCAAGGCCGAGACGGCGCAGATCGCTTTCGATCTGGCTGGCGTTGCGTTGTCGGCGGGATCGGCCTGTTCGTCGGGCAAGGTCGGGCCGAGCCATGTGCTGAAAGCCATGGGTTACGGCGACAGCCTGGGCGCTTTGCGCGTGTCCATCGGCCACGCAACGAGTGCCGGGGATATCGAACTGTTCCGTGCTGCGCTGGCCGGTATTGCCCAGCGCCGGGCGGGCAGGGAACAAGCCGCCTGAGGCGGCGACAAAGAATTCAGGCCTCGCGGCCTGGTAGAGCCGTGCGTTTGCAAGTGGCCGGGTGAATTCTCGGCCGAGACGCACTATATGAAACTTACGCCGCCTTCGGCGCCTCATGGGCAGCCCTCGGCGATGCCATAGTTTGAAAACTGTCGGGCCTTGACCCCGGCGTGGATGGAGAACGCTTATGCCTGCTGTGCAGGACACGATCGATCGGGTCCGAAAGATCGACGTCGACCAGTACAAATACGGATTCCAGACAGAGATCGCGATGGACAAGGCCCCCAAGGGCCTGAGCGAAAACATTATTCGCTTCATCTCGGCCAAGAAGGATGAACCGTCCTGGATGCTGGAATGGCGTCTGGAAGCCTATCGGCGCTGGCTGACGCTGGAAGAGCCGACCTGGGCGCGCGTCCATTATCCGAAGATCGATTTTCAGGACCTCTATTACTACGCGGCGCCCAAGAGCACGCCCGGCCCGACCTCGCTGAGCGACGTCGATCCCGAGCTGTTGAAGGTCTACGAGAAGCTCGGCATTCCGCTGCGGGAACAAGAAATCCTCGCCGGCGTGCAGAAAACCGACGTCTCCGATCTCGAGGAGCCCAGCGACAACGTCTACAAATCGGGCCGTGTCGCCGTCGACGCGGTGTTTGATTCCGTTTCCGTCGTCACCACGTTCAAGAAGGAACTGGCGCAGGCCGGCGTCATCTTCTGCTCGATCTCGGAAGCCATCCGCGAGCATCCGGAGCTGGTGCAGAAATATCTCGGCTCGGTCGTGCCGACATCCGACAATTTCTACGCCACGCTGAATTCGGCTGTCTTCACCGACGGCTCGTTCGTCTTCGTGCCCAAGGGCGTGCGCTGCCCGATGGAGCTGTCGACCTATTTCCGCATGAACGAGAAGAACACCGGCCAGTTCGAGCGCACGCTGATCATCGCCGAGGAGGGGGCTTACGTCTCCTATCTCGAAGGCTGCACGGCGCCGCAGCGCGACGAGAACCAGCTGCATGCCGCCGTCGTCGAACTGGTGGCGCTCGACGATGCCGAGATCAAATATTCGACGGTGCAGAACTGGTACCCCGGCGATGCCGAGGGCAAGGGCGGCATCTACAATTTCGTCACCAAGCGCGGCGACTGCCGCGGCCACCGTTCGAAGATCTCGTGGACGCAGGTCGAGACCGGTTCGGCGATCACCTGGAAATATCCCAGCTGCATCCTGCGCGGCGACGATTCCTCCGGCGAGTTCTATTCGATCGCTGTGTCGAACGGCTACCAGCAGGTCGATAGCGGCACCAAGATGATCCATCTCGGCAAGAACACGTCGAGCCGCATCATCTCCAAGGGCATTGCCGCCGGCTTCTCGCAGAACACCTATCGCGGCCAGGTCTCGGCGCACCGCAAGGCGACCAACGCCCGCAACTTCACCAATTGCGATAGTCTCCTGATCGGCGACCAGTGCGGCGCGCACACCGTGCCCTACATGGAAGCCAAGAACTCGACGGCGCAGTTCGAGCATGAGGCGACGACGTCGAAGATTTCCGAGGACCAGAAGTTCTACGTCATGCAGCGCGGCATCCCGGAAGAGGAGGCGATCGCGCTGATCGTCAACGGCTTCGTCAAGGATGTCATCCAGCAGCTGCCGATGGAGTTCGCGGTCGAAGCGCAGAAGCTTATCGGCATCAGCCTTGAGGGCTCGGTCGGCTGACCGGACAATATATATCCAGGAAAGAAAAAATGCTTGAGATCAAGAACCTGCATGCCCGCATCGTCGATGACGGCACCGAGATCATCCGCGGCCTGAACCTGACGGTGAAAAACGGCGAGGTCGCTGCCATCATGGGTCCGAACGGCTCGGGCAAATCGACGCTGTCCTACATCCTCGCCGGCCGTGAGGACTATGAGGTCACCGAAGGTGACATCCTCTATAACGGCCAGTCGATCCTCGAAATGGATCCGGCCGAGCGCGCCACCGCGGGCATCTTCCTCGCCTTCCAGTATCCGATGGAGATACCTGGCGTCGCGACCATGGAATTCCTGAAAGTGGCGATGAACGAGCAGCGCAAGGCGCGCGGCGAGGAGCCGCTGAAGATCCCGGAATTTTTGAAGCGGGTGAAAGAGGCGGCAGCCTCGCTCTCGATGGAGATGGCGATGCTGAAGCGGCCGCTCAATGTCGGCTTTTCCGGCGGCGAGAAGAAGCGCGCCGAGATCCTGCAGATGAAGCTGCTGGAGCCAAAGCTTTGCGTGCTCGACGAGACCGATTCCGGCCTCGACATCGACGCGCTGAAGATCGTCTCTGACGGCGTCAACGCGCTGCGTTCGCCCGACCGTGCCATCATCGTCATCACCCACTACCAGCGCCTGCTCGAGCACATCGTGCCCGATAGCGTGCATGTCCTATACAAGGGCCAGGTGATCAAGTCCGGCGACAAGTCGCTGGCGCTCGATCTCGAAGCCAATGGCTATGCCGGCGTGATCGGCGAAGCCGCGTGAGATGCCAGGTCATTTTGTACCAAAAGACAGGGCCAAGCTTATGAACATGCATTCGACACCCCAGCGCACCCAGGCTGAAACGGCGTTGATCGACGCTTTCGGCGAGCGGCTGTCGCTGCTGCCGGGCGACGGTGCGGTGATGCTGAAGCGCGACGACGCCATCGAGGCGATCAAGCACGGCCTGCCGACGCGGCGCATCGAATCCTGGCATTACACTGACCTGCGCCGGCTGTTGACCGCGGTGCCGGCATTCGATCCGACGGCCGCCGCCAAAACGCTAACGCCCATCGTCGAAGGTTCCGCCGTGCTGGCGGTTCTGAACGGCGTCTCGAGTGCGAAATTCCCCGCGATCGAGAGCGTGACGATCCAGCGCCTGTCGGAAAAGCTGACCGACGGCTCGATTGCACCCGGCCTCGACCCCTATGGCAGCGATGACGCCATCGGCGCGCTGAACACTGCTTTCGTCGCCGACGGCTATTTCGTCGACATCGCCGATGGCGCAGCACTGGAAAAGCCGATCGAATTGCAGAACCTGCAAGCCGGCGGCCAGACCCATGTGCGCTTTCCCGTGCGTGTCGGCGCCGGCGCCAAGGCCGCGATCGTCGAGCGTCAGGCGGGCGAGGGCGCAGCTCTGGCCAGCTCCGTCAGCCAGCTGGTGCTGGACGAAGGCGCCGAGGTGACCTGGCTGATCATCCAGGAACAGCCGGAGACGGCCACCCATCTGGCGCAGTTCAAGGCGCATCTCGGCAAGAATTCGAAGCTGACGCTGTTCTTCATGAATGCCGGCGGCAAGCTTGTGCGCCAGGAGATCGTGGTGAAGACCACGGGCGAAGGCGCCGACTTCAAATTGCGCGGCATCAACCTTCTGGCCGGCGACACCCACACCGACGTGACCATGGTGCTCGACCATGCCGTGCCGCATACGACATCGACGGAAGTGATCCGCAATGTCGTGACCGGCCAGGCGCGCGGCGTCTTCCAGGGCCGCATCAACGTCCACCAATACGCGCAGAAGACCAACGCCAAGATGGCCTGCAACACGCTGCTTTTGTCGGATGATGGCGAGTTCTCGACCAAGCCGGAGCTGGAAATCTTCGCCGACGATGTCATCTGCGGCCATGGCGCCACCGTCACCGAGATCGACCACAACCATCTGTTCTACCTGATGGCGCGCGGCATCGACGAGAAGAGCGCCCGCGGCTTGCTGGTGAAGGCGTTCGTGGCCGAAGTGATCGAGGAACTGGACGACGAAACCATCGTCGAGGCCCTGGAAACAAGGCTGGACGACTGGTTCGTGGCCCATGGGTAAGCACCTCTTTCCCTTCTCCCCTTGTGGGGTCCGAAGGACGGGCGAGGCAAGTGACTCGCCCCGGGCGGTGGCCGAGCGAAGCTCGGTCGGGTGAGGGGTGCGTGACGAAGTGAGGCGGTGCCTCAAGAGAGCTTGTAATGGACCAGAAGATCGAAACAACCCCATACGACGTCGAGGCGATCCGCCGCGACTTCCCGATCCTGTCGCGCGAAGTCTACGGCAAACCGCTGGTCTATCTCGACAATGGCGCCTCGGCGCAGAAGCCGCAGGTGGTGCTGGATACGATCCAGCACGCCTATTCCCAGGAATACGCCAACGTGCATCGCGGCCTGCATTTCCTGTCGAATGCCGCAACCGACGCTTATGAGAAGGCACGCGAGACGGTGCGCCGTTTCCTCAATGCGCCAAGCACCGACAACATCGTCTTCACCTCGAACACGACAGCCGCCATCAACACCGTCGCTTACGGCTATGGCATGCCCAATATCGGCGCGGGCGACGAGATCGTGCTGTCGATCATGGAGCACCACTCCAACATCGTGCCGTGGCATTTCATCCGGGAACGGCAGGGCGCCAAGCTGGTCTGGGTGCCGGTCGACGATCTCGGCATCTTCCACATCGAGGAATTCGAAAAGCGCCTGACCGACAAGACCAAGCTCGTCGCCATCACGCATATGTCGAACGCGCTGGGCACGGTAACCCCGATCAAGGAGATAGTGCGCATCGCGCATTCGCGTGGAATTCCCGTACTTGTCGACGGCAGCCAGAGCGCCGTGCACATGCCGATCGACGTGCAGGATCTGGATTGCGACTTCTTCGTCTTCACCGGCCACAAGGTTTACGGGCCGTCCGGCATCGGCGTGCTTTACGGCAAGAAGGATATTCTCTCGGCCATGCGCCCTTTCATGGGCGGCGGCGAGATGATCGAGGAGGTGACTGAAGACATCGTCACCTACAACGAGCCGCCGCACCGCTTCGAGGCCGGCACGCCGCCGATCGTGCAGGCGATCGGGCTGGGTGCAGCATTGGAATACATGGAAAAGATCGGCCGCGAGCGCATCGCCGCGCACGAGGCCGACCTCAAGACCTACGCGCACGAGCGGCTGCGCGCCATCAACTCGCTGCGCATCTTCGGCGACGCGCCGGACAAGGGCGCCATCATTTCTTTCGAATTGCAGGGCATTCATGCCCATGACGTGTCGATGGTGATAGACAGGCAGGGTGTTGCCGTCCGCGCGGGCACCCATTGCGCCCAGCCGCTGTTGAAACGCTTTGGCGTAACCTCCACATGCAGGGCATCGTTCGGCATGTATAATACCAGGGCCGAAGTCGACGCTTTGGCCGATGCGCTGGAAAAAGCGCGCAAGTTCTTCGGGTGACAGGTTCTTTGGATGACGACCATGGATGATGCGAGCCACACCACCGCGCCGGAAGCAGCCATCAATCCGCTGGTTTCCGCCTCGGCCATTCCCGCCGACGAGCTGGCGCGGCTGACCGACGACATCGTCTCGGCGCTGAAGACCGTCTATGACCCGGAAATCCCGGCCGACATCTATGAGCTCGGCCTCATCTACAAGATCGACATCGAGGACAACCGCGCGGTCAAGATCGACATGACGCTGACCGCGCCCGGCTGTCCGGTGGCCGGCGAAATGCCCGGCTGGGTGGAAAACGCCGTCGGCGCCGTCGAAGGCGTCTCCGGCGTCGAGGTCAACATGACCTTCGACCCGCCCTGGTCGCCCGACCGCATGTCGGAAGAGGCGCAGGTGGCGGTGGGCTGGTACTAGGTTGACTGAGGTTGGTGCACTTGCACCAGTGGTAAAACTTCACCATTTTAGGTGAGGAATCATTCGGCAGGCCTTGAACCTGCATGGAATGGAAGAGGAAAAAGAATGGGACGCTTCGCCGTCATCACGATGACCGAAAAGGCCGCCGACCGGGTGCGCGAGATCGTCGCCACGCGCGACAATGCGCATGGCATTCGCCTCGGCATCAAGAAGGGCGGCTGCGCCGGCATGGAATACACGGTCGACCTGGTGACCGAGCCCAATACCAAGGACGACCATATCGAACGCGACGGCGCGCATGTCTATGTCGCGCCCGAGGCTGCCCTTTTCCTGTTCGGCACCGAGATGGATTTCGAGCAGACCACGCTGCGCACCGGCTTCACCTTCCACAACCCGAACCAGAGTTCGGCCTGCGGCTGCGGCGAATCCGTCGAACTGAAGCCCGCCGACCTGAAGGCGCTGGCTGAGGCGCGCGCTTCGGCCTGATCTTCCTTCTCCCCGTTCACGGGGAGGTGAGGAAATGGTCCGCGCAGCGGGCGAAAAGCCAATTGCTTGGCTTTTCGAATGACGAACGGCCCGAAGGGCCGGATGAGGGGCAGCGCTGACCATCGGAAGTCGCGCTCCGCGCCTCCCTGCTTACTTCACCCACATCTTCGTCCGCTTGTGCCAGTCGGCGATCGATTCCTCGGGATAGACGTCGAAGACCTTGTCCTTTTTGCCGATCACCGGCTCGACCCAACTCGCCTTGTATTTCAACATCAGATGCACCTTCTCCGGCGGCTTCGGCAACTCGCTGTCGATTGCCGAGGCGAAGGGGTGCACCAGTTCCGGCCAGGTCGGATCGTAGAGCCAGAGCGCCGAACCGCACTTCTTGCAGAAATTGCGCTCGCCGGTCGAAATCTCGCAGTTTGGATGCTCGTCGTCCGCGATCTCGGCCTGGTAGACGCCGAGATTGCGCTTGCCCTTGATTTTCAGCGTCTTGTAATCGGCGCCGAGATTGATGGCGAAGCCCCCGCCGCCCTGCTGCTTGCGGCAGATCGAGCAGTAGCACAGCATGAACGGCACCGGCGTGTTGCTCTCCACCTCGAAATGGACGGCATCGCAGCGGCAGGATCCCTTGAGCAGCAGCGGCATGACAAAACTCCGACGGATGGCTCTCAACTTGCCAGCATGGTTTTTGGTTGCAGCCGTGGCAAGCCCGGTGACATGATTGCGGCATGGACAATGAACGCATCGAAGAACTGTTCGAAGGCCTCGGCCCGGTCAGTATCCGAAAACTGTTCGGCGGCAAGGGTATCTATTTCGACGGCGTCATCGTCGCTATCGTGCTGCGCGGCGAATTGCTGCTCAAGGCTGACGAGCAAAGCGCGCCCGACTTCGAAGCCGCCGGCTGCAAGCAATGGACCTATACCGGCACCCGCCACGGCAAGCTGGTCGCGATGCCGTACTGGAGCATTCCCGACGACGCGTTTGATGATCCTGACGAGATGAGGGTGTGGGCGCGCCGGGCGTATGAGGCGGGGCGGCGGGCGGGGAAGTGAACCGGGACCGCCGCGTTTCTTCCCACCCCCTCTGTCCTGCCGGACATCTCCCCCGCAAGGGGGGAGATCAGTTGTCACATTGGCCTTCGCCAATCACCAACGTTGAAAATGGGAGCCTGCGGCTAAGCTGTTAATCTCCCTCCTTGCGGGGGAGATGGCCGGCAGGCCAGAGGGGGGTGCTGTCCCGCCGACGTAGGCGATCCTACAGCGCCTTCGCAATCCTCGCCGCCAACCGCGCATTGTTCTCGACCAGCGCGATGTTGGTCTTCAAGCTCCGGCCGCCGGTCAGGTCGAGGATTTTGCCCAGCAGGAACGGCGTCACCGCCTTACCGGTCACATTCTGCGCCTCGGCCGCCTTCTGCGCGGCCTCGATATAGCCGGCCATCTCGTCGGCCGGGATTTCATCGTCCTGCGGCACCGGGTTGGCGATCAGCATGCCGCCGACCAGGCCAAGTGCCGCCCTGGTCTTGTAGAAATGCGCGATCTCTTCCGGTCTGTGCAGGGTCAGCGGCGCGCGGAACGGGGAATGCCGCGACCAGAAGGCCGGCATCGTCTCGCAGCCATGGCCAATCACCGGCACGCCGCGCGTCTCCAGCACTTCCAGCGTCTTTTCGATGTCGAGGATCGCCTTGGCGCCGGCCGAGACGACGATGACCGGCGTGCGCGCCAACTCGTCGAGATCGGCCGAGATGTCGAAGCTCTTTTCCGCGCCCTTGTGGACGCCGCCAATGCCGCCGGTGGCGAACACCTTGATCCCGACCATGTCGGCCGCGATCATGGTGGCGGCGACCGTGGTGCCGCCGGTGCGGCCTTGCGCCACCGCAAAGCCGAGATCGGCGCGCGACAGCTTCATGGCGTCGCCGGTCATCGCCAGCGACTCGCGCTCGCCGTCGGACAGCCCGATCTTGATGCGGCCGGCAACCACGGCGATCGTCGCCGGCACCGCGCCATTGTCCAGGATGATCTTTTCGACATTGGCGGCCATGGCGCCATTGTCGGGGTAAGGCATGCCATGGGTGATGATGGTGCTTTCCAGCGCCACGACGGGGCGGCCAGCGGCGAGCGCCTCGGCCACGGGCGCGTGGATGTCGATGAAGGGGCGGGCGCTTTGCGGTGTCATGATGGTCTCCGATCCGGAGATCCGCGCGTCCGCTTGGACGTCGCGCTCCGGCAATGGCAATTGGCCGCCCTCATGCCATTTCCTGTGCGTCGGGTACAAGAGCCAGTGCCTCGGTGAAGGTCGCGGCGGTGAAGGCCGGCACGGCATCCGAACTTTCGATGGCGAGCGTCGCCGCGGCAACGCCTTCGCGGAGGGCCTGGCGCAATGCCAGGCCGCGCAGCAGGGCAGCGATGGTGGCGCCGGCCAGCGCGTCGCCGGCGCCGGTGACGTCGGCGACTTTTCTCGGCGCCGGCGGCAGGATAGAGAAGGCGCCGGCTTCGTCGAATCCCAGCACCAGGCCGTCGCCCGCCGTCACCACGCCACTGGTGAGGCCGCTGCAGCGCAGTCCGTCGACGGTCTCGCGCTCGGTGGCATTGGCATCGACGCCGGCCAGCACCATGGCCTCGCGCCGGTTCATGAAGACCTGCGCGAGTTCCTTCAGCACCGGTATCAGCCGCACCACCTTGGCCGGCGAAATGGCGATGGCGAACACCGGCTTGCCGGCGGCGACCCCCACCAGCCGCTCCAGCGCCGTTGATGGCAGATTGGCGTCGCAGAGCACCGCATCGACCTCGGCGACCACCTCGCGCACCTTGGAGCGGCGGATCTGCTTGGGGAACGCCAAATCGTAGAGCGCCATATCGGCAAAGCCGGTGATCAGCTCGCCGTCGCGATCGATCAGCGCCGTGTAGCTCGGCGTGGTGCGGTCGAGGAACACCGCCGACAGATCGGCAATGCCGGCCTCAGTGATGGCGCGCGCAACCGTCTCGGCCGAGGCATCGCCGCCGCGCACCGACAAAAGCGAGGCCGAGACGCCGCGCCGCACGAGGCTGCGCAGCGCGTTGAAGACGCCGCCGCCGACATCCTCGCGCATCGTGCCGGGGTTGGACGCCGCCGGCACGTAAGCACCGGACACCTGACCGCGCCGGTCGATATGGGCGCCGCCCACCGCCAGTATTTTTGCTGATTTCACCATGTAGGCGATATGACCTTTGTTATTCGAACCAGACAAGCGCTAGGCTGTGCGACGGAGCTTCGCAAGCAAGCCAGCGATTCGGGCGGAGCCAAACCGCCGGAGCGCCTGGCCCAATGGTGGATACATCCGGAAACGAAACCATGAGACAAAAAAAGAACAAATCCGGATAAAGATTGCTTTTCAGATATTTGACCCCTCTTGCCAAACGAGAACAAAAAAGGTACAAATAGGGCAGGGATTACGGATTGTCCGGCCTTCATTGACGACCAAGGGGTGATGTATCATGGCTCAGAATACTTTGCGGCTTGTAGAGGACAAAGCGGTGGACAAATCAAAGGCTCTGGACGCGGCGCTGTCGCAAATCGAGCGCGCCTTCGGCAAGGGCTCGATCATGCGGCTGGGCGCCAACGAGCAGGTCGTCGAGATTGAAACCGTGCCGACCGGATCGCTTGGCCTCGACATCGCGCTTGGCGTCGGTGGCCTGCCGCGCGGCCGCATTGTCGAGATCTACGGGCCGGAAAGCTCGGGCAAGACGACACTGGCGCTGCACACAGTTGCCGAAGCCCAGAAGAAGGGCGGTATCTGCGCCTTCGTCGATGCCGAGCATGCGCTCGACCCGGTCTATGCCCGCAAGCTCGGCGTGGACCTCGAAAACCTGCTGATCTCGCAGCCCGACACCGGCGAGCAGGCGCTGGAAATTTGCGACACGCTGGTGCGTTCCGGCGCCATCGACGTTCTGGTGGTCGATTCGGTGGCCGCCCTGACGCCGCGCGCTGAAATCGAGGGCGAGATGGGCGATTCGCTGCCCGGTCTCCAGGCTCGTCTGATGAGCCAGGCGCTGCGCAAGCTGACCGCCTCGATCTCGCGCTCCAACACCATGGTCATCTTCATCAACCAGATCCGCATGAAGATCGGCGTCATGTTCGGTTCGCCGGAAACCACGACCGGCGGCAACGCGCTGAAATTCTACGCTTCGGTGCGCCTCGACATCCGCCGCATCGGCTCGGTCAAGGACCGCGACGAGGTCGTCGGCAACCAGACCCGCGTCAAGGTCGTCAAGAACAAGCTGGCGCCGCCCTTCAAGGTGGTCGAGTTCGACATCATGTATGGCGAGGGCGTGTCCAAGACCGGCGAGCTGGTCGACCTCGGCGTCAAGGCCGGCGTGGTCGAGAAGTCGGGCGCGTGGTTCTCCTACAATTCGCAGCGTCTCGGCCAAGGTCGTGAAAACGCCAAACTGTTCCTGCGCGACAATCCCGACACGGCGCGCGAGATCGAACTGGCACTGCGGCAGAATGCCGGGCTGATTGCCGAGAAGTTTCTCGAGAATGGCGGCCCCGAGCGCGGCGAAAGCGACGACGGCTTCGAGGAAGAATCCGGTGCCATGTAGGGTACGGCCAGAGTTCGGCCATAAATCCGGTCTATTACCCGATGCTTAAGTAACCGAGTTCTTTAGTATTGCGTTTCAAACCGCCGGCCTTCGCGCCGGCGGTTTTCGTTTTTGGGCAGCGTGAAGCCGGCTTGGCAGTTGCCGGATTGGCCAATTCCGTGTTTCTGGACAGGGTGGGGCGTGCCCGCTAAAAGGCCAAGTCAATCTTCTAAAAAGCAGAGACCAGTGTCCGCCGGCCGTGCCGGCGGTTTTCGCGAAAAGGCAGCAGTCATGAGTGGCGTGAACGAGATCCGGTCGACATTCCTCGACTATTTCCGCAAGGAGGGCCACGAGGTCGTGGCCTCGAGCCCGCTGGTGCCGCGCAACGACCCGACGCTGATGTTCACCAATGCCGGCATGGTGCAGTTCAAGAACGTCTTCACCGGCCTGGAGAAGCGGTCCTATTCGCGCGCCACCACCGCGCAGAAAAGCGTGCGCGCCGGCGGCAAGCACAACGACCTCGACAATGTCGGCTACACCGCGCGCCATCTGACCTTCTTCGAAATGCTCGGCAATTTCTCCTTCGGCGACTATTTCAAGGAGCGCGCCATCGAACTGGCCTGGAACCTGATCACCAAGGAGTTCGGGCTGAACAAGGACAAGCTGCTGGTCACCGTCTATCACACCGATGACGAGGCGGCCGGCTTCTGGAAGAAGATCGCCGGTTTCTCCGATGACCGCATCATCCGCATCCCGACCTCCGACAATTTCTGGGCTATGGGCGACACCGGACCGTGCGGGCCGTGCTCGGAAATCTTCATCGACCGTGGCGAGCACATCTGGGGCGGCCCTCCCGGCAGCCCGGAGGAGGATGGCGACCGCTTCCTTGAATTCTGGAACCTGGTGTTCATGCAATATGAGCAGGTCACCAAGGATGAGCGCATCGACCTGCCGCGGCCGTCGATCGACACCGGCATGGGCCTGGAGCGCATGGCCTCCATCCTGCAAGGGGTGGAGAGCGTCTTCGAGACCGACCTGTTCCGTCATCTGATCGATGCGGCCTCGTCAGCGCTCGGGCAGGGCCCGGACAAGGAGACGGTCGCCTCCTTCCGCGTCATTGCCGATCATCTGCGCTCGTCCTCCTTCCTGGTTGCCGACGGCGTGCTGCCGTCGAACGAAGGCCGCGGCTATGTGCTGCGCCGCATCATGCGCCGCGCCATGCGCCATGCGCAGTTGCTCGGCGCCAAGGAGCCGTTGATGTGGAAGCTGGTGCCGGCGCTAGTGCGTGAGATGGGCCAGGCCTATCCCGAACTGCTGCGCGGCGAACAGCTGATTACCGAGACGCTGAAGCTCGAGGAGACCAGGTTCCGCAAGACGCTGGTGCGCGGCCTCGGCCTGCTCTCGGAGGCGACAGATACGCTGCACGCCGGCGATATGCTGGATGGCGAGACGGCGTTCAAGCTCTATGACACGTACGGCTTCCCGCTCGATCTGACGCAGGACGCACTGCGCCAGCGCAACATCTCGGTCGACCTTGCCGGCTTCACCCATGCGATGGAGCAGCAGAAGGCCGAAGCGCGCAAGCATTGGGCTGGCTCCGGCGACGCGGCCACCGAGACCATCTGGTTTTCTGTACGCGAGAAGGCCGGCGCCACCGAATTCCTCGGCTACGAGACCGAACAGGCGGAAGGCCTCATCCAGGCCCTGGTCAAGGACGGCAAGACAGTCGATAGCGCCGGCAAGGGCGACGCGGTGGCGGTGGTCGTCAACCAGACGCCGTTCTATGGCGAGTCGGGCGGCCAGATGGGCGACACCGGCATCATCTCCGGCGAAGGTTTCTCGATCGAGGTTTCCGACACGCAGAAAAAGGCCGACGGCCTGTTCGTGCATCTGGGCAAGGTGACGAACGGCACGGTCAAGCCAGGTGCAGCCGTCGAGCTGAAGGTTGACCATGCGCGCCGCACCCGGCTGCGTGCCAACCATTCGGCAACGCATCTGATCCATGAGGCGCTGCGCGAGGTGCTGGGCACCCATGTCGCGCAGAAAGGTTCGCTGGTCGCGCCCGAGCGCCTGCGCTTCGACATCTCGCACAACAAGCCGATCTCGGCCGAAGATCTCGAAGAGGTCGAGCGCATGGCCAACGAAATCGTCGTCCAGAACAGCCCGGTGACGACGCGCCTGATGTCGGTCGATGACGCCATTGCCGAGGGCGCCATGGCGCTGTTCGGCGAGAAATATGGTGACGAGGTGCGTGTCGTCTCGATGGGCACCGGCGTGCATGGCGCCAAGGCCAATAGACCCTATTCCGTCGAACTTTGTGGCGGCACCCATGTCCGGGCGACCGGCGATATCGGCCTGGTCCGTGTCGTCTCCGACAGCGCGGTCGCCGCCGGCGTGCGCCGCATCGAGGCGCTGACCGGCGAAGCCGCGCGCAAACATCTCGATGAGCAGGACAGGCGCCTGAAGGCAACTGCGGCCGTGCTGAAGATCTCGCCGGCCGACGTGCCGGCGCGTGTCGAGACGCTGCTCGAGGAGCGCAAGAAGCTCGAGAAGGAGCTGAGCGAAGCGCGCAAGAAACTCGCGCTGGGCGGTGGTGCCGCGGCCGATGCTCCGGCCACCACCGAAACCGTCGCCGGTATCGGCTTCCTCGGCAAAGCGGTTTCCGGCGTGTCGCCGAAGGATTTGAAGCCGCTGGCCGATGCCGGCAAGACATCGCTCGGCTCCGGCGTCGTCGTCTTCGTCGGTGCGGGCGAAGACAACAAGGCAAGCGTCGTGGTCGCCGTGACGGACGATCTCGTCGGCCGCTTCAGCGCTGTCGATCTGGTGCGCGTTGCCTCGGCCGCATTGGGCGGGCAGGGCGGCGGCGGACGGCCCGACATGGCGCAAGCCGGCGGTCCGGACGCCTCGAAGGCCAATGATGCGATCGCCGCGGTGAGGGCGGCGCTGGAGGCAGCCTGAAAGCCACCCTATGTCGTATCTGGTTCGTGTGCGGCTTTCCGGCCTTCGCCGCCGTGCTTGCCATTCTGTGGCTGATAGTGGCAAGCCGGCAATCAGCTCTTAGACGGTCCGTCTAGCTAGTCTAGTTCTTTTCGCCGCCTTCAGGGCGCGCGTCATTCTGCTGGAATCGCCCCAGGTGGACAGCCAGATCAGCACGTCCGTGGCGATCGAAATCAGCGACCGTAAAAAGTTCAGCGCCGGGCCGGGCGATTTCAGCTGCTCTTCGGCGTGATGGAGATGGGCGAGCTCTTCCTCGCGGATCGCCAGGATGATGCCTTGCAAGTCGTGGTCGCGATTGGCGAGGAAAAACAGCTGATCGTCCAGATGGCGATGCACCGCCGCTTCAACCGCCGCCGTGCAGGCCCAGATGCCTTGCGGACCGAGCAGGGCGGTGACAGAACCCAGCAGCCAGCCACCCCAGCTCCAGAATTGCATCACCCGGCACGGTCGCGCCTTCCGCGCCGGCATGGCGGCACGGAAGGCGGCGCAATGCGTGCGCTCGTGCCCGAGCATCTCCGACAAGGATGGCACGCAATCCGGCCAGAAGCGCCTGGCGACAAGAATCTGCGCCGAATAGATCCTGATCGCACCGAACTCACCGGCGTGGTTGACCCTGACAATTCTGGCGATGGTGAGCGCGTCCTGGCGAGATGGGTCAGCCATGGCCCGAACCCATATCAGCCCGCCGCCAGGCTCGGACGTTTTGCGATGCCGTCCCACCAGGCCTGGATGTCGGCGAACGCCGCAAGCAGCTTTTGCCCGTCGGCGACCTTGACGAAATAGGCGATGATGGATGCCGCATGCAGGTCGGCCAGCGTCAGCTGGTCGCCGAGCAGCCACGGCCCGGGAGGCTTGAGTGCGGTGAGCACCCGCAGCACCGTTTCCGCCTGGCGCAGCCCGTTGGCGACCAGTGCCTCGTCTGGCGCTTCCTTCTCAAGCCGCTCGACGGCGACGTCCCAGACCATCGATCTGTAGGCATAGGCGTCGAGCATGCCGATGATCTGGTTCATCGTTGCGCGGGTGCGGGCGTCTTTTGGCTGCAGTGCCGGGCCGTCGAACGCCTCGTCGACATAGCGGGCGATTGCGCTGGTTTCGAACAGGCGAAACCCGTCATGCTCGACGGCCGGAATGCGGCCGAAAGGGTGATGCTCGAAGTACCAGGCGGGAGTGCCCTCGGCGGCAAAGACATCGACCGGCACAAGGTCGTAGTCGATGCCTTTTTCCGCCAGCACGAGGCGGACGATGCGCACATAGACGCTGTAGTCCGCCCCGTAGACGACCGGCTTGGCCATGGCTGCCGGCTTACGCCATCGCCTTCTGCAAATTCTCGTCGATCTTGTCGAGGAAGCCGGTGGTCGACAGCCATGGTTGGTCGGGACCGATCAAGAGCGACAGGTCCTTGGTCATGAAGCCGCTCTCAACCGTCTGGATGCAGACCTTCTCCAGCGTGTCGGCAAACCGCTTCAACTCGGCATTGTCGTCGAGCTTGGCGCGGTGGGCGAGGCCACGCGTCCAGGCGAAGATCGAGGCGATCGAATTGGTCGAGGTTTCCTCGCCCTTCTGGTGCTGGCGATAGTGGCGCGTCACTGTGCCGTGCGCGGCCTCCGCTTCCACCGTCTTGCCGTCCGGCGTCATCAGCACGGAGGTCATCAGGCCGAGCGAGCCAAAACCTTGCGCCACCGTGTCGGACTGGACGTCGCCGTCATAATTCTTGCAGGCCCAGACATAGCCGCCAGACCATTTCAGGGCGGAGGCCACCATGTCGTCGATCAGCCGGTGCTCGTACCACAGCTTCTTCGCCTTGAACTCGGCCTCGAATTCAGCCTCGTAGACCTCCTGGAAAATGTCCTTGAAGCGGCCGTCATAGGCTTTGAGGATGGTGTTCTTGGTCGAGAGATAAACCGGATAATTGCGCAGCAGGCCGTAATTCAACGAGGCGCGGGCGAATTCGCGGATGGAGTCGTCGAGATTGTACATCGCCATGGCAACACCGGCGCCGGGTGCGTCGTATACGTCGTGCTCGATCACCTTGCCGTCCTCGCCGACGAACTTGATGGTCAGCTTGCCCTTGCCGGGGAAGCGGAAGTCGGTGGCGCGATACTGGTCGCCGAAAGCATGACGGCCGACGATGATCGGCTTGGTCCATCCCGGCACCAGACGCGGCACGTTCTTCATGATGATCGGTTCGCGGAAAATGGTGCCGCCGAGAATGTTACGGATGGTGCCGTTCGGCGACTTCCACATCTTCTTCAGCTTGAATTCCTCTACGCGCTGCTCGTCGGGCGTGATCGTCGCGCATTTCACGCCGACGCCCCATTTCTTGATGGCATTGGCCGAATCGATGGTCACCTGGTCGTTGGTGGCGTCGCGGTGCTCGACGCCGAGGTCGTAATATTCGAGCTTCAGGTCGAGATAAGGGTGGATCAGCTTGTCCTTGATGAACTGCCAGATGATGCGGGTCATCTCGTCGCCGTCGAGCTCGACGACCGGGTTCGCCACCTTGATCTTCGCCATGAAAAGAATGCCTCGCTTTTGGGGAACAAAACGGCCTCGCCCGCATGGCTTCGGCCGGGTATGCGGAGCGTATATCAAAGCCTATTTGGCCGCGCAAACGACCATCCGTGCAGAATGGGTCGTCTGTGCCGCGACCGGTGTTTGCAAAAGCTTCATTTTGCCGAGCGGATGTGGCAGGGAACGCTGAAATGCCGCAAACAGCAGTTCATTGAGATCATGTCCGCCGTCGATCATCCTGAAAACGCATCCGCCGCCGCGCCGGCGATCATCCTGGTCGAGCCGCAGCTCGGCGAGAATATCGGCATGGTTGCGCGCGCCATGGCCAATTTCGGCCTTGCCGAGTTGCGTCTCGTCAATCCGCGTGACGGCTGGCCGAGCGAGAAGGCGCGCGCCGCCGCCAGCCGCGCCGACCATGTCATCGATGCCGTAACAGTGTTCGGCGACCTGGCGTCCGCCGTCGCCGACCTCAACTTCGTCTTCGCCACCACGGCGCGCGAGCGCGACGGCTTCAAACCCGTGCGTGGTCCGGTCGAGGCGGGCAGGGCGCTCAGGGCGCGTCAGATAGCCGGCCTGCGCACCGGCATCTTGTTCGGCCGCGAGCGTTTTGGGCTCTACAATGACGAGGTCGGGCTGGCCGACGAGATCGTCACCTTCCCGGTCGATCCCGGCTTTTCGTCGCTCAACATCGCCCAGGCCGTGCTGTTGATGTCCTATGAATGGATGAAATCCGGCCTGGAGGACGAGACGGCGACTAATTTCTCCAGTCCTGAAATGAAGCCGGCGAGCAAGGAAGAGTTGCACGGCCTGTTTGCCTATCTCGAAGGCGCGCTCGAAGCGCGCGGTTATTTCCGCCCGGCGCCCAAGAAACCCAAGATGGTCGACAATCTGCGCGCCGTCTTGACGCGCGCCGGTTTCGCCGAGCCGGAACTGAAAGTGCTGCGTGGCATCATCTCGTCGCTCGACCGGTTTTCGCCGGCCATGCCGCGCGGTGACGGCTCGCCGGGAGACGATCCAAGGCGTTTGCCGGCCGCTGCGCGAAAACGCCAGGCAGACAAAGAAGATTAGAAATCGCTAAGCTTCGAACGGCTGAAGTAACCGAATTTTATTTGCCTCTCGTCCATTGTTGTCAAAACGGTGTGGTGGCAAATGTTCACGTCCAAAATCGGCCGTATGCGCTTCTTCTTCTATTCGCTCGGCGTAGCCCTGCTCGAGGCCATTCTTGCTGTGCTGTACATCGTTGGCACGATCGGCTTTGAGGGGCTGGTCAACTCGGCGCCCGGTCCATCGCGGCAAGGCATGGCAGGCGCGGTTCTGATAGTTTCCCTCCTGGCTGTGGTCATGCGTGCCAACATCGCCTGGCGACGCAGCCGCGACGCCAACGGCAAAGCCTGGATCCTGTGGTCCTACATCGTGTTCTGCGCCATCTACGCCTTTCTGCAGGCAGGCACGCTGCTGGTCATCGATTTCAACAATCCGGAAAGCACGTCCAGCGGTTTGAACCTGCTTGCGCTGTCGATCTTTGGCCTTTGGTGCACGATCCTGGTGGCTAAGCCGGTGGCGGGCATCAATATCGACGAACTGACATCGGTTTTCGATTTCGATGGCGATACGCCCATGCCTGGGGGATCCGGCCGGATGGCCAGCAGCACGGCACAGTCTTCCATGCGCAACGCCACACCGGCCACGCGCTCGGTGCCGTCCGCCCAGCCTATGGGCCGCCCGCGGCCCGCCGGCTTCGGCAAGCGCGGGCTCTAGGCCGAGGCAAGGTCGTCTTCGCCGGCTTTGCATAGAACTTGCTGACATTCGCCACTTCAAGACCATGATGGTTGCAGATAGAAGAACGGCATTGGCCAATGACCGCCAAGCCTTCTGATCCAGCCTCTTTCATGGTCCGATATCAATGAGCCACCGTCCGATCCTGATGTTCGATTCCGGCGTTGGCGGATTGACCGTGCTGCGCGAAGCGCGCGTGCTGATGCCCGACCGGCGCTTCGTCTACGTCGCCGATGACAAGGCCTTTCCCTACGGCGCGTGGGAAGAGCCGGCGCTGCAGGCCCATATAGTCGAGCTCTTCGCCAAGCTGCTCGACCGTTTTGATCCGGAAATTTCGGTCGTCGCCTGCAATACCGCTTCGACGCTGGTGATCGATGCGTTGCGGGAAAAATTCCCTGACCATCCCTTTGTCGGCACGGTGCCGGCAATCAAGCCGGCGGCCGAGCGCACCCGGTCCGGGCTGGTCTCGGTGCTGGCGACGCCGGGCACGGTGAAGCGCCAGTACACGCGCGACCTGATCGGCAAATGGGCGCAGAAATGCCATGTCCGGCTGGTCGGCAGCAACAATCTCGCCGGACTGGCCGAGGCCTACATGCGCGAGGGCTTTGTCGACGAGGAGGCCGTGCGTGCCGAGATCGCACCGTGTTTCGTCCAGCATGACGATTTGCGCACGGACATCGTCGTGCTCGCCTGCACGCACTATCCGTTTCTGGCCAATCGCATGCGCAAGACCGCGCCCTGGCCGGTCGACTGGATCGACCCGGCCGAAGCGATTGCGCGGCGTGCTCTGTCGCTGCTTCCGGCTGTCGACGGACCATTGCCGCAAAGCGAGCCCGACATCGCCGTCTTTACCTCGGGAAAGGCGGATTTCGCCATCAGCCGGCTGATGCAGGGTTTTGGATTGAGCGCGCGCTAATGCATGTCGCCCAAAAGTGCGCAGCGGTTTTGGGACAACGACATGCATAAAACGAAAAACTAAAGCGCGTCGCCGACGCGCTTTAGGCAGGCTCGAAGACAATGACGCGTCGATCCGGATCGGCCGAAACAAGCCTTAGCGTCAGGCCATCGCCCTGCCTGAACCCTGAGGCCTTCACATTCGCAACGACAGGCATGTCCGAGAGCTGAACGCGCACACGCCGATCACCGACGTCGGTGACGACGGCCTTGAATGTTTCACCCATGCGCCCCCTCAGCATCACCGCCTCGGCAAGGTCGATGGCCGCGTGGTTGATCTGCGAGGCGCGGGCGCCTGCGCGGCCCATCACCTTCGGCAGTCTGGAAAACGCCTCGGTAACGGCTTGCGGCACCGGCTGGCCGTTGACGATGGCCAGCACGCATCGCACGACATAGCGATCGGCCAGCCGCCTCAGGGGTGCGGTGGCGTGGGCATAGGTCGCGGCCATCGCCTCGTGCCAGGGGACAACGCCTTCTTCATAGGGCTGGTAGGACGCACCGGAGCCGGCGCGGCGGATTTCCAGCATCAGCGCTGCCTGTTGCATGTTGGCAGGATCGAGGGTTCGCTGATAGTCGGGCAGGCTGGTCGAAGGAGGCCAGGACAGGCCTAAGGCCCGTGCCGCGCTGCGCAGTCTTTGCACTTTGGAAGCATCGGGCGGCGCCATCACCCGAAACAAGCCGGTCCGGTGTGCCAGCATGGCGTCGGCAATCGCCATGTTGGCGGCCAGCGAAAGTGCTGCGTTGTCTTGCTCGGATTGCAGCAGCGGTCTGAACGCAAGCTGGAATGTGCCATCGGCAAGCTGTTCCACCTCCTGCTCGGGCGGGTCGACGCGCGAAGCGCCGCGACGGTCTTCGGCCGCCGCCATGCGCCGCGCGATTTCGGCGAAGCCGACTGGGACGTCGGCGGCCTGCACGCTGTCATAGGCGAGCTTGGCGCGGCTTTGAATGATTGCCCGCTCCGCGCCATCCAGCCTTACCGCTCCGTCGTCGGCGATCCGGACCGTGAAGATGACAGCCGGACGCGGACCGCCGGGCAGCAAGCTCGCGGCGCCCTCGGCAATGACCCGGGGATAGAGCCCGGCCTTGCCGTCCGGCAAATACAGGGTTTCGCCCCGCGCCCAGGCTTCGCGATCCACCGCGTCGCCGTCTGCGACGAACCAGGCTACGTCGGCGATGGCATAGTGCAACAGAAGGTCGCTACCGCTCGCTTCGATCGAAAACGCTTGGTCAAGATCGGTGGAAGCCGCGGGATCGAGCGTCACGAAGGGCATCGCCGTGCGGTCGGCATGCTGGTCGGGCACGCACCTGGCCGCCGTCTGTGCCATGACCACTACATCAGGGGGAAATCCCTCCGGCACATGGAACTCGGTGCGGATTTTCGCGAGGCCGGTGGCGAGTGCCTGCGAGGGATCGTTCAACGATTTCATGGCGCCGTCCTACACCGGCGTTGCGGGCACGGGAAGGTGGTTTTGCCGGCAGTGCCGGCCGACCATGGGCAGGCATGAGCGCGGAACGGAAGTTGACCGCCAGCGCTGGAACCGTCGCCGGAGCGCAACGTTTCCTCCTCTGGCAAAGGAGGAGCCGATATGCCTGCAACCTCAAAAGCACAGCAAAAGGCCGCTGGCGCAGCCCTGTCGGCCAAGCGCGGCGAGACCAGGAAGAGCGAACTTCAAGGCGCGTCGAAGTCGATGTACAATTCGATGAGCGAAAAGCAGCTCGAGGAATTCGCAGAGACCAAGCGCAAAGGCCTGCCGGAGAAGAAATCGGCAGACTGAAACATTGAACCGAGTCGATAAACAAAGCCCGTGGCCGAAACCACGGGCTTCTTCGATTCAGGCCAAGCCCGAAACTCCTGACGTCACCAGCAGCGCTTCACCTTGTAGCGGATGACCTTCTTGTGGCCATGCCGCCAGATGACCTTCTTCTTCACCACGACATGGCAGGTCTGACGATGCTTGTGGCCCTGCCAGTGCTTGGCCATCGCTGGCTCGGGCACGGCGATCGACATCGTCCCGGCCATGACGGCTGCACCGACCAACGAGAGGAAAAACTTCTTCATGCGACTTCGGGCTCCTTTGGCTCCAGTCCCTTCCTAAATGCCGTCGGCGCAACAACCTCCCGCCGCATCCGGCACGGCACTCAACGCCAAAAGACGTGATATGGTTGCCGGGCCCAGCGCCAGCGACGCGCTTGACTCTGCTCAAATCTCCGTTTATCGAGCGCACCAACACCGGGCCGCAATGCCCGGTTGTTTCTTTTGCATGGCAAGCCCGGGAAAGCAGGTTTATCGTTTCCTGGGTTTTGTCTAGACTGACGTGTCCCGTGGGTTTTCCGCCGCGTTGCGTGGGAAAACCCTGTCAGGCCTCGAAAACGGAGGCCAGAGGAGGGCGCGTTTCCTTCACCCGGACCATGAGGCTCCGGGTGGTTTGTTTTGAAAGGGAATGCGATGAGCAAGCGCGAATCCGCGAAGTACAAGATCGACCGCCGTCTCGGCGAAAACATCTGGGGCCGCCCGAAGTCCCCGGTCAACAAGCGTGAATACGGCCCCGGCCAGCACGGCCAGCGCCGCAAGGGCAAGCTTTCCGATTTCGGCCTGCAGCTGCGCGCCAAGCAGAAGCTGAAGGGTCACTATGGTGATGTCTCCGAAAAGCAGTTCCGCAAGGTCTATGAAGAGGCTGATCGCCGCAAGGGCGACACCTCCGAGAACCTGATCGGCCTGCTCGAGTCGCGTCTCGACGCGGTCGTCTACCGCTCCAAGTTCGTGCCGACCATTTTCGCGGCTCGCCAGTTCGTCAACCACGGCCACGTCAACGTCAACGGCAAGCGCGTCAACATCGGCTCGTACCGTTGCAAGCCGGGCGACGTCGTCGAAGTGCGCGAAAAGTCGAAGCAGCTGGTCATCGTGCTGGAAGCGGTCGGCCTCGCCGAGCGCGACGTGCCGGACTATATCGAAGTCGATCACAACAAGATGGTCGCGACCTTCTCGCGCATCCCCGGCCTGGCCGACGTACCGTTCGCCGTGCAGATGGAGCCGAACCTGGTCGTCGAATTCTATTCGCGCTGATCGATCGCTTTCTGCGATACCGGAAAGGGCCGCCCGTCGAGGCGGCCTTTTCTTTGTCGGCCATGTCCGCTAATCCGGCACTCTCGGCTATGGAAAGCGACAAGCCATGAACATGCTGGCAGACATCGAAACAGTTGAACCGATTGCTGAAGGCGGCTTCCATCCGCTGTTTGCCGACGTGCCGTCTTCCGTCGAGTTCAACAAACTGCGCAAGCGGCTGTTGCGGTTGACCCGTCAGGCGGTCGATGATTTCGCCATGGCGAGGCCCGGCGACCGCTGGCTGGTGGCCTTGTCCGGCGGCAAGGATTCCTACGGGCTGCTGGCCGTGCTGCTCGATCTCAAATGGCGCGGGCTGCTGCCGGTCGAGCTGCTGGCCTGCAATCTCGACCAGGGCCAGCCGAATTTCCCGAAGCACATTTTGCCCGATTACCTCGATGCGCATCGCATTCCCCATCGCATCGAGTATCAGGACACCTATTCGGTGGTCACCGACAAGCTGCCTCAGGGCAGCACCTATTGTTCGCTGTGCTCGCGGCTGCGGCGCGGCCATCTCTATCGCATCGCGCGCGAGGAGGGCTGTTCGGCGCTGGTGCTCGGCCACCACCGCGAGGACATTCTCGAAACCTTCTTCATGAATCTAATCCATGGCGGCCGCCTTGCCGCCATGCCGCCAAAGCTGCTCAATGACGACGGCGACGTCATGGTGCTGCGGCCGCTGAGCTACTGCGCCGAGGTCGATCTGGAAAAATTCGCGGCCGCTATGAAATTCCCGATCATTCCCTGCGATCTCTGCGGCAGCCAGGAAGGCCTGCAGCGCAACGCCATGAAGGCGATGCTGGACGACATGGAAAAGCGCATGCCGGGCCGCAAGGACACGATGCTGCGCGCGCTGTCCAACACCAGGCCGTCGCATCTGCTTGACAGAAAGCTGTTCGACTTTGCCGCCCTCAATGGCAGCCTCAGCACAGGACAAGACGTTTCCGATGATATTTGACGACCAAGCGATCGACTGGCTGGCCGAGCTTCTCGCCGATGCAGCCAGGGCCGAAATCATGCCGCGCTTCCGCCGGCTGGGCGAGGGTGACATCAGGCAGAAAACCTCGGCCGCCGACCTGGTGACCGAGGCCGACATCAACGCTGAGCGGCTGATCACGGCCAGGCTGCGCGAGCGCTATCCCACGGCGATGATCGTCGGCGAGGAAGCCTGTTCCGACAGTCCGGCGCTGCTTCAGGGGCTCGGCGATGCCGACCTCGCCTTCGTCGTCGACCCGGTCGACGGCACCTTCAACTTCGCCTCCGGCGTGCCGCTCTTCGGCGTCATGCTGAGCGTCGTCGTCAAGGGCGAAACCGTCGCCGGTATCATCCATGACCCCGTAGGCCGGGACTGGCTGATCGGCGCCAAGGGCGCCGGCAGCCATATCCGCCATGCGCATGGCGCGCTGGAGACGGTGCATGTCGCCGATGCCGTGCCGATCTCGCAGATGACCGGCTCCGTCTCCTGGCAATATCTGGCGGAACCGCAACGCTCGCTCCTGGCGCGCAACCAGACCAAGACCCTGTCGCAGTTCGGCTATCGCTGCGCGGCACATGAATACCGTCTTCTGGCCAGCGGCCATGCCCATTTCGTCGTCTACAACAAACTGATGCCGTGGGACCATCTGGTCGGTGTGCTGATCCACGCCGAGGCCGGCGGCTACACCGCGCGGATCGACGGCAGCGCCTATCTGCCCTCGCATATCGACGGCGGCATTCTTGTCGCCCCGGACAAGGAAAGCTGGCAGGAGTTGCGCAGGGAACTCTGGGCGCAATAATCGGTCCAACTGCTGGTAGAGGCTTTCGTCAAGTATATTGGCTCTGTTATAGTGTCCAATCTCTCGCGAAGTCGGAAGCTGCGAAATGAAACATCGGTCCGCAATTGTTGCAACGGCGCTTGCACTTGCCTTGGCCGCCGCTGGCGCCACTGAGGCAAGATCGCAGGAACGCGCGTGCGGCAGTCGCGATCCCGTCGATACCATAGACGAGATGTTTTCCGCGATCTTTGCCTGTTGGCAGCCGCCGCCTGGAAGTGCTGGCATGACCCTGACGCTGAGTTTCTCAATTCGCAAAAACGGCACGCTGATGGGCAAACCGCGCGCCACTTTCTCCCATATGGGAGATGATGCCTCGCTCAACCGGGTCTTTGTGTCATCCGTGCTCGAAGCTCTCGACAAGGCTCTGCCGATGCCTCTTTCGGACAGCATGGGTGGCGCCATCGCAGGGCGCCCGCTGTTCCCTCGTTTCACGGCAGTGATTGGCGGCGCATCCTGAAACGCGTCGCTTGAAGGTGGCTGCGGTCTGAGACAAATAAAACTCGTAGCGCAGAACAGTTGCTCAATGCAGGTCGGTGACGTGCCCTGAAATGGGTGGGTTGTGCGGCTGGAACATCTTGCCGCGCTCGGCGATCAGGATCATCAGCAGGGCCGCGACCGAGACGCTGCAGAAGCCGGCGGCAAGCGGCGTCACCGTGCCGTTGAAGGCCTGGCCGATCAGCGTGCCGAGGATGCCGCCGAGAAAAGTCTGCATGAAGCCCAGGATGGACGACGCGGTGCCCGCCAGTTGGCCGAGCGGCTCCATCGCGAGCGCGTTGAAATTGGCGCCGAGCGCGCCGAACGGGAGCATCGCGCTGGCGAAGAAGGTGATGAACAGCCAGAGTGGCATCTTCATTTGAAGCGAAACGGTGAGCCAGGCAAGGCTGATCACCAGGAACAACAGCAGTGCGCTCTGCGACAGGCGGCGCATGCCGATGCGGCCGACCAGGCGCGAGTTGAGGTAGTTCGAAAAAGCGAGAACGCCGGCGACACCCGCGAAGATGACAGGAAACAATTCGCCGACATGAAAAATGTCGACATAGATCTGCTGTGCGGAGGCGATGAAGCCGAACATGGCGGCGAAAATGAAGGTGCTGGCAAAGGCGTAGCAAAGCGCCATGCGGTTGGTGAGCACGATGCGGAAACCACCGACGACGGATGAGACTGTCAGCGGCCGGCGGTACTCCGGATGCAGCGTCTCCGGCAGCCGCAGCAGCGACCACGCCGACACGATCAGCGCTCCGACGGCCATGGTGACGAAGATCCAGTGCCATGTTGCGAACAGCATGATGAACTGGCCGATCCCAGGCGCGATCACCGGGATGGCCATGAACACCATGAAGATCAGAGACATCACCTCGGCCATGCGCCGACCGTCGAACGTGTCGCGCACGATCGAGACGGCGATGACGCGGGTCGCCGCCGCACCGATGCCTTGCACCAGCCGGCACAGCAGCAGGACGGCGAATGACGGGGCGATGGCGGCAGCTGCCGCCGCCACGACATAAATCGCCAGCCCGGCAACGAGCGGCGCGCGGCGCCCGAACCGGTCCGAGATCGGTCCGAAGAAAAGCTGTCCGCCACCGAAGCCCAATATATAGGCGGTGATCACATACTGGCGGTGGTTTTCATTCTCAACGCCAAGCGTGGCGCCGATTTGCTGCAGTGCCGGCAGCATGATGTCGATGGCCAGCGAGTTCAACGCCATCAGTGCCGCGCAAAGCGCGATGAATTCCCAGCGCGGAATAGGCAATTTGCGTGCCTGTTGCGGCGCTTTTGCTGGCTGGTCCACGGCGGGTCCGATCTTCAAAACGAATATGCGCCGGCATGCCGGCGCATAAGTTCGTCCTCACTCCGATAGGGGGAGGTAACATTTTGCCGGGGCGGGGCTGCCCCGTCTCAACTCAGAATCAGGCTGTCGCTTTGACGCTGACGCCCTTGTCGACGAGCAACGTCTGCAGCTCGCCCGCCTGGAACATTTCGCGGATGATGTCGCAGCCGCCGACGAATTCGCCCTTGACGTAAAGCTGCGGGATCGTCGGCCAGTTCGAATATTCCTTGATGCCTTGGCGCAGTTCGGCCGAGGTCAGCACGTCGACGCCCTTGTAGTCGGCGCCGATGTAATCGAGGATCTGGACGACCTGGCCGGAAAAGCCGCACTGCGGAAAACCGGGCGTGCCCTTCATGAAAAGGACGACGTCGTTGCCCTTCACTTCGCTGTCGATGTAGTCGTTGATGCCGCTCATGAGATATCCTTTCACGCCTGTGGGAGTCAGGCTCGAAGCATAGCCATCAAATAAACCCATAGATGGGCCGAAACAAGATGTTTGCGCCGCCGTCGCGGAAATGGCGCAAAGGATCGCCTGTCTTGGGCCAAGCATCCCTGCCGATTGCAGCCTCCGGGACATGATGAAAAGACGATATGGCGCCGCCCTTCTGATCGCCATCCTGCTGGCCGCGATTGCCGTTGTCTGGTGGCCGAGACGCCCGGAGCCGCCGCCGCTGGTCATTGGCGGTGACCTGCCCGCGCCTTGCCGGAATGTCGCCTTCGAGGCGGTGACCTATGTCGTCTGCACGGTCGACCTGCGGACCTACAACCTCGCTGTCTTTCACGTCGGTGCCGACGGCAAGCCCTTCGGCTCGCTGGAGGCCTTCGGCAAGGCGGTTGCGGGCGAGGGGAGGCCGGTGCTGCTCGCCATGAATGGCGGCATGTATCACGAGGATTTGTCGCCGGTCGGCCTGCTGGTCGAGAACGGCAGCGAAAAGTCGCCGCTCAACCTTGCCGATAGCGAAGGTAATTTCTTCCTGAAGCCGAACGGCGTCTTTCTGGTCGGCAAGGACGGCAAGGCGGCTGTCATGGAAAGCAACGCCTATGCCGCCGCCAAACCCGATGTCGCCTTCGCCACGCAGTCGGGCCCGATGCTGGTGATCGATGGCCAGATTCATCCACGCTTCGAGCCGAACGGAACCTCGCGCTACGTCCGCAACGGCGTCGGCGTGCGCGATGAAAACACCGTTTTGCTGGCGATCTCGCGGTCTGAGGTAAGTTTCGGCAGCTTTGCGCGGCTGTTTCGCGACGCGCTACAATGCCGCAACGCGCTGTTCCTCGACGGCGCGGTCTCCGCGCTGTCGGATGGCGACAGGATGATTGTCGGCGGAAGATATCCGGCAGGGCCGATCATTGCCGTGTTGGCAAGCCAGCCGCCGACGCGCTAGGCCAGCCTGGCGTCAGTCCGGCACACTGGTCTGCAACGCCAGCGCGTGCAGCACGCCGCCCATATTGCCCTTCAGCGCATCATAGACCATCTGGTGCTGCTGGACGCGGCTCTTTCCGCGGAAGCTTTCGGCCACCACTTCGGCTGCATAGTGATCGCCGTCACCGGCGAGGTCGCGGATCGTCACCTTGGCGTCCGGAATGCCGTCCTTGATCAGTTTTTCGATGTCGTGGGCATCCATTGCCATGGCAAAATCCTGTTCTGGGCGGCTAGGCACGAGTGACTCGGACGGCAGCCTAAAGCCTTTCTGGTCCGGGTTGAAGCCGTTCTGTCGGCGACGCAGTGTCTAAGGGCCATCCTGCCGCGGGTGAACCACACCATCTTCTGTAATGTCGTCGCGGGTCGAGAACCCCCGGCCAAGGCTGAACACCAGGACATAGAGCGGGATGTTGAGCGCCAGGGTGATAATCGGGAGATAGCTGGTCATCTGCCACAAGGGCGAAAAGAATGGTTGGCCATAGCCGTCGCAGATCAGCGATGACCCGTATTCCCACAGCGCGCCGGTAATGACCGCAATGGCAAATAGCTTGATGCAGGTGGCGACATGCCTTGCGCGCGCCGGGTTCGGCAAAAGGCGGCTCCACAGCACCAGGCAGACGATGGGGATCGCATAGATCAGACTTTGCAAGGCCAGCATCTGCAGTGTGCCATTGGCCGCCTCAAGGAACTGGTCACGCCTTTCCAGCAGCGGACAGACCTCGCTCGAGGTCGTCGACAGCAGGAAAAAGACGAACGGCCCGAGGAACCAGAAGAAGAACAGCGACGGCCAGAAGACGACTGCGATCAGCGTCCGGGCTGCCAGGCTGGTCAACTGGACTTGTCCATGAAGTTCGGGAACCAGCCTTCGTGGGCAGCGGTCAATTCGCTGACCGGGATCGCCCTGGCATCGCCGAGCTTCACTTCGTTTCCACCGGTCGAGCCGATCCATGGCGCAAAGATGCCGAGCCTGCTCTGTTCGTCGCGGATGGCGTCCCATTCCTTGCTCTGCGGATCGACGGACAGCGTCAGCAGGTAGCGGCCCTGGTCTTCGCCGAACCAGACCGGGATCGGGTCGGTGCCGGCGAGCCCCGGAATGGTGGCGCCGATGCCGGACGCCATCGCCATTTCGGCCAGGGCTATCGCCAGGCCGCCATCGGAAAGGTCATGCGCCGCGGTCACGACGCCCGACGCGATCAGCGCGCGCACATGGTCGCCGACGCGCTTTTCATGGGCGAGGTCGACGGGTGGCGGCGGCCCGTCGGTCCGACCGTGAATGTCTCTGAAATAGGCGGACTGGCCGAGATGGCTGCCCCAGCTTGGGGGCGCGCCGACCAGCAGGATCATCTGGCCCTCGGCGGCAAAGCCGATACGGGTCATCTTCGACCAGTCGGCAATCAGCCCCACGCCGCCGATGGTCGGCGTCGGCAGGATACCTTGGCCATTGGTTTCGTTGTAGAGCGAGACATTGCCCGACACGATCGGGAAGCCGAGCGCCCGGCAGGCATCGCCAATGCCTTTCACCGCGCCGACCAGTTGGCCCATGATCTCAGGCCGTTCCGGATTGCCGAAATTGAGGTTGTCGGTGGCCGCCAGCGGCAGCGCGCCGGTGGCGGTGAGGTTGCGCCAGCATTCGGCCACCGCCTGCTTGCCGCCTTCGTACGGGTCGGCCTCGCAATAGCGCGGCGTGACGTCGGAGGAGAAGGCGAGCGCCTTGGTCGGATGTCCTTCGACGCGCACCACGCCGGCGTCGCCGCCGGGAAGCTGCAGCGAATTGCCCTGGATCAGCGTGTCGTACTGCTCCCACACCCAGCGGCGCGACGACAGGTTCGGCCCGCCGAGCAGTTTCAACAGCGCATCGGCAACGTCGGCCTTCGGCGCATCGCCGGCTGCGAGCGCCGCCGGCTTCTTCGGCTCGACCCAGGGGCGGTCATATTCCGGCGCCTTGTCGCCAAGGTCCTTGATCGGCAGATTGGCGACCTCGTCGCCCTGATGGATGACGCGGAAACGCAGATCGTCGGTGGTCTTGCCGACGATAGCGAAGTCGAGGCCCCATTTGTGGAAGATCGCCTCGGCTTCCTTTTCCTTCTCGGGGCGCAGCACCATCAGCATGCGCTCCTGACTCTCCGACAGCATCATCTCATAGGCGCTCATGCGCTCTTCGCGCACCGGCACCTGGTCGAGGTGAAGCTCGATGCCGAGGTCGCCCTTGGCGCCCATCTCGACCGCCGAACAGGTGAGGCCGGCCGCACCCATGTCCTGGATGGCGATGACGGCGCCAGACGCCATCAGCTCAAGACAGGCTTCGAGCAGGCATTTTTCGGTGAAGGGATCGCCGACCTGCACGGTCGGGCGCTTCTCGTCGATCTTGTCGTCGAACTCGGCCGAGGCCATCGTGGCGCCGCCGACGCCGTCGCGGCCGGTCTTGGCGCCGAGATAGACGACCGGCAGGCCGACGCCCTTGGCTTCCGACAGGAAGATCGCATCTGTCTTGGCGAGGCCGGCGGCAAAGGCGTTGACCAGGATGTTGCCATTGTAGCGGGCGTCGAAATTGACCTCGCCGCCGACCGTCGGCACGCCGAACGCATTGCCGTAGCCGCCGACGCCGGAAACCACGCCGCTGACAAGGTGCCTGGTCTTGGGATGGTCGGGTGCGCCGAAGCGCAGAGCGTTCATCGCCGCAATCGGCCGCGCGCCCATGGTGAAGACGTCGCGCAATATGCCGCCGACGCCGGTCGCCGCACCCTGGTAGGGCTCGATGTAGGAGGGATGGTTGTGGCTCTCCATCTTGAAGACGACGCAGTCGCCGTCGCCGATATCGACCACGCCGGCGTTCTCGCCCGGACCCTGGATGACCTGCGGCCCGGTGGTCGGCAGCGTGCGCAGCCATTTCTTCGAGGATTTGTAGGAGCAGTGCTCATTCCACATCGCCGAGAAGATGCCGAGTTCGGTAAAGCTCGGTTCGCGCCCGACCAGATCGAGGATGCGCTGGTATTCGTCGGGCTTCAGCCCATGCGCGGCTATGAGTTCCGGGGTAATCGGCACGGAATTGGAAATGGTCATGGGCGGCGATTGGTGTCCATGGGAGAGGGGAATTTGAGTCCCCTCATATCGCAAGCTTTGGCGTGATACACCCCATCGGATGACGAAAAACGCCGGAAAACCACAGGGCGACGATGGTAGCGGGGAGCCGCTGGGGAACGCTATGGCATCCCGGCCGTTAGGCCTCAAACCAATCAGGAGATTTCGACATGGCCACCAAGCAAGGCAAGAAAGACAATCGCCTCTCCGACAAGGAGGCCATGCATATTGCCGAGACCACCGACGTTTCGCCCAAGCAGGCCAAGGACCTGGCCGAGAAGCACGGCAAGGACAAGGGCGCGAAGGAAGCCAAAAACTTCAAGGCAGAGGGCTGAACCTGAAGATCGGGATACAGGAGGATCGAGTCAGGACGAACTGTCGTAGCCGGCGCGGCCTTCCTCCAGCAGCCGCCGGATCACCGCGACGCCGCCGGTGATGTCCTCGCGCCGCCTTGGCTGCGAGACGCCGAAACGCACGCCGTGAAAAACCTGCTCGGAACGCCCCGCCTTGAACTCGTCCTCGTCGTCGAGGAGCACGCCATTTTCGAGGCATGCGCTCCTGAAAGTGCCGGACAGCCAAGGATCGGGCAGCGTCAGCCAGACGAAGGGCACGCTGCCGTGTGACTTGAAGGCGAAACCGGCCAGTGTCTCGCGCACGATGGCGATCCGGGCGGCAATTTCGGCAATGCTGCGTTTGCGGATATCGCCAGCCTGCCCTGACAGCACCAGCCGCGCATTCACCTCCGCCAGCAGGAACGGCATTCCGCCGGTCATCATCTTGTGGGCGACGCGGATGCGATGGCGATAGGCGGGCGGGCAGGAGAGCCAGCCGCCGCGAACACCTGCCGCGACCGATTTCGACAGACCGCCGGCGACAATGGTGCGCTCGGGCGCATATTCGGCGATGAGCGGCGTCGGATCTTCGGTCAGGCCGCCATAGAGATCGTCCTCGATGACGATGACATTGTACGCGCGCGCGACGCGGGCGATCGCCTCGCGGCGCGAAACCGACAGGATCGCCAGCGTCGGGTTCTGCACCGTCGGCATCAGGAAGATCATCTTCGGGTGCTTCTGCGCGCAGACGCGTTCGAAATCCTCGGGATCGAGGCCTTCTTCGTCCGATGCCACCAGTGCTATGCGCCGCCCGATCAGCCCGGCGCTGCGGGCGATCTGCGAATAGGTGAGGTGCTCGAAGACGACATAGTCGCCCGGCGTGGTCAGTGCCGCAATCGCCGCCATCACCGCGGCATGCGTGCCAAGCGTGGGAACGATGGTGTCGGCCGCCGGACGGAACGAATTGCGCGACAGCCACCGGGCGCCGGCCTCGAACCAGCGCTCCGGAAAATCCCTGGTGTAGCTCGAAATCTGGTGCGGGTGTTCCTGCACCGTGCGCGAGAGCACGTCAGCGACAATGGCGCCCTGGCCGATGTCGGGCGCGGCAGTGCTGTCGAAACGCAGTTTGCCGGGCGGCGCATCGACATAGCGCGTGCCTTGCACGGCAGGCTCGGCGAATTCGGGTGACGCTTCCGATTGCTGCGCCAGCACATAGGTCCCGCGACCGACTTCCCCGCTCACCAGGCCGCGCTCGCGCAGCAGCTGATAGGCTCGGCCGATCGTGCCGACCGTCGTGCCGATATCATAGGCGAGATCGCGCTGCGGCGGCAATTTTGCCCCGGCATCGATGACGCCCTTGTCGATGTCCGACTCGATGCTGTCGGCAAGGCGCTGGTAAAGCGGGCCGGAACCGATGGTGAGGTCAGGGAGCCAATTTGTCATGGTGACAATTCTGTATATTGCACCAGATCGGGTGTCAATGCATATCAGAACCGTACCAAGATGGGTACAATTTGCAAGGTTGGCAGAAAGACAATGGATACAATCGAGACAATTCGCTGCGCGGGCATTGAATTGGTCGGGCCTTGCCCGTCCAGCCGGCGAGGCTTTGTCGGCCGGATCGTGCATGTGGTCAGATCGCTGGCGCGATGGATCGACGTGCTGATCGAGCGCCGTCGCGGCCGCCTGGCTTTGCTCGAAATGACCGACGAGCAGCTCAGGGACATCGGTGTGTCGCGTGACGACGCTCACCGCGAAGGCATCAGGCGATTCTGGGACTAACTTGTAGTCTGGTCAGCGGCGTGTGCCCGGAGCCCTGAGGCGTGAGACGCCCTTATCGGCAAGCACGGCGAGGATGCACAGCACCAGGAAAACACCGGTGACGGCCAGCGCCGCAAGGGCGACGTTGGCCGCGCCGTTTTTCGCAACGTCGAGGAACGGGTAGGGCACTTCGCCTGCGATCGGTGCGCGCGCCAGCGCATAGGCGAGATAGGCGATCGGATAGGCCATCCACCACGAAATGTCGCTCCAGCGTGTCCTGCCGTCAGCGCCTGCAACAAGCCACCACAGCACGAACAGCACCGGCGTCACATAGTGCAGCAGCACGTCACAGAGCAGGAACAGCCCCTGCGGCTGCCAGAGCTGCGCCAGAACCGTCGCATAGACGATGAAGACAAGCGCGATGGACACGGCGACGCCGGCCCGCATCCGCGGTCCGGCAAAGGCGGGCAGCCAGGCGTAGCCCGAAGGCGACAGCAGCGAGACATGGACCAGCACCGCACCGATGTTGGTCAGGATGGTGAAGAAGCTGAACAGAAAGACGATGGAGCCGAGAAAACTGCGGCCGGCCTCCATCGATGCCGGGATGGTGATGCACGCTTGCAGGACAAGCCCGGCCAGACCTATGACCAATCCCGCAAACTGCAGGAAGCGGCCCATGGCGTCAGGCGGCCGCGTTGCAGGAGGGGTTGCCCGTTTGCCAGCGCGCAATGTCGGATCCGATGCGCGCGCCGAGCGGATCGTCCATCAGCGGACCGAACACGTCGACGCGGCTGGAATTGCCTTGCGCCTGGACGACCAGCAGCGGCTTGCCGCCATAATGCTTGGCCGGCACCAGCAGGAAGCGGGGCGTGCCGCTGAACGAATTCAGCTCATTGGCCATCTGATAGGATTTGAAGGCGGGATCCTTGCTGGCGATCCAGCATTTGTGGGCCGATATCGCTACCTGTTCCATGGCCAGCAGCGAAGCGCTCTTGCCCGTGGGGACCGGCGCGCTCTTCGGGCTGGACTGGCAGGACGCCAACGCCAAGCCGGCAGCAGCCAGGGGACCTAGGCGAACAATCATCAGTCTCATGGTCAACCGCCCCCGCGTTTTGAAAGGAATTCGAAGAGATATCAGGCGGCGATGCCGAGCGCGCCTTCGAACAGGGCGCGGCCGTCGCTTCCGCCATGCGCTGCCTCGATCAGGTTTTCGGGATGCGGCATCAGGCCGAGCACATTGCCCTTCTCGCTGACGATACCGGCAATGTCGTTCATCGAGCCATTGGGATTGCTGCCCTCGGCATAGCGAAACACCACCTGTCCTTCGCCTTCGAGACGGGCAAGCGTGTCGGCGTCGGCGAAATAATTGCCGTCGTGATGCGCCACCGGCGTGCGGATGATCTGACCCGGCTGGTAGCGGCGGGTGAACATGGTGTTGGCGTTGGCGATTTCGAGCTTCACCTCTCGGCAGACGAATTTCAGCGAAGCATTGCGCATCAGCGCGCCGGGCAGCAGGCCGGCCTCGACCAGAATCTGGAACCCGTTGCAGACGCCAATGACCATGACGCCCTTGGCGGCCTTTTCAGCGACTGCCCGCATCACCGGCATCCGCGCGGCAATGGCGCCGCAGCGCAGATAATCGCCGAAGGAGAAGCCGCCGGGAATGGCGATCAGGTCGACATCGGGGATTTCAGTGTCGGTCTGCCAGACGGTCGCCGGCGCCTGCCCGGAAATCTTGGTCAGCGCCGCAATCATGTCGCGGTCGCGGTTGAGGCCGGGGAGAAGAACGACAGCTGATTTCATATCAAGCGATCTCCACCGCGTAATTCTCGATCACCGTATTCGCCAGCAGCTTGTCGCACATGGCTTTCAGATCGGCTTCAGCCTTGGCCTTGTCGGTCTCCGAGAGCTCGAGGTCGAAGACCTTGCCCTGCCGCACCTGGCCGACGCCGCCGAACCCCAGTCCGGACAGAGCGTGCTCTATGGCTTTTCCCTGCGGGTCGAGCACGCCGTTCTTGAGGGTGACGGTGATGCGGGCCTTGATCATGCTGGACAGGTTCCTGTTCGAAGACTTAGCAATTCCAGGAAAAGTGTGAAGCGGTTTTCCGTCCGGAATTGCGTCAAGAAATGAAGACTTAATGCGGCTTGCCTTTGAGGCCATCGGTCGAGGCGACGAGCACCGGGCCGGTCGGGCGCGGCGGCTCGTTCTCGTTCATGATGCCAAGGCGGCGGGCAACTTCCTGATAGGCTTCGACGAGGCCGCCCATATCGCGGCGGAAACGGTCCTTGTCGAGCTTGTCCTGCGTTGCCACGTCCCACAGCCGGCACGAATCCGGCGAGATCTCGTCGGCAACGACGATGCGCATCATGTCGCCCTCGAACAGGCGGCCGCATTCGATCTTGAAATCCACGAGCTGGATGCCGACACCCATGAACAGGCCGGAGAGGAAGTCGTTGACGCGGATGGCCAGCGCCATGACGTCGTCGATCTCCTGCGGGCTTGCCCAGCCGAAAGCGGTGATGTGCTCTTCCGACACCATCGGATCGTCGAGCGCATCGGCCTTGTAATAGAATTCGATGATCGAACGCGGCAGAACGGTGCCTTCCTCGATGCCGAGGCGCTTGGACAGCGAGCCGGCGGCGACATTGCGCACCACCACTTCGAGCGGAATGATCTCGACTTCCTTGATCAGCTGCTCGCGCATGTTGAGCCGGCGGATGAAGTGGGTCGGAATGCCCATGCGGTTCAGATGGTTGAAGATGTACTCGGAAATGCGGTTGTTGAGCACACCCTTGCCGTCGATGACCTCATGTTTCTTCTTGTTGAATGCGGTCGCATCATCTTTGAAGAACTGGATAAGCGTGCCCGGTTCCGGTCCCTCATAGAGGATCTTGGCCTTGCCTTCATAAATGCGGCGGCGATTTTTCATCTGATTTTTCTCTGGATTTGCGGGCAGGCGGCAAGCGACCAGTTCCTGTCCGTCTGCCTAAATTGGTGCGGCGACGGGTGGGGTTCAATGCCGGGTCTATCCCAATCACAGCGTTTGCTCAATCGGCAAATCCTTTCCATCGACCGCTTTCAGGAATGAAATGCCGCAGCGCAGCAAGTGATGTAGCATATTGACCGGCCCGCGCCCTTTTGGTTTGTGCTGCGGCAACACACATATCCATCGCCAACGCGAATCGATTTCATCGGAGGGAAGCCATGAGCAGCATGAAAGACCGCGAAGAGGGTTTTGAGCGCAAATTCGCCTTCGACGAAGAACTTCGCTTCAAGGCTTCCGCACGCCGCAACAAGGCGCTCGGTCTGTGGGCCGCCGAAAAGCTGGGCAAATCCGGCACTGACGCCGACGCCTATGCCAAGGAAGTTGTGGTTTCCGATATCGAGGAAGCCGGCGATCACGACGTATTCCGCAAGATCCGCAAGGATTTCGACGCCGCCGGCGTCGACCAGTCGGATCACCAGATCCGCCGCACCATGGACGAACTGATGGCGCAGGCGATCGAGCAGATCAAGAACACCTAGAGCGAGTAGCGCTGGACCAATCGACCGCCCGGTCCAGCCGGGCGGTTTTTCTTTGCCTTTTCAGCCTTTTCCGGCTGAAACTGTGCGTAGGCCTGTTACAAGGCTCTACCCAACGAGGAAAGCACCCATGTCCCTGAAGTCACGCCTGGCGGCGGATGAAACGCTGTTCACCGCCTGGTCCGGCGTTCCGGACGCTTTGACGGTCGAAATCATCGCCAAGCAGGGTTTTGACGCCGTCACCCTCGATATGCAGCATGGCGGACACCACGAAGACTCGGTCTTGCGCGGCCTGGTGCCGGTGCTGGCCGCCAACAAGCCGGCGCTGGTGCGCATTCCGGTCGGCCGCTTCGACATGGCCAGCCGCGCCCTCGATTTCGGTGCCGAGGCGGTGATTGCACCGATGGTGAATTCGGTGGCCGATGCAAAACTCTTTGCCGCGGCGATGAAATATCCGCCGATGGGCGAGCGCTCCTGGGGCCCGACCTATGCTTTTCCGCGCCATGGCAAAGGCGACCACGCCGAATGGCTGCGCGACACCAATCAACGCACCATGGCCTTTGCCATGGTCGAAACGCGCGCCGCACTCGATGCGCTGGACGGCATCCTCGACACGCCGGGCATTGACGGCATCTTCCTCGGCCCATCGGATTTCTCCATCGCCTGGTCGAATGGCGCCACCGTCAATTCGACGCTGGAAAGCATGATGGAAACCGTCGCCTCCATCGCCGAGCGGACGCGCAAGGCGGGCAAGCATGCGGCAATCTACGTCGTTGAGCCGGCGATTGCCGGCCGCGTCGTGGCGATGGGCTACCGGCTGCTGGCGATGGGCTCGGACCATGCGCTGATTTCGCTCGGCGCAAAGATACTCATCAAAAGCATGAACGATTCGATCAAGGGCTGAGGCG
The DNA here is from genome assembly GCF_040323095.1 of Mesorhizobium sp. M0058. Classification (NCBI taxonomy): domain Bacteria; kingdom Pseudomonadati; phylum Pseudomonadota; class Alphaproteobacteria; order Hyphomicrobiales; family Phyllobacteriaceae; genus Mesorhizobium; species Mesorhizobium sp. M0058. The sequence continues at coordinate 147,394 of NZ_JAMYUQ010000010.1, forward strand.
TGGTGCCTTGCCCGGTCAGGCCTTGAGGTCGGTCAGGAACTTGGCGAAGGTCATCGACCCTTCCGGCCACGGGCCGAAGCCGGCATCCTCATTGAGGTGACCGGTTTCGCCGGCATCGATGAACAGCGAACCCCAGGCGCCGGCAATGTCCTCGGCAACCTCGAAGGCGCAGAACGGATCGTTGCGGCTGGCGATGACGATGGACGGGAAGGGCAGCGGTTCGCGTGCATAGGGGCCAAAGGTCATCAGGTGACGCGGCCTTATCTCCGGGTTGGCGACGTCGGGCGGCGCGACAAAGAACGCACCGGCGACCGGCTTCCTGAACTGCGGAATGGCCTGCACCGCGGCCGCCACGCCCAGGGAATGGGCAACGATCACCACCGGCCGCTCGGCCTCGTTGACAGCGTTCGCCACGCTCGCCGTCCAGTCCTCGCGCACCGGCTTCGACCACTCCGCCTGCTCGACCCGGCGCGCCGTCGACAGTTTCGACTGCCAGCGTGTCTGCCAGTGTTGGGGGCCGGAATTGGTGTAGCCCGGCACGATCAGAATATCTGCGTCTTTGACTTTCATGGCGCTGAGATAGCGAGCGGCCGTGTCTCGTGCAACCCGCGCTGACGCATGCGGTGCATCACAATCGTGAACAACCTGTTCGATTCTTTCCATCTTGTGTGAACGATCAGGATCGACGATTTGAGGCAGGAAGAGATGGACAACAGAATAGACTGGTGGCGCGGCCTGGGATAACCCGCTGAACGGAGAGTTTTATGAGCGAACTGCCTTTTGCCGCGACGACCCCCGTCAGCGTGTCACGCGTGGGCCTGAAGGCGCGCGACGCCGAAGGACTTGCCGATTACTACCGGGCTGTTGTCGGCCTGCAGGAATTGAGCCGCGCCGATGGCGCCATCACGCTGGGCGCTGCCGAGCGCCCGCTGCTGGTCATCGAGCCTGACGCAGCGGCCAAGCCCGACGATCCGCGCAGCGCCGGCCTTTTCCACACCGCTTTCCTTCTGCCCAGCCGCGCCGATCTCGGCCGTTGGATAAACCATGCCGCCGCCAACAAGATCCGCATCGAGGGCGCCTCCGACCATCTGGTCAGCGAGGCTTTGTACCTGACCGACCCCGAAGGCAACGGCATTGAAGTCTATAGGGACCGTCTGCCGCAGGAGTGGAAGTGGAACGGCGACAAGATCGCCATGGCGACCGAGCGGCTGAATCTGGCCGCCGTGGTTGGCAGCGTGCCGGCCGGTGACGCCGGCTGGCAGGGCGCGCCGCAAAACAGCATTATCGGCCATGTCCATCTGCGCGTCGGCCGGCCGGAAGATGCCGAGGCCTGGTGGCACGACGAATTTGGCTTCGACACGGTCGCTAAGTATGGAGGGCAGGCGGTGTTCCTGTCGTCGGGAGGCTACCACCATCATATCGGTGGCAATTCGTGGCACAGCGCCGGCGCCGGCCGCCGCGATCCGTCCCGCTCGGGTCTGGCCTGGGTCGAGATGCGGTCGGACAAGACAACCGCTGAAACCACGCGGGAAGATCCGTGGGGCACGGTTATCCGCACCGTGCCGGGCGCCGCCGGCTGAGCGCCCGCTCGGTTCTTACAAGGAAGTGGCGGCGTAGCCCGTCAGCAGCCCATGCGCCCAGCTGTCGAAGCCGGTGGCTGTCGCGCGGGTGGACGCCTCGGTCCAGTCATAGCTGACCGTATGATGGCTGAACGACCATTGTCTGTCCTTGCGCGTGGCAAGGGCATAGCGGGCATCCGGACTGCCGGTCACAGTCAAACCTGGGAATGCCTGGACGCCGACACTGCCGGGATTGAGGATTGTCCGGTTGTCCGACAAGCGCACAACGCGCGGCGTATGTGTATGGCCGCACAAGGTCAGCCCGGCGCCGGCGCTGCCCAGCTTGTGCCTGATCTGCTTTTCATTGGACGGGTGGAAGTGGCTGCCTCCGTCTTCCTCGAGCAGGAACACGTCGTCGTCACTGGGGCTGCCATGGCAAAGCAGGATGTCCTGGGCAGGCGACAGGGTGACCGGCAATGCGGAGAGCCAGGTCAATGACGCCTGGGACAGGCATTGGTGGGTGAAAGCATCGACGTCTTCCAACCCGGAAGCAGGCGGCTCGACCAGCACACGGTCGTGATTGCCGCGCACGGTCGGCCAATTCTGTGCCATCAGATATTGCGCGGTTTCTTCAGGCCATAGCGGCCCGGAGAGACAATCGCCCAGATTGACGATGATGTCGGGAGAAGCGTCTTTGATCTGCGCATGAACCGCCTCAAGCGCGCGCAGATTCCCATGGATGTCGGAAAGGACAGCCAGCCGCATGGAAGATCCTATCCGAAAACCCGCTTGAAGATCGTGTCGACATGCTTGGTGTGATAGCCCAGGTCGAATTTCTCGCGGATCTCGGCTTCGGGCAGCGCTGCGGTGACTTCCTTGTCGGCCAACAATTCCTCAAGGAAATCAGCGCCATGTTCCCATACCTTCATGGCGTTGCGCTGCACCAGGCGGTAGGCATCCTCGCGGCTGACGCCGGCTTGCGTCAGCGCCAAAAGCACGCGCTGCGAATGCACAAGGCCACGGAACTTGTTCATGTTCTTCAGCATGTTGTCGGGATAGACCAGCAATTTGTCGACGACGCCGGTGAGCCGCGACAGCGCGAAATCCAGCGTTACCGTGGCGTCCGGCCCTATCATGCGCTCGACCGAGGAATGCGAGATGTCGCGCTCGTGCCAGAGCGCCACATTCTCCATCGCCGGCAGCGCCATGGAGCGCACCATGCGGGCAAGGCCGGTGAGGTTTTCGGTCAGCACCGGGTTGCGCTTGTGCGGCATTGCCGACGAGCCCTTCTGGCCCGGCGAAAAATACTCTTCCGCTTCCAGCACCTCGGTGCGCTGCAGATGGCGGATCTCGGTCGCCAGCCGCTCGACCGACGAGGCGATGACGCCGAGCGTGGCAAAGAACATGGCATGGCGGTCGCGAGGGATGACCTGCGTCGACACCGGCTCCGGCTTCAGCCCAAGCTTTTTCGCCACATGCTCTTCGACATAGGGATCGATGTTGGCGAAGGTGCCGATCGCGCCCGATATGGCGCAGGTGGCAATATCCTCCCGTGCGTGCACCAGCCGCTCGCGGCAGCGTGAGAACTCGGCATAGGCCTGCGCCAGCTTGACGCCGAACGTGGTCGGCTCGGCATGAATGCCGTGGCTGCGGCCGATGGTGACGGTGTCCTTGTGCTCGAAGGCCCGGCGCTTCAGCGCGGCGAGCAGGCCGTCGAGGTCGGCCAGCAGGATATCGCTGGCGCGGCCGAGCTGCACCGCAAGGCAGGTGTCGAGAACATCCGATGAGGTCATGCCCTGGTGGATGAAACGCGCATCCGGCCCGACGAATTCGGTGAGATGGGTGAGGAAGGCGATGACGTCGTGCTTGGTGACGGCCTCGATCTCGTCGATCTTGCCGACGTCGAATTGGGCGGCGCCGCCTTTTTCCCAGATGGTTTTGGCGGCTTCTCTGGGGATGACGCCGAGCTCGGCTAGCGCATCGCAGGCATGGGCCTCGATCTCGAACCAGATGCGGAAGCGGGTTTCCGGCGACCAGATGGCGACCATTTCCGGCCGGGAATAGCGAGGGATCATCCGTCAGTCCTGATATGTCGGTGGTTAAGTGCGCCTCCTATCAGAGGCGGACCGAATGCTCAACGCTGCTGGCGTGCAAACCACACGCTGGCGGCGGCAAGCGCGATGAATCCGAGCGGAAAATAGAGCCTGATACCCAGCACCACGAACGGGTAGAGCGCCGTCAGCGAGGTGAAGACCAGTTCGAACGCCCACCGGGCGGTGAAGGCCTCCGCGTGCCATTCGGCATAATAGGAGCGGTATTGCAGCGCAAACAACCCGCCGGTGAAGGCGAGCGTCGTGGCAAGCAGGCAGACGAAGGCGGCGGCGAACGCCACCTCCCAATGCCGGTCGAGCGAGACCAGCCGCGCCGCGAACAACCCGACGGGAAAGGCCAATGCCGCGCCGGTCGCAAACAGCAGGACGACGAAGCGGATCTTTTCCGGGGTCTCCCAATTGTCGAGCCAAAGACCGGTCAGCGCGCTGGCGCCCATGGCCATCGCCCACAGCAAGGCGCCGACAAGCGCCGCGCCCGCCGATGGTATGGCGCGGCTGACGCGATTTCCGGCGCGCTTGCGCCAACTGGATTGATCGAGCGATGTCACAGGCGTCCGGTCACGGCGATCCAGCGAAAATCCGGTCCTTCGAAGCCGTATTGGCGCACTGCGATCAGCACCGCATAGGCGCTGATGCTGTCCATCGAGAACGTCTGCACCGCGCCGATCCTGTAGCCGTTCGGGCAGCCACGGCTTTTCGGGATCGATTTATCCTCATGCAGCAGATGGGTCTGGCCGCCATCCCTGGCCTCGATCCGCAGCAGGCGAAAACCGTTGACCTCGCCCTGGCTCTGGCAGCTTTCGGTGTCGTTCATGCCGATCTCGTCCAGCCGGAATTCCAGCGGCGGGTCGACCGGCGAAAAGATCGGCCGTGGGTTGACCACCATGCGGAACGGGTCGGCCGACAATTCGGTCACCGGGTTGAAGCCGGCGGTGATGCCGCGGTTGGCGGTAAGCTCGGCCTGGGCAATGATTGCTTCGCCCTTCTGCCTGGCCTGCTGACGGGCCGTATCGAGCGAGGCGGTCTCATCCTCCAGCCGGACCCGGATTGGCGTGCCCTTCAGGAACGTGTCGTCGGCGGTGTTGATGTAGTAGCGATTGGCATAGGGAAAGCCCGAACCGTCTGCCACACCGTATTCCTCGAAGGCGAAGACGCCGCCATCCTTGCTGAAGCCGAGGATTTCAAGCTCGGCGACATCGCCCGCTCGGGCGGCCATGGCGGATGCCAGATGGACCAGCAGGCAAACGCCAATCAGGACGAGATTTCGCATCGGGGTTCCGCTCCGCCTGCCGTGGTTCGATCGTTCCCTATCACGAGACAGTCAAAACATCGTGCTATTCGAAAGGCGATGCATCCAATTTCGCCTCTGTTTGTTATCGTCGATCGTTTTCAAAAGGAGAACACCCCATGACTGAGGCCAGCAAGATTCGCGAGCATATGGAAGTGGTCGGCGCCGACGGCGTTCACATCGGCACCGTCGACAGGGTCGATGGCGAGCGGATCAAGTTGACCAAGGCCGACAGCGGCGAGGGCGCCCATCAGGGGCATCACCACTACATTCCCTTGAGCCTGCTTGCCGAGGTCGAGGGCCAGAAAGTCTGGCTGTCGGCGAATTCGGATGTCGCGGTCAGCTTCGAGGAAGAGGAGTCCGACCCGACCTGACTGAAAGTCAGCGCGACGACCACACCGGAAACAGATCGCCATCGGCCGGCGTCGCGGCATGGATGCCGCGGCTGATGGCGCGCGCCATGGTGGCGCCGGCGGCGGCAAAGAAATCGACGGCATCGTCGGCGCTGAGTTCTATGCCGCTCTTCCCCGTCGCCAGCGCGAACACCAGATCGCCGTCAGCCGGCGTGTGCACGGGCCAGATGGCGCGCACGAAGCCGTCATGCGCTGAAATGGCCAGCCGCTTGGCTGCCGCCTTGGTCAGCACGGCGTCGGTGGCGATGACGGCGATGGTGGTGTTGCCACCGGCCTCGGCTTGTCCACCGACACGCTTGTCGCGGTATTTCAACAGGATCCGCCTGGCATCGTCCGGCATTGGCGAGGGATAGCCAAGCCCGCCGAACTCATCGCCGATCTCGAAGGGCGCCGCCCAGAAATAGCGGGTCCGCGCGATCGTTACCGAGCCGGTCGGGTTGGCGGCGGCGAGTGCGCCGATGGTGACGCCGCTGTCGAGCACAGTCGAGGCAGAGCCAAGGCCGCCCTTCAGCCCGGAACTCAGCGCCCCGGTGCCGGCGCCGATTGTGCCGAGCGGAAAGTCGACTGTTGCCGCCTGGGCGGCTTCGTAGCCGAGGTCGCGGTAGGGAGGATAACGGCCCCAATCCTTGTCGCCGCCATTGCGCAGGTCGAACAGGATCGCCGCCGGCACGATCGGCACGCGAAAGCCGCCAACATCGACGCCAATGCCTTTTTCGCGCAGCGCTGCCTGAACGCCGGAGGCGGCGTCGAGGCCGAAGGCCGAGCCGCCCGACAGCACGACGGCATGAACCGCCTCGATGGAATTGTGCGGTTCGAGCAGGTCGGTCTCGCGCGTGCCCGGCGCGCCGCCGAGGATCTGCACGCCACCGACCGCCGGTTCGTCGCACAATACGGTGGTGACGCCCGATTTCAGCCTGGCGTCCGACGCGTTGCCGACGCGCAGGCCGGCGACATCGGTGATCAGATTGCGCGGCCCGGTGCGAAACATCAGTTCGTCTCCGCCGGCACGAAACGCGTCCCGTCGAAGCGGAAGGCGCGATAGAGGTTTTGGCTCAGATCGCCTTTGTCGTCGAACCGCAGCGGGCCGATCGCGGTGGTGAAATCGTTCCCGGTTAGCGCGTCGGCCAGCCCCTTGCCCGAGGTCTCGGGCGCGGCCGAGGCCGCCTTGGCAATCTCCACCGCCGCATAGGCCGGCAAGGCATAGCCATCCGGCGCGATGTTTTTGGCCGTAAACGCCGCCAGCACCTTGGGATCGGCGACATCGGCCCATTCCGGCGGCGCGATCATCAGCGTGCCGACGGCGTAAGGCACATCGCCGGGTGGCGTGCGCAAATTCTCGCCGCCGGCAAAGACAATGCCGGCCTCGAGCTGGCCGGCGTCGCGGCCCATAATGGCGATGTCGTCGCCGTCGCCACCGGCAAAGACATGCGTCGCGCCTGATTTCTTCAGCCGCCCGATCAGCCCGATCTGGTTGTCGAGCTGGGGCCGGAACGTGTCTGTGAAGACCGGCTTCAGCGCCGCCTGTTCGGCCGCTGCGCGCAGCGTCTCGGCGATTTCGCGGCCATAGATGGTCCCGTCATCGACGATGGCGAACAATTCGCTCTGCCACAGCCGGGTCAGGATGCCGGCCACGGCATTGCGCTCGTCGTCGCCGCGTGGCCCCAGCCGGTAGACCGGCCAGCCGGTTTTGGCGCGGCGATCGGTCAGGCTTTCGGTGCGTACGCCAACGGTGATGACCGGTATGTTGGCGTCCTTGAGGATCGGCAGCGCCGCCTGGATCGCCTCGGTGCAGAGGAAGCCGACGACGATATCGACCTTCGCAGCGGCGAATTCCCTGGCGGCGGCAGCCCCGCCATCGGCGGTGCAGGCATCGTCGACCGTCCTGATCTCGGCGCCGTTGGCTTCTGCTGCCAGGGCAGCACCCGCCTCGATCTGCTTGCCCAGGATCGCCGACGGACCGGACAGGGGCGCGGCGACGCCGACAAGCAGCGTCTGCGCGCCGGCGCTTGCCGGCAGCAGCCAGAGCAGTGCCGCTATTACAGCTGTTGGGGGTCGCATTCTGACGACGAATTCCTCCGTGCCGGTCGCATGCTTCCAGCGTCTCTTGTGCCAAGACCTAAAGGCTGCCCGCCCCAGGCGCAACACGGGAATTGCGGATTGGCGTCAACCACTTCGCTTGTGGCCTATTGTGTGCCGCCATATATAACGCTTGGGTTCCCGCTTATGGAAAATCATCGGTGTTGAAGTTGAACGACATAGGGCCTCAGGCCTATCGCGACGCGATGGCGCATTTTGCCGGCCACGTCCATGTGGTGACCACCGACGGGCCCGCCGGCAAACGCGGCACGACGGTGATTGCCGCCTGTTCGGTGTCGGACACACCGCCGACGGTTCTCGTCTGTCTCAACCGCGAGAATGCCAAGAACGAGCTGTTCGTGCAAAACGGCCGGTTTGCGCTGAACACGCTGGCTTCGCACCAGCAGCCGCTATCAGTGGCGTTTTCAGGCCTGACCGGGCTGTCGGCCGATGAGCGTTTCGCGCTTGGCGAGTGGGATGTCATATCGACGGGCGCGCCTACCCTGAAGGGCGCTCTTGCGGTTTTCGACTGCGAATTGATGGACACCAAGGATCTCGCCACCCATCGTGTGCTTTTTGGCAAGGTGACAGGCCTGCGCATGGGCGATAATTTGCGGCCGCTGATCTACCACGCCCGCGACTACCACGTGCTGCAGAGCGGAGCAGAGGCGGCAACGGAGAAAGAATGACCGAGCTGAAACCGCGCCCCGCGCCGCGGACGATCGACGAAACGCTCGATCTCCTGACCGGCGCGGACTATGTCGCGGACCGCTCGCTCGCAACGGTGCTGTTCCTGTCGCTGCGCATGCAGCGGCCGCTCTTCCTCGAGGGCGAGGCCGGCGTCGGCAAGACCGAGATCGCCAAGGTGCTGGCGCAGGCACTCGGCCGCCGGCTGATCCGCCTGCAATGCTATGAAGGGCTCGACGTCTCGTCCGCTGTCTATGAGTGGAATTACGCCGCGCAGATGATAGAGATCCGCATGGAGGAGGCGGCAGGCTCGGTCGACCGCTCCGACATGGAGCGCAATGTCTTTTCCGAAAAATACCTGATCCGCCGGCCGGTGCTCGATGCGCTGACCGGCAAGGCGGGTGCGGCCCCGGTGTTCCTGGTCGATGAGCTCGACCGCACCGACGAAGCCTTCGAGGCGTTCCTGCTCGAAATCCTGTCCGATTTCCAGGTGACGGTGCCCGAGCTTGGCACGATCAAGGCGGAGGAGCCGCCGATCGTCATCATCACCACCAACCGCACCCGCGAAATCCACGACGCGCTGAAGCGGCGCTGCCTCTATCACTGGGTCGACTATCCCAATGCCGAGCGCGAGCTGGAGATCGTGCGCCGCAAGGTGCCGCAGGCCAACAGCCGACTTTCCGCGGAAGTGGTGTCGTTCATCCAGAAGCTGCGCCGGGTCGAGCTGTTCAAGGCGCCGGGTGTCGCCGAAACCATCGACTGGGCCGGCGCGCTGACCGAACTCGACAAGGTGGCGCTCGATCCCGAGACCGTCTCCGACACGATCGGCGTTTTGTTGAAATACCAGGACGACATTGCCCGCATCGGCGCGGGCGAGGGCCGGCGCATCCTCGATGAGGTCAAGGCCGAACTGGCGGCGGCGGAGTAGGGCAGTGAAGGCGCCGGGTGCTTACCCCAAAGAGACCGACCCCAGAGAGGCGACGGAAGACGGGCGCATCGCCGACAACATTGTCTATTTCGCCCGCACGTTGCGCAAATCCGGCATGCGGGTCGGGCCGGCTTCGGTCAAGGATGGGATCGAGGCGGTGCTTGCAGCCGGCATCGGTTCGCGCGACGATTTCTACTGGACGCTGCATGCCGTGCTGGTGTCGCGGCACGAGGATCACCCTGTTTTCGACGAAGCCTTCCGGCTGTTCTGGAAATCGCGCGAGCTGATCGAGAAACTTCTGGTGATGTTCTCGCCGGTGGCGCCCGACACCAGGGAGAAGCAAAAGCCGCGCGCGGCAGAAAACCGCGTCAGCCAGGCCATGTTCGAAGGCCACGAGAAGAATCGGCCGGTCAGGGAAATCCCGGAGATCGAAGTCGACGCCCGGCTAACCTTCTCCGGGAATGAAGTGCTGCGCGGCAAGGACTTTGCCCAGATGAATGCCGACGAGATGGCAGACGCCAAGAAGGCGATTGCCCGGCTGCGGCTGCCGTTCGACATGGTCCGTACCCGACGCTTCAAGGCAGACCTGCATGGCCGCCGTATCGATCCACGCGCCATGATGCGCTCGGCCGCGCGCACCGGCGGCGAACTGATCCTGCCGAAATTCCGCTCAGCCCGCGAAGTGCATCCGCCGCTGGTGGTTCTCGCCGATATCTCCGGTTCGATGAGCCAGTACACGCGCATCTTCCTGCACTTTCTGCATGCGCTGACCGAAAAACGGCGGCGCGTGCACACCTTCGTCTTCGGCACGCGACTGACCAATCTCACGCGGCAGATGCGCCATCGCGACCCCGATGCCGCCCTTGCCGACTGCTCGGCGGCGGTGAAGGACTGGTCGGGCGGCACCCGCATCGGCGATACGCTGGCGGAGTTCAACAAGCACTGGTCACGCCGCGTGCTCGGGCAGGGCGCGGTGGTGCTTTTGATCACCGACGGTTTGGAGCGCGACGATGTTTCCGGCCTGTCGGAGGAGATGGATCGCCTGCACAAAACCTGCCGGCGGCTGATCTGGCTGAATCCCCTATTGCGCTTCGACGGTTTCGAGGCCCGCGCCCGCGGCGTCAGAGCGATGCTGCCTCATGTCGACGAGTTCCGCTCGGTGCACAATCTCGATGCGCTGGCCGACCTCTGCGCCTCGCTGGACAAGAAATCCGCCGCTTCGGTCGATCCGCGTCGCTGGCTGGACGCTGGTGTCAGGCGCGCCGCATAGCCATATTGGATTCCGAAAACAGGCTCCCAGAGAAAACAGACTTTGAGGCAAGCGATCATGGACAACAGCATCTATCTCGATGAGGCCCGCGACCCCTTGATCATCGCGGAAGGTTGGATGAAGGACGGCAAGGATGTTGCCATCGCCACGGTGGTCGAGACCTGGGGTTCGGCGCCGAGGCCGGTCGGCAGCCACTTGGTCATCGACGCCGAAGGCAATTTCCACGGCTCGGTCTCGGGCGGCTGCGTCGAGGGTGCTGTGGTGAGCGAGGCGATGGACGTCATCGACTCGGGGAAAGCGAAGATGCTGGAGTTCGGCGTTGCCGACGAAACCGCCTGGCAGGTCGGCCTGTCCTGCGGCGGCCGCATCAAGGTCTATGTGGAGCGGCTTGGTTAGGCATGGATCCCTACGCTCTCAAAACGCTCAATGCCGAACGCCGGGCCCGCCGCGCCGCGATCCTGGTCACCGATCTCGGCGACGGCCGCGACCGCATCGTGCGCGAAGGCGACCAGGTTGCCGGGGAACTCGGGCAAGCGATCGCCAAGGCATTTCGCACCGGCAATTCCGGTTCGGTCGAGGCTGAAGGGCGCACCTTCTTCCTCAACGCGCATTTGCCGCAGCCGCGCCTGGTGGTAGTCGGCGCCGTCCATATCAGTCAGGCGCTGGCGCCGATGGCCAGGATCGCCGGCTATCCCTTGGAGATCGTCGATCCGCGCACCGCCTTCGCCACCCCGGACCGTTTTCCCGATGTAGCCCTGCATGCCGAATGGCCGGAGGATGTGGTGAAGCGCCAGCCGCTCGACAGCTATACGGCGCTCGCCGCCGTCACCCATGATCCGAAGATCGACGATTTCGCACTGAAGGCCGCGCTCGACGCCAACTGTTTCTATGTCGGCGCACTCGGCAGCCGCAAAACACACGCCAGGCGCGTCGAGCGCCTGCTGGCGCTCGGCGCCAGCGCCGACCAGATCGCCCGCATCCACGCACCGATCGGTATCGACATTGGCGCGGCGAGCCCGGCCGAGATCGCCGTCGCCATCCTGGCGCAGACGATCCACGCCTTTCGCTCGCGCGGTCTCGAAGCCAAAGGCGCGGCGGCGTGAAGTTCGGGCCGATCCCGATCGATCAGGCGCAAGGCGCGGTGCTGGCGCATGCCACGACGGCGGGCGAGCGGCGTTTCCGCAAGGCGCACAGGCTGAGCACGCAGGACGTGGCGGTGCTGAAGGCGGCCGGCATTACCGAGATCGTCGTGGCGGTGCTTGCCGCCGATGACCTCAGCGAGGATGCGGCGGCCGAAAAGATTGCTGCCAGCATGGCCCACCGCAACATCGAGGCAAAACCGGCCGCGACCGGCCGCGTCAACCTCCATGCCAAGGCCGCCGGTCTCTTCACCGTCGATGCCGCCATGATCGACGCCATCAATGCGGTCGACCCGACCATCACCATCGCCACGCTGGCGCAGCACGCGCCGGTTGAGCAGGGCCAGATGGTGGCGACGGTCAAGATCATCCCGTTCGCCGTTGCCTCGGCCCTTGTCGATGCGGTGACAAAGATCTGCGCCGGCGGCGAGATCTTCGCCGTCAACGCCTATCGGCCGGTGCGTGTCGGCGTCATCCAGACGGTGCTGCCCGGCATCAAGGCGAGCGTGCTCGACAAGACGCTACGCGTCACCGAAGCGCGGCTGGCACGCTCCGGCGGCCGGCTGACGACGGAGCGCCGCACGCCGCACGAAATTGCGCCCGTCGCCGAGGCCGCCGCCGCGCTGGCGCGCGACAACGACATGGTGGTGATCTTCGGCGCCTCGGCGATGAGCGATTTCAACGATGTCGTTCCGGCGGCGATCGAGGCAGCAGGTGGCACGGTGATCCGCGCGGGCATGCCCGTCGATCCCGGCAATCTGCTGGTGCTGGGCACGCTCGACGGCAAGCGCGTCATCGGCGCGCCCGGTTGCGCCCGCAGCCCCAAGGAGAACGGATTCGATTGGGTGCTCGACAGGCTGATCGCCGGCCTCGACGTCACCGCCAAGGACATCGCCGGCATGGGCGTTGGCGGCCTCTTGATGGAAATCCCGACCCGGCCGCAGCCGCGCGAGCCGCTGCCGGCGAGAGCCGGGCTGAAGGTCGAGATCGTGCTTCTGGCCGCCGGTCGCTCCAGCCGCATGGGCGGGCCGAACAAGCTTCTGGCGCTGTTCGACGGCAAACCGCTGGTGCGCCGGACAGTCGAGCGCGCACTGGCCTCGAAGGCAACCAGCACCGTTGTCGTCACCGGCCACCAGCGTGAGCGGGTGCACCAAGCCTTGACCGGCCTCGACGTGATCTTCGCCGACAATCCGGATTTTGCCGACGGCCTGTCCTCGTCTCTAAAAGCCGGCATTGCCCGCGTTGGAGCCGAGGTGGCCGGCGCCATGATCGTCCTCGGCGACATGCCGGGTATCTCATCGGCCGATCTCGACCGGTTGATCGAGGCCTTCCGTAGGGACGGCGGCCGCTCAGTGGTGCGTGCCGCCCATGACGGCCGCCGCGGCAATCCGGTGCTGCTGCCACGCGCGCTGTTTGGAGGCATCGCTCACCTCGAGGGCGACACCGGCGCCCGCCATCTGGTCGAGGCCGAGGGACTGGATGTCATCGACGTCGAGATCGGCGACGGCGCGTCGATCGATGTCGACACCCGCGAGGCGCTGGAAGACGCCGGCGGCGTGCTGCAGGATTGACAAAGCGAAGCCGAAAAACGCATGCCTTTAGCATGGCTCTCTCTTTACTTGCCTCAGCGCTTCTACCCCCCTCTGGCCTGCCGGCCATCTCCCCCTCAAGGGGGGAGATCAGCAGCCTCGATGGCGGCGTCTATCCTGCAGCTTTGAAGATTGGCGGAAGGCGGCGTGATATCCAATCTCCCCCCTTGAGGGGGAGATGGCCGGCAGCCCAGAGGGGGGCGGCCGCGCTCCATAGCCTTCTGATTTCGCTCTTTTTCCTGTTCTCTGCCGCCCACGCCGACGCGCTCGAACTAAAACCCTACAAGGATGACCTCTTCGCCTATCCGGCGACGCTCTCGTCCACGGACAAAGGCGCCTACACCGTCATCGACTATCGCGAGATGCGCGACATCAACGACCGCGACGAAGTGCCGGAAAAGCGCGTGCATGCGCAGTATACCGACACCGGCGTGCGCAAGGTGCAGCAGGATTTGATGCTGAAAACCGATGCCGGGGATGTCAGGCATGTCGCTGTCGGCAAGACCGATGGCGCCGGCATCATCGTGCTTTACCTGCACGGGCAGGGCGGCAGCCGCAAGCAGGGTGTCGACGACTTCACCTTCGGCGGCAATTTCAACCGCATCAAGAACCTGATGGCCGGCAATGGCGGCCTTTATCTCTCACCCGATTTCACCGATTTCGGCGACAAGGGCGCGGCGCAGATCGCAGCCCTGATCGGCCACTATGCCGAGGCCTCGCCGGACGCGAAGATTTTCGTCGCCTGCGGCTCGATGGGTGGTGCGCTGTGCTGGAAACTTGCCGGCCGCGACGATACCGGACGGCGCATCAGCGGGCTGCTGCTGCTCGGCTCGCTATGGGATGACAGCTTCCTTTCGAGCCCGGCTTACAGGCGTCACGTGCCGGTGTTTTTCGGCCAGGGCAGCAAGGACCCGGTCTTTCCCGTGGAGAAACAGGAAGCCTTCTTCCGCTCCATCATTGCGAACTCGAAAGCCTATCCGACCCGGTTCGTCCGTTTTGAAACGGGCACCCACGGCACGCCGATCCGCATGGTGGACTGGCGCCAAACGTTGAACTGGATGCTGTCAAAAGCGCCCTGAGGCATATGGCCCAGAGGTGCCCGTTGGTTTTGGCGATCATGGTTCGGCCGATATCCTTACTGGGGTAGGCTGATATGATCCAACAGATCGGAAGCACAGCGATGGACGCTCACCCCTTCAAGATCCAAATTCCGAACGAACAACTTGAAGATCTCCAGCGCCGGCTTAGCGCAACACGATGGCCAATTCCGCTAAGCGAAGCGGGCTGGAGTGATGGGGCCGACCTGCCGTTCATCAAGCGCCTTGCGGATTACTGGCGAGACCGCTTCGACTGGAGAGTGCAAGAGGCGCGGCTGAACCGGCTGCCGCAATATCTGACGAGGCTGAACAACCTAGATGTCCACTTTGTCCACCAGCCAGGCAACGGACCGGCGCCGCTGCCGCTGATCATAACGCATGGCTGGCCCGGCTCGTTCATCGAAATGGAACACGTCATTCCATTGCTGGCAGACCCAGCTGCCCATGGTGGTGACCCGGCCGACGCTTTCCACGTGGTAGTTCCCTCCTTGCCCGGATACGGCTTTTCCCAGGCGCCGACGGAACCAGGCTTCCATTCCGGCCGCATCGCGGAGTTATGGGTACAGTTGATGCGGGGGCTCGGCTAAGACCGCTTCGCTTCCCAAGGAGGCGACATCGGGGCGGGCGTTTCCGCCTGGATGGCACGGCTCCATTCCGAAAGCGTGCTTGGCGTCCACGTCAATTACATTCCCGGGAGCTATCGGCCACCCTTGGGTGCAGGTCTGCCACCCGTCACCGTTGAGGAGCAGGCCTTTCTGGACAACGCCGCGGCCTGGACGGCAACGGAGGGCGCCTATGCCCATCTGCAGGGCACGAAGCCTCAGACGCTTGCTTATGCTCTGACAGACTCGCCGATCGGTCTCGCAGCCTGGATGATCGAGAAGTTCCGTAGCTGGAGCGATTGCGACGGTGACGTGGAGCGCACCTTCGGCATGGACACGCTCCTTACGGATGTTTCGCTCTATTGGTTCAGCAACGCGCTCACCTCGTCCTTGCGGCTCTACAAGGAGAATCGACTGTTCCCTCTTGCGTTCGAGACGCTGGAACGCGTTTCGCCGCCATTTGGGGTAGCGCTTTTCCCTCGCGAGTTGCCGATGCCGCCTCGATCCTGGGTGGCGCGGGTCTTTGACGTTCAGCGATGGACATCGATGCCGCGAGGCGGCCATTTCGCTGCGCTGGAGGAACCGAGTCTTCTGGTCGAAGACATTCGCGCCTTCTTCCGGCCGATGCGTTCCCGGCCTGAAACGAGAAGGCGAATGTGAAGGACTGCTTGAGCGCGGCGGTTCCTGCTAAGACCCCTACGGCGCGGTGTTGTAGTCGACCACCGTCTGCGGGTTCTCCTCGCCATCGTAAGACGCGTCCACATCATATTGGACGAGGGAGAAATCGCCGTTACGGAACAGGTATATCCCCTTGTCCGAGGCGTCGCCGATGCCGCGCCATTTGTTGAACGTGGTCAGCGTCTTGGCTTCTTCGTCATATTCGGAATTGGCCGCCCAGCCGGTTGTGCGGAAGCCGATGATATCCATGCCCAGCAGTTTGCCGTCGCTGTCATTGTTCTCGTAACGGATATCCATTTCGGGCTCGGTGAACTGCAACTGCCGCACGCCCGATACTTCGTCGGTCATGTAGTAGACCGAACTTGCGTTATAGGCTGCCGCTTGGCAGTAGAACTCGAAAAGCCGCGTTTCCTTGTCGGGATCGCTGGCAGCCGCGTCCTTTGCCTTGTATTTGATCGAAAAGATGTTCGGCTCCTCGCCGAGAAATTGCTTGTCACACTGATCGCCATAATCAGCGGCGAACAGTTTCTTCACGTGCTCGAGTGCGGTGTCCTTCTTCGGCGGCGGCGGCCCGTCACCACAGCTTGGCGGCAGCGCCCCCTCGAAATCGGCCTTGGATGGCTTCAGCGCGCCCTTGTCGATAAAGATCGGTCGGAACGGCGGGGCCTGGATCTGAGCGCTGACCTGGCGCAGCGTGTAGCAGCCGGCGAAAACTGCTTCCTTGCCGTCCTTGTCGGTGGCGCGGATGGCGACCGGAACGCTGTAATAGATGCTGCCGGCCGCACCTTCATCGGAAATGGCGCCGGTTTCGACGTCGACCTTGTCGGTGCCGTCATAGCCCTTGACGAAGGTATCAAAATCCTTTGCCGGCTTGGTATCGCCGTAGTAAGCCCAGGCGCGGGCGAATTCGTGCCGGTTGATGGCGCTGTAGAGCGAGCGGATGACGGCTGCGGCGTCCGACCTGTCATCGACGTAAGGGGCTTGGTCATCGGCTGCCGGTTCATCGTCGGCGAACACAGCCTGGCCGGATGCGGCAAGGGAGCAAAAGGCGGCCGCTGCCAGAAAGACGCGTCTCATCGGAGAATCTCCACCACGAAAGGAGTCTATCATAGAGATTGCGGCGACGTGGTGACGCTTGAAAAATCCTCCGGGAAGGCGCTACGTCCCGCCGTCGGCGCTTCAGCCGCAATGGAGATTTGAACGTGACACTATCGATGTATGAAGCCT
This sequence comes from Mesorhizobium sp. M0058, assembly GCF_040323095.1. Classification (NCBI taxonomy): domain Bacteria; kingdom Pseudomonadati; phylum Pseudomonadota; class Alphaproteobacteria; order Hyphomicrobiales; family Phyllobacteriaceae; genus Mesorhizobium; species Mesorhizobium sp. M0058. The sequence goes on from NZ_JAMYUQ010000010.1 coordinate 164,058, forward strand.
CGGTGCCGGTGTTTTCGGCCAGGCTGAAGGCGCTGTCCGGCGTGCTGTCGGCGGCCGAACAGAATGCAACCGAGCGCAAGATCGACCCGCAGGTGTTTTTGACCGCGAGGTTGGCGCCCGACATGTACGCGCTGGTCAGGCAGGTGCAGGTCGCCACCGACCACGCCAAGGGCGCGCCATCACGGCTGGCCCGTCGCGAGGTGCCGAAATACGAAGACAATGAAGCGACCTTCGCCGAGTTGCAGGCGCGCCTGACCAAGACGCTCGATCTGCTGGCGTCATTCTCAGCCGCCGAATTCGAGGGTTCGGATGAAAGGGTGGTCGAACTGAAGTTTGGCCAGCGCGAAGCCTCGATGCCAGGCATGCAGTATCTGCTGCATGTCGCCATGCCCAACTTCTATTTCCACGTGACCACGGCTTACGACATCCTGCGCCACAATGGCGTGCCGCTGACCAAGGGTGCCTATCTCGGGAATCGTTGACGAATTCGGCATTCCGAGGTTTCCCGGTCGCTGCCGGGAAACCTCGTCTCGCGCTGGTTCAGCGCACGGACATTTCGCGGGCTATGCGCGGGAAGTCGGCCGGCTTGATGCCGATGTCGGCGCGGTCGGCATTGCTCATCGAATGCAGCAACGCCAGTGCGGAACGATAACGCAGATGCTCCTGCGGACGCGGACGGGCAAACATTTCAGTGAAGAACCCCATGATTCGGCCCCTTGTTGATCCTCCACGGCGCCGAGTATAGGAAAATTGTGAAGATTGTGCAGTGCAGCATTTGCATGGCAGCCATTCCAAGCGAATTTTTTTCGGCACAATTGCCGCGTGCGCTGAAACTTGTGGCGCATCCCCACCGTATGCATAGACGCTGGCACATGGCCGGCTTTTCCTCGCCACTCCTGGCGAATTTCCGGACTGCATGCAAATGCAGTCCGGCTTTTTGTTGAGCTGCACCATCAACCGGTCGCGCAAGCCCGGCGAACGCCTAAACTGGTTAAGATCAGTGGCATTCATTTTTAACGAGCCGGTTCTATGGTGCGACCGGCTCTGTTCGCATGCGCAAAACGAGGGGGAGGCTGACATCGGCGCCAAGCGGGATTTCGCTTCCTTGCTCGACGATCTGTTCGTCGCCTCCGACAAGGACGAGGCTGGCGGGGAGACAGGCGCGCGGCCGTCGATCCCGTTCGACTATCTCTCCGTGGCCGACGAGCTTCATTCCGGCCGCATCAAGGTCTCCGGCGAAACCTTCACGGCCGAGTATCGCGAAGCGGGGTCCGATCTTGCCGCCGAATTCGCAGCCCTTCTCGACCAGGCCAAGCTGGCACTGGCCGGCGAGGAAGCAAAGCCCGAGGAGAAGCTGCCACCGATCGATCCTGACGCAATCGCGGTCGAACTCGGCCTCGATCATCCCGTCAAGAACGCCGATCTCGGCCGCATGCGCCGCAGCTTCGCTTTCGCCAACCATCCCGACCGTGTCGCGCCGCATCTGCGCCAGCGCGCCATGATCCGCATGCAGGTGGCCAACATGTTGATCGACGAAGCCAAGCGGCGGGCTTTGGCTGGGGCACGCCGTTAGAGCACTCTCACAATTCACGCAAAGGTTGGAGCCGAGTAGTGTATCAGCCTGGTCGATGAAAGAGCGTTGCGAGAAGATGGACGCGCGTTGCGCCAAAGCCGGAAAAGCGCGGACCTTGCAAAAAAAGCGACTGGGATGAGCACTGTACTCAAAACGATCTATCGAGATGATCGGCTTGCACGGGCCAATATCGTCAGATTTGAAGTAGGTGAAGCTTCTTATTACACGTTCCGTGAGGACGCTTGGTACGAAGGCGAACACGGTCTCGACGAGAGATATGCTTACTGGGCACCCTCCGAAAACAGCTTCGGAGGAGGATTTTACGAGACCGCTGAGGCGGCTGAGAGTGAATGCCGTGCGACTATCCCGTGGCTCAGGAATTCAAACTGAGGCACCACCCGGAGCCGGCAGGGGGTTGGAGAAGCCGCAGCCTTTGCTTTATGCTGGAATCTCCTCCCCGCGCCGTCCGCGCAAACCTCCCGCCGGAGAAACCCCATGCACAAACGCCGTCTCGGTCGGACCGATCTTCTTGTTACCCAGATCTGCCTGGGGTCGATGACCTGGGGCGAGCAGAACACCGAGGCCGAAGGCCATGCGCAGATGGATCTGGCCTTTGAGCGCGGGGTCAATTTCATCGACACGGCCGAGCTCTACCCGATACCGCCCAAGGAGGAGACGCAGGGGCGGACGGAGAAGTTCATCGGCAGCTGGATGAAGGCCAAGGGCAATCGCGACAAGGTCATCCTGGCCTCGAAAGTGGTCGGCCGCACCGCCAACCGCTGGTTTCGTGGCGACCGGCCGTCAAAACTGGTGCGCGCCGACATCTTTGACGCCATCGACAAATCGCTGGCCAAGCTCGGCACCGACTATCTCGACCTCTACCAGATCCACTGGCCGGAGCGCGACATCCCCTGGGGCGCCAACCCGACCCGCGTGGGTGCTGTGCCGCGCCGTGCCGATGCCGTTGGCGCGCCGCCCGGCGAGACGCCGATCGCCGAGACACTCGCCGTCTTCGAGGAGCTCGTGAAGGCGGGAAAGATCCGCCATCTCGGCCTGTCGAACGAAAGCTCCTGGGGCGTCATGCGCTTCATCGCCGAGGCCGACAAGGGCGTCGGCCCGCGCGTCGTTTCGCTGCAGAACGCCTACAATCTGGTCAACCGCACGTTCGAGGTGAACCTCGCCGAGGCCTGCGAACGCGAGGATGTCGGCTTTCTCGCGTATTCGCCGCTGGCGCAGGGCTATCTCACCGGCAAATACGACCATGGCGCACGGCCGCAGGGTTCGCGCTCGCAGCTGTTCAACCGCGGCCAGCGCTACGAGACGCCAAATGCGGCGGAGGCGCAGCTCGCATACAATAAACTGGCGCGTTCCTTCGGCCTTGAACCGGCGCTGTTTGCCAACGCCTATGTCGCCAGCCGGCCTTTCGTCACTTCCAGCATCATCGGCGCGACGACGATTGCCCAGCTTGAGATGGCGCTGTCGTCAGCCGACGTGACCTGGACCGACGAGATGCAGAAGGGCGTGGATGCGATCCACCAGCGCGTCGGCAATCCGTGCCCATAAGCAGACCATTTGGCCGGAATTGCCGAGCAAAGACAAGGGGAAGGGACAGCCATGGATTTTCCGATCGAGACCGTCAGGGGAAAATTTCCGGCGCTGGACCTGACCGACAAGGGCCGCCGGCGCATCTATCTCGACAATCCGGCCGGCACGCAGGTGCCGCAAGCGGTTGCCGACGCGGTGGCGCGCTGTCTCCTCACCACCAACGCCAATCTCGGCGGCTATTTCGAAACCACGCTTGCCGCGCAAAAGGTGTTCGACGACGCCCATGCGGCGATGGCCGATTTCCTGGGTGCAGCGAGCGCGGAGGAAATAATCATCGGCGCCAACATGACGACGCTGACCTATCACATGTCGCGCACGCTCGGCCGCGGCTTCAAGCCGGGCGACGAGATCATCGTCACCCGCATGGATCATGAGGGCAACGTCTCGCCCTGGCTGCAGCTGGCCGAAGATCTTGGCCTCGTCGTGCGCTTCCTGCCCTTCGACGAAAAGAGCTGGCAGGTCGAGGAGGCGGCGCTCAGCGCTCTGCTCACCGACAAGACTCGGCTCGTGGCGCTGAACTATGCCTCGAACCTCACCGGCTCGATCAACCGGGTCAAGGCGCTGACGCGAATTGCCAAACAGGCCGGGGCGCTGGTCTATGTCGATGCCGTCCAGTTCGCGCCGCACGGGCTGGTCGACGTGCAGGATCTCGGCTGCGACTTCCTGATCTGCTCGGCCTACAAATTTTTCGGCCCGCATATGGGCATATTGTGGGGACGCCGCGACATCATCGATGCGCTGCAACCCTACAAATGCCGTTGCTCTTCCAATGGCCTGCCGGAGCGCTTCGAACTCGGCACGCCGCAGATCGAACTGATGGCCGGACTTACCGCAGCGGTCGATTACTTCGCCGAACTCGGTGCTGCGGCCGGCGAGGGCGGTTCGCGAAGGCAAAAGATCGCAAAGGCATACGAAGTGTCGATCGCCTACGAAAACCCGCTGGCGCTGAGGCTGATCGATGGGCTGTCCGCCATTGAGGGCCTGACCATCCGCGGCATCACAGATCAGAAGCGTGTCATTGAGCGCGTGCCGACCGTGTCCTTCACCGTCGACGGCATCGTGCCAGAGACGATCGTGCGGCAGATGAATGCCGAGAACATTTTTCTATGGTCGGGTCACAACTACGCCTGGGAGATCGTCCACCATCTCGGCATTCCGGCCGAGCAGGGAGTCGTGCGCATCGGTATTGCGCACTACAACACGGCGGCAGAGATCGACGAGACGTTGGAAAGCGTGCACCGGGTGATCGCCATGCTGAGGCAGCAGCGCTAGTCAGCTATCGCTGTTTGCCGCCGAAACCGGTGAGGAACGCCGTGAGATTGTCGCCGAGCGCGTCGCAGAGATAGCCGCCTTCCTGGACGATAACCGTCGGCAGGCCAAGCTTGGCAATTGCCTCGCCGATCCGCGAGAAACCGGGCGTGGTCACCGAAAGCCCGCCGAACGGATCGCCCTCGAACGGATCGAGACCGAGCGCCACGACCAGCGCGTCCGGCGAAAAGGCGCGGATACGCTGGAACGCCACTTCGAGGGCCTCCAGAAACGCCGCGTCGGCTGATTTGCGCGGCAATGGCAGGTTGAAATTATAGCCGAGGCCCGGACCTTCGCCGCGCTCATCGGCATGGCCCCAGAAGAACGGATAGAAGCGCACCGGATCGGCGTGCAGCGACACCGTCAGGACGTCGGAACGCGTATAAAAGATGCCTTGCGTGCCGTTGCCGTGATGCAGGTCGACATCGAGGATCGCCACCCGCGCCGCCTGCTTGCGCAACACCTGGGCTGCGACCGCCGAATTGTTGATGAAGCAGAAGCCACCGGCGACATCGGCAAAGGCGTGGTGGCCGGGCGGCCGGCAGAGCGCATAAGCGGCAGGCGCGCCCGATATCACCGCTTCGGCTGCCTCGACTGCACTCCAGGCGCTCCACAGCGCGCTTTGCCAGGTTTCGGCGGAGATCGGGCAAGCGGTGTCGGCCATGTGGTAGCCGGCCTGGCCGACCGCCGAGGCCGGATAGGACCCTGTGCGGGCCAGTGGATGGATGTTGGGCATGACTTCCGCGGATGCGCCCTCGATGCGCTGCCAGCGCGCAAAAATGTGTTCGAGGAAGGCGAGATACTCCGGCGTATGCACGGCCGCCACCGGGCCTAGGCCATGTTCCCTGGGCCGCTCGATCATCAATCCGGCGGATTTCGCGCCGGCTAACAATCGCTCTACCCGCTCCGGCTGTTCGGGATTGGGCTGCGGCGCACCGCTGGACAGAAAGGCCTTCGGGTCGTGGCGTTTCTGCTCCTCGGCAAAGAAGGCTTTCATTCCGCGTCCCCATCCTGCGCTGCATCGGCAAAGGCGAAAAAGGCATCGCCAACAATCTTCTGCGTCTGCTCGTAGCTCGACCAGGCGATGCCCAGCCGCTCATAAAAAGCCTTGGCGCCGTCATTGTCGGTGTCGACGGACAGCCTGAGATAGGCGCCGCCATCCCGGCGGCAGTCGCGCGCGACCCGGCGCAGCAGTCTTTCGCCGATCTTGCGGCCGCGAAACCGGTCCTCGACATAGAGGTCCTGGATATAGACGCCGGGCCGCCCCATCCATGTCGAGAAGATCGGGAAATGCAGGCAGAGCCCCGCAAAATCGCCGCCGATCTCGGCGATCAGGGTGGAGAAGGCGGGTTTGTCGCCAAAGCCGTAGCGGCGGAGATCGCCTGCGGTGGACGTGATCTCCTGATGCGCGCCGATATGGGTGCCAAGCTTGAGCAACGCGGCGTGGATGGTGTCGACGTCGTCGATGGTGCCGGAGCGGAGGGTGACTTTAGGCGAGGCAGTCACTGGAGGTATGATGCCAAGGCACCCCCCTCCGGCCTGCCGGCCATCTCCCCCTCAAGGGGGGAGATCAGCAGTTTCTGCGCTGCCGTCCATCCTGCAACTTTGGAAGTTTGCGAAGGCCGTGGCGACATCCAATCTCCCCCCTTGAGGGGGAGATGTCCGGCAGGACAGAGGGGGGTGCGACTGGGCGCCGCCATCTCAATCATCTCAAAACGCCACCCGGTCCCCACCCTTCAGCGCCAGCATCTCCCGCGCCTCCGCCGGTGTGGCCACCTCCAGCGACAGGCCATCGAGAATGCCACGTATCCTGCGCACCTGATCGGCATTGGATTTCGCCAGCTGGCGGCCATCATAGAGACTGTCCTCCAGCCCGACGCGGACATTGCCGCCCATCGCCGCCGCGATCGAGATCAATGGCATCTGGTTGCGGCCTGCTGCCAGGACCGAGAACTGGTAGCTGTCGCCGAACAGCTTGTCGGCGATGCGCTTCATATGGATGAGATTGTCGGGATCGGCGCCGATGCCGCCGAGAATGCCGATCACGAACTGGATGAACAGCGGCCCCGACACCAGCCCGCGGTCGCGAAAATGCGCCAGCGAATAGAGATGGCCGACATCGTAGCATTCGAACTCAAAGCGCGTGCCGCAGCCCTTGCCGAGCTTTTCGAGCACGCCTTCCATATCGGCAAAGGTGTTCTTGAAGATGGTGTCGCGCGTGGCTTCGAGCAGCTTTGGTTCCCACTCGTGCTGCCACTCCCTTGGCTTGTCGAGCATCGGGAACAGCGCGAAATTCATCGAGCCCATGTTGAGCGAGCACATTTCCGGCTCGGCCCGCAGTGGTGCCGCCAGCCGCTGGTCGAGCGTCATCAGCGACGAACCGCCGGTGGTGATGTTGATCACCGCATCGGTCGCTTGCTTGATGCGCGGCAGGAACTGCATGAACACCTCAGGATCGGCGGTCGGCCGGCCGTCTTTGGGATCGCGGGCGTGGAGATGCAGGATTGAGGCGCCAGCCTCGGCCGCCGCGATGGCGTCGGTCGCGATCTGGTCCGGCGTCACCGGCAGATAGGGCGACATGGACGGGGTGTGCACCGAGCCAGTGACCGCGCAGGTGATGATGACTTTCCTCGGCGCCATTCTTTAGCCCTCAGCCTTCGACCGGCAGGTCGAGTTCGGCGGCCAGAACTTCCAGCGAATCGCCGATGATGGAAATGATCTCGCCGACCTCTTCAGCCGTGACGATCATCGGCGGCGCCACCATGAAATTGTCGCCGTCGACACCGCCCTTGACCCTGCGGCCGTAGATGATCAGCCCGCGCTCGTAGGCGAGGTCGAGCAGGCGCTGCGTGGCTTTCTTGCCCTGTTCGATCGGCCGTAGAGTTTCGGGATCGGCAACCATCTCGGCGCCGGTGAGCAGGCCTTTGCCTCGGACATCGGCGATGAACGGAAAACGCTTCGCCAGCCCTTTCAGCCCGTCCATCAGCACGTCGCCCATCGCGGCGGCATTGGCGATCAGGTCGAGGCGGTCCATCTCGCCGAGCACGGCGAGCCCGGCCGCGCAGGCGAGCGGATTGCCAGCATAGGTGTGGCCATGCTGGAAGCCGCCCGACGCCAGCAGCGGCTCGACCAGCCGCATCGGGGCGGCCAGCGCGCCGAGCGGCGCATAGCCGGAGCCAAGCCCCTTCGACAGCGCGACGATGTCGGGCTTGCAGTTCCAATGGTCGCCGCCAAGGAATTTTCCGGTGCGGCCGGCGCCGCTCATCACTTCATCATGGATGAGCAGGATGCCGTAGCGGTCGCAGATCTCGCCTATACGCGGATAATAGCTGTCCGGTGCGACGAGGGCCGAAGTCGCCGCACCGCCGATCGGCTCCATGATGAAGGCGAGCACGCTGTCCGGACCCTCGGCCTGGATCTTCTCCTCCAGCATGTCGGCATAGCGGACGCCGCGCTGCTCCATCGAAAGATTGTCGCGGTCGCGCCATGCCGTCGGCGCCGGCACGGTCGGCATCACCCGCATCATCGGTGTGAACGTTTCGGCCAGCGCATCGTCGCCGGTTATCGAAAGCGAACCCAGCGTGCCGCCATGATAGGAGGGAAAACGCGTGATAACCTTCCAGCGCTTCGGCTGGCCGGTCGCGACCGCCCATTGCCGCGCCAGCTTGATGCAGGATTCCGTCGCCTCCGAACCGCCGGAGACGAAGAAGATTCGGTCCATGCCCTCCGGCAGTTTGCCGGCGAGTTCCCGCGCCAGTTCTTCCGCCGGTTCGTTCTCGAAATGCAGCCGGTAGGCGAAGGTGGCGCGGTCCATCTGCCGCTTCATGGCGTCGAGCACGTTGCGGTTGGAATGGCCGATATTGGCGACCATCGGCCCGCTCGATCCGTCGATGAAGCGGCGGCCGTCCTGCGTCCACATATAGATGCCTTCGGCGCGGTCGATCAGCGGCCGGCGCAGGCTGGAGAGGTAGAACAGGTGCGATGGCGCGCGCGTTTCTGAACCAGTTGATGAGGGCTTCTGCATGTCAGGACTTTCCGAGGTAGCGATCGATTACATTCCTGGTCACGCGCTCGACCATCGGATCCTGCCTGAGCAGGCCGGCCACCCATTCGCAGCTTCCGGCGTGGAAAACCTCGCCCTTGCCGCGCGGGAAATTGACGATCATGCCGTTGCCGCGTTTGACCTTTTCCAGATTGGCGTCGGTCGCCTCGCCAAACAGCGTTTCGGCCGTAAAGCGGCCATCCTCGTCGGTGAGAAACTGGTCCTCGATCGGGATGTCGGCGCTTTCCTCGACCTGGCTCGCCATGCCGACGGCCAGCACCTGCAGCCCGTCAGGCGCACCGCTGTCCGGTGTCGGATAGGGCAGGCCGCCGCGGATCTCGAAATCGAGCCCGTCGACCTCATAGCCATAGACATGGCTGTCGGCGCCAAGCAGGTCGCCATAATAGATGCCGGTGCCGGCAAAGGCCCAATGCTCGGGCCGATAGACCGGAAAGCCGCGCACGCCGCGCGGTGCGCACCCGCCCCAACCGGCATAGACGCCGCGCGTGGCGTTGAGGCCGAAGGTCATTGCACCGGGACGACCGATCTCAGGCGCTTCCCAGGAATTGGTGGCGCGGGTGACGTCGCCGCTATAGGCCGGGTCTTCGGCCCGCGCCCGGTATTTGTAGCAGACCTGCCGGCGGCCTTCGTCCTCGAGCCTTGTCTGCCACATGAAATTGCCGGCAAAGCGAGCCGCATGACCGCCGCGCTCGACGTAGCTGTCGACGGCGTCCCGCATTTCCCAGGTCCAGTACTCGTCATGGCCGACGAAGACCACGCAGTCATAGCCATCGAGGATTTCGGGCGAGAAGTGCAAATCGTGCTGGCTGGCGAGATCGACGCCGTAGCCGGCGCGCTCGGCAAAGCGGAAGAAGTGGCAGTCATAGCCCGCCCAGCCGGAGGAGGTGTATTTCTTCGAATGTCCGGTGGCGTACGCCCATTCCATGTGCGGATAGCGCGGCACGGTTTTCGGCGGCACCGCGACCTCCAAGGGCACGCGCGGCGCGTCCTTGGGCAGCACGACAAAGCCGCGGCACCACGGCCGCTGCGTCGACACCATGCGCGCATATTGGTCGCGGCCAGGTCCGGTGATACCCTGATAGGCGTTGGAGCCGCCCCAGGTGTTGTAGGACAGCCAGGTGCCCGTCGCCGCCACCTGCAGCACGCGACCGGGCTTTTTGCCGGGCAGGGGCGCGACGATGATGAGGTGATGGCAATGGATGGGCTCGCGCCCGTCCGCCGTCAGCGTCAGCCGATAGGCGCCGGATGGCCAATCGTTGCCGATGCGAAATTCGAAAGACGCCTCCCAGCCGCAGCCTTCGACCGAGCACTGGTCGGGCGTATCCTGCCAGCGCGCCGAAAGCCCCGTTTGCTCGAAGACTTTTGTCTCGCTGCCGCCGTCGCGGACAATGACAATGCTGAAGCGCGGCACTGTCGAACTGACATGCAGCGTCACGGTCTCGCCGGCGCGGTAGGAAAAGCGGTTGGAATAACACCAGATCTCGCCGCGCTCGCCGTCCATTCCCGGCCATTCATAGTAATGGCCGCGCACTGCCTCGCGGCGCTGGTCGGGCGTCAGTCCGAAATCGGGAAATTCGGTCGGCAGTTGGGTCATGAACACCGGAAAAGTGACAGGCCGCCATTTCGGCCATCTGCCGGCCAAGCGTCAAATGGAAACGATCGGGCCAGCAATTGCATACGACACAATTGCTTGGCCGCTCTTGGCCGCACCTGGCAAACCGACTATCTCAGGCGAGGCGGCATTTTCCGCCTCGGGAGCCGGTATGCTGAGAGTGCAGAAGGTCAAGGTCGATGACATCTACGTGCCGACGGCGCGCAAGAAGACGCTTCATCCCGAAACGGTCCGGCACCTGGCCGAAGACATACTGGAAAACGGCATGAAGACGCCGATCCAGGTTCGCCATGACGGCAAGCGCCACATCCTGGTCGAGGGCCTGCACCGGCTGGAAGCCGCCAAATGGCTCGGCGAGACCGAGATCGACGCCTATCTGGTGCAAGCCAAGCGCCACTGAGGCGCGCGACCGATCGACAACAGCCAAACCGATCATTCTTCCGCGGATTTTTTCGCAGGGCATGTCGGCACGCGGCGTGCTCGCTCGTCCTTGGGGGGAACCTGAGGAGACCGACATGTCCAGACGAATCTATTTCGCCATTCTTGCCTCGGTCGCTGCCTTGTTTGCAGCGCCCGGCCCAGCCAATGCAGAGGAGACCAAGCCCGCCATGACCACCGAAGCAACAGCCATGCCGAAGCCGGAAAAGTCCGGCTTGCTGCCGATCGACGGCCTGAATTACTACTATGCCGTCTATGGCAAGGGAGAACCGCTGCTTCTGCTGCATGGCGGCCTTGGCACGTCGGACATGTTCGCGCCGCTGCTGCCGAAGCTGGCGGAAAACCGCACCATCATTGCCGTCGACCTGCAGGGCCATGGCCGCACCGCGCTCGGCGAGCGACCCTTCAGCCTGGAGGGGATGGGCGACGACATGGCTGGTATCGTCAAGGCGCTCGGCTATGACAAGGTCGACGTGCTTGGCTATTCGCTGGGCGGCGGCGTCGCCTTCCGTATGGCCGTTCAGCATCCCGAGACGGTGAGACGTCTGGTCCTGGTCTCGACCGGCTTCGCCGCCAATGGCTTCTATGACGAGATGCGCGGCCAGCAGGCGCAGGTGAGCGCGGCCGCCGCCGATTTCATGAAGGACACGCCGATGTACAAATCCTACGTCGCCGTCGCCCCACGTCCCGACGATTTCCCCAAACTGCTCGACGCGCTGGGCAATTTCATGCGCAAGGATTACGACTATTCCGCCGATGTGGCGAAGCTGAAGATGCCAGTTATGCTGGCCTATGGCGACAGCGACATGTACAAGCCCGAGCACGAGATCAGGTTCTACCAGATGATCGGCGGCGGGCTGAAGGATGCCGGCTGGATGCGTGAGAACCTGTCGCAGAACCGGCTGGCCATCATTCCCAATCGCACCCACTACGACGTCTTCTTCGCACCGGAGCTGACGGCCGCGGCACTGCCCTTCCTCAATGGCGAAACCAAGGTGAAGACCTGGGACGAAGTCCTCAGCGAAACGAAATAGCTTGCCTGAGATACATGCCGGCCGTCTCGAAGAGGCGGCCGGCTTTTTTGTGCCTGCGAAACCACGAAGCCCTGGCGCAGCCATTAGTCCTATCGGCGCAATCGATGGCGCCATCAGGGCTTTTCAATTGACCGAAAGGTACCTGTCGATATCATCAAGAGACCTTCAGTGTGATGGGTTCGAATGATGACGAAATACCAGGGCGGATGCCATTGCGGGGCAGTGCGCTACGGCACCGAGGCGGCGCCGCTCAATCAGCGCGTCTGCCATTGCCGGCGCTGCCAGAAGGTGATCGGCGCGGCCTTCAACGCCCGCCTTTTGTTTCGCATCGACGATGTCACCGTCGAGGGAGAGGTGGCGACGGTCAACACCTCTCCGGACCTCAAGCGCGGCTTTTGCGCCGCTTGCGGCACCACGCTGTTTTCCCGACGCGACTCCGCCGGCATCGTCGGCATCACCACCGGCTCGCTCGACGATCCCTCGCTGTTCAAGCCGGAGATGCATATGTGGACCGCCTCGAAGCAGCCCTGGCTGCAGCTCGATGACGGCCTGCCGCACCATGAAGGCGCGCCGCCTCCGAACTGACGCCGGCCTTACCGGAAATTAATCCCGAAACCACGACATAGCCGGCAAAGCGTCATTGGCGGGCCATGATTGGCTGCCTATCTATCGTCTGCGGGCCGGTATCGAGGAGACGACCGATGAGCGACAGAATCAGCACCCTGGACGAGCTTTTGAGCGATCCGATGGTCCTCCTCGTCATGGAGCGTGACCGCGTGCGCCCCGAACAGGTTCGCCTGCTGCTCGAACGTGCCCGCCGCCCGGCGGCCGACGCCGTGCCACCGGCGCATGTGGTGGCGAAAAGCTGCATGCAGCAATGGCTGGGAAGGTAAGGGCTTCCCCTTCTCCCCTTGTGGGAGAAGGTGGCCGAGCGAAGCTCGGTCGGATGAGGGGTGTTCCAGGGAACGCCAACGCCTCACTCCGCTGGAACACCCCTCATCCGTCTCGGCGCTACGCGCCGATCCACCTTCTCCCACAGGGGGAGAAGACAAGAGGGCCAATTCCTAACAACTTGATTCAAACTTTGTTGGTAATTTCTCGTTAGTAATCGAGGCCGGTTTGTCCGGCGGCGTCTGTTTGCCTTCGGTCTGTTGTGTTTTGCGTACAGGTCCAGATGCGGATTTCAGCCGTCGTCAGTTTCATGTTGGCATCGCTGTGGCTTGCCGGCTGTTCGTCCACAGCGGGCGTCGATGGCTTGCAACCGTCGAACGAGACGACCAGTTCGGTCGTGCGTCCGAGCGCGCCGGTCGCAGCGGCTCCGGCGGAGACCGCCGACCTCGCGCCGATGCGGTCCGACATGGTGGCCGACAACGCTGTGGCCGACAATGCGCCGCCCTTTTCCATGGTCGAGGAAGAAGAGGCCATCGTCGCGGGCACGCCGCAGGGGAGCACCAGACCACAGCTCGAGCCCGCCGCTCTGATGTCTGCGCCGAAGCGGTTGACGCGCGCGGCGCCGGCCATGCTGGCCTCGCCGGTCACCCGCTACGGTTTCCGCGACGCCAAGCCGATCAATTTCGGCAAGGCTTCGCCACGCTACCTTGCCGTCCACGGCGTCGACGTCTCGCGCTGGCAGGGCAATGTCAACTGGGGCAAGCTGCGTACCCAGGGCGCCAACTTCGCCTATATCAAGGCGACCGATGGCGGCGACCATCTCGACCCGATGTTCATGAAGAACTGGCGCAATGCCGACGCCGCCGGGCTGAAGCGCGGCGCCTATCATTTCTTCTACTGGTGCCGCACTGCGGGCGAGCAGGCCGACTGGTTCATCCGCAATGTGCCGAGGGTCGAAGGCGCGCTGCCACCGGTAATCGATGTCGAGTGGAACGGCGAATCTTCCTGCAAGCGGCGGCCGTCGCGGGCCACCGTGCTGGAAAAGATGAAGGTGTTCATGGACAAGCTGGAGCGCCATTACGGCCAGCGGCCCATCATCTACACCGCACCGGATTTCTATCGCGACAATCTCAAGGGTGCGTTTCTCGATTATCCGTTCTGGCTGCGCGCCGTGGCGCGGCATCCCTCAAAAGTCTATCCCGGCCGCAAATGGCTATTCTGGCAGTACTCCGGCTCCGGCCTGTCGCACGGCGTGACCGGCCGCATCGACCTCAACGTCTTCCATGGCGACGAGCGCGCCTGGCGGGCATGGGCAGGCGGGCAGACGACCGTCGCCGACGCCGATTGAACGTCAGGCCCGGTGCCGGTGCGCCTGCGCTGCCTGCCGCTGCGCCTTGGGTTGAATTTTCAGCGTCTCGCTAACGATCCGCTCACTGTGTCCTTTAGCGGTATCGCAACAGCCTTCCGGTAACGTGCCCGTGATCGGGTTTTCGGAGGGATCCATGCGCAATCCAGTTGTGGCTGTCGCACTTGCCGCCGCCGTCGGCTACGGGTTTTTCAGTTCGCTCGGCCACATGCCGGGCGGAAGTGGCGCTTCGCTGGCGGAGTCGAAGCAGAACGTCGTGTCCTATTCCACCGAGGACAAGGCGATGCAGGCCGCCAAGGACAGCGGCCGCTCGACCCTCAAGCGCTTCCACGAACTGATGGACGCCGGCACGCCGGGCACCTACACGGTAAAATTCCCGCTGACCCAGAACGGCGCCACCGAGCATATTTGGCTGCAGCTGGTGGGCTACAGCGAAGGCTCCTATATCGGCCTGCTTGCTGACGTGCCGGTCAATGGCAACAAGTACAAGATGGGCGACAGGATGACGGTAACCGAGGCCGACGTCGAGGACTGGATGATCAAGAACGGCAAGGTGATCTACGGCGGCTACACCACGCGCCAGGCGCTTGCGGATATGCCGAAGGAGCAGGTTGCAAAGTACGGGTTGACCTTCAAGGACTGAGGGTTGAGGCGCGGGCGAGTTTTATCGCGGGCCTAGAGGGCTGTCGCGCTTTTCGCGTTCGCGTATCTCTGCCGTCTGCGCCAGCACCCAGTCGCGAAACACCTTGATTTTGGGCGCGTTGCGGCGGCTCTCCAGATGCACCAGCCAATAGCCGTCGCCGTCCGATCCAAGCACGCCGAATGGCTGTATCAACTGGCCCTTTTCCAACAGGGCGCTGTAAAGGTTTTTGGTCAGGATCGCGGCGCCCTTGTCGGTTAGCGCCGCCATCGCATCATAGGCCTGCGTACCCAGTTTCGGGCCAGCGATGACGCGATCGGGCTCGAACGGCACGCCGGCAGCCTTGAACCAGATTTCCCACCAGGGATCGTCGGCACAGCATAGCGGCAGTTGGTAGAGATCCTCGGGGCGGTGGATGCCGCCGACGCTTTCGGCGAGTCTCGGGCTGAGCATCGGCGTATAGTCCGCCTTGAACAGATAGTGAGCCGTCAGTCCCGGCCAATTTCCACTGCCGGTGCGAATGCCGACATCCATGTCGCCGCGCGTGAAATCGACCAGCCCGTGCGATGTATTCACCTTCACGGCAAGGTCGGGATGCATCAGCTGGAATGTTCCAAGCCATACGGCCAGCCAGTTCGATGCGAAGGTTTCCATCGTCGTCACCGACAGCACGCCGGTCGCTCCACCCTTGGTGGCGACCCATGCGTCGGCCAGGGTCGAGAACGCGCCTGTTGCGTGCGGCGCCAGCTGCTGTCCGGCCTCGGTCAGCGCGATCTGCCTTGTTTTTCTTACGAAAAGCGGCGTTCCGGCACGTTCTTCCAGCACCTTTATCTGATAGCTGGCAGCTGATTGGGTCATGCCGAGTTCTTCGGCTGCCTTGGTGAAACTGCCCAGCCGGGCCGCGGCTTCAAAGACCCTGATGGCTCCTAATGGTGGCAGTTCCCAGCTCATGACGCATCAATCCTGCTGATGCATACTACGCGACGTTCGATTGGAAACCAAGCCCGGAAAACGGCATGCTGCATTCATCGGATCAAACCCTGGAGGATACGGCAATGACCACCACCATCGCTCTCTACAACACGCTTCGCCGGCCGATGCTCGACCTCTTCACCGCGCCGTTCAGACCTCGCAAGCACGGCCTGCTCGACCGCCGCTCGCTGTCGGATCATTTCCTCAGGGATATCGGCATGCTTGACGGACGCGTGCCTCCCGGCACCATTGGCTAAGCAAGCTCTTTGACCAGGGGAGGGAAAGATGACTGTGTTATCCGAGGATCTGGCGAAGAGCCGACAAACGATCAACGCCTATGAGGACTATGCCGAACGCTACGACGCTCTGGTGCGGCACGTTCCGAACCAAAGAGAACAGAAATGGCTGAAGCGCCTGGTGAAGATCGCCGGCAAAGGTGGCCGGATTCTTGAAGTCGGTTCGGGACCCGGATACGATGCGGACTTCGTCGAAGGGCTCGGTGTCCAGGTTCGGCGCACAGACGCAACGAAGCGGTTTCTCGAGTTGCAGGCCGCACGCGGCAAGCATGGTGAGTTTCTCGATCTCATCACCGACGATCTCGGCGGCCCCTACGACGCGGTGCTCGCATTGTGCGTCCTGATCCACGTGCCGCGCGAGCAGGCCGACCAGGTGCTTGCCAAGATTGCCGGGTCGCTGCGGCCGGGCGGCGCCTTCCTCGTCTCGATGCGCATTGGCGACGGCGAGAAGAGCGGCGAATATCATACGGTCTACTGGCGCAGGGACGACTTCGCGGCCCGCCTCGAAAACGCCGGGCTGGTTCTTGTCGGAGACGAATTCAACGTCGGCCGCGATCGCGAAGAGTGGACCACCTTTCTGGCTGTGAGGCCGTCATGACGCGCCGCGGACTGTTTTTGTTCGTGCTGCTCAGCCTCCTGTGGGGCATTCCCTATTTGTTGATCAAGCTGGCGGTTGCCGAGGTGTCGGTGCCCTTCCTGGTCTTTGCCCGAACAGCCGTCGGCGCCCTGGCGCTGCTGCCCTTCGTCCTTGTCCAGCGCAGTTTCGGATGGCTGAAGACACATTGGCGGGCGGTCGCCGCATTCTGTCTGGTCGAGATGATCCTGCCATGGGGGCTGATCACCCATGGCGAAGTCAGCATCGACAGTTCCACCGCCGGACTGCTGATTGCCATGACGCCGGCCGTAACCGTCGCGCTCTCCAAGCTGATGGGCTCGGATGAGCGGCTGGGGATACGCCGCTGGACCGGCCTTTTCCTCGGTTTTGCCGGTGTTTTCGTGCTGGCGCTGCCGACCTTGGGTGGCGGATTTCTCGCGGTCGTCGAGATTCTCATGGCCGCGGCCTGCTATGCCTCGGGTTCGATCATCGCGTCGCGCTGGCTGAACGATGTGCCGGCAACCTCGCTGACGGCAGTCTGTCTGGCAGGGGCCGCGCTGATCTACGCTGTGCCGGCGGCGTTGGCCTGGCCGGCGGCCATGCCGTCGACAACGGTGGTTGGCGCAATCCTCGGTCTTGGCGTGTTTTGCACGGCGATTGCCTTCGCCACCTACTTCTTGCTGGTGCGGGAGATCGGCCCCGAACGGGCGGTCGTCATAACCTATGTGGCGCCCGCCGTCTCCGTGGCAGCCGGCGTGCTCGTGCTTTCGGAGCCGCTCGATATCGGCATTGTCGCGGCCTTCGCGCTCATCCTGTGCGGATCATATCTCGGCACGTGGCGCGCTCCGCCAGAACCGTCCGTGTCCGCGACCTCGGCAAGTTGACCGGCGGCCGCCAGCCGCCGTCAGAAATAAGGTCGCAGGTTCTCGCGAATGCGGTCCAGCACCGTCTTTCCCGAGATATCGGCGGTGAAGGTCTTGCCTGTGATGGTCTCAAAGGCCTGCGTATAGACACGCGACGTCTGCTCGATGAGTTCGGCGGGGATTTTCGGAATACGGTCCTTGTAGGGATCGCAGCGCGCGGTTACCCAGGCGCGAATAAAGTCCTTGTCGAAACTTTGCGGCCGCTCGCCTGCCTTGAAACGCTCTTCATAGCTTGCCGCAAGCCAGTAGCGGCTTGAGTCGGGCGTATGGATTTCATCGGCAAGGATGATGGCGCCATCCTTGTCCGTGCCGAACTCGTATTTGGTGTCGACTAGGATCAGGCCGCGCTTGGCGGCCAACGCTTTGCCGCGCGCAAACAGCGCCAGCGCATAGCGCGAGACGGTGTCCCATTGCTCTTCCGACAACAGGCCGCGCGTCAGGATCTCGTCACGCGTCAAGGGCTCGTCATGGCCGCCATCGAGCGCCTTGCTGGTCGGCGTGATGATGGCCTGCGGCAGCTTCTCATTGTCGCGCAGTCCGTCCGGCAGGCGGATGCCGTACATATCGCGTTCGCCGTTCTTGTATTTCGTCAGCACCGAAGTGCTGGTGGTGCCGGCGAGGTAGTCGCGAACGACGATTTCCACCGGCAGAATGTCGAGCCTGGTGCCGACGACGACATTGGGGTCGGGATAATCGAGCACATGGTTGGGGCAGATGTCCGCCGTTTCCTCGAACCAGTAGCGCGCCGTCTGGGTCAGCAGTTCGCCCTTGAGCGGGACAGCGGTCAGGATCACATCGAAGGCGCTCAGCCGGTCGGTGGCGATGATGATGCGGCGGCCATCCGGCAGATCGTAATTCTCGCGGACCTTGCCTTTGTAGTGGTTCGGGAGTTCCGGAATGAAGGCATCCGAGAGAACGCGCAGTGCTGTCATCCTGGTCTCATGGCTCCTAACAGTTTGGGCGACTCTTAACAAAGTTGGCGGGGCTTCGATACCCGAGGAAGGGCGGTTCGTCCTTTGCGAATAATCAAGACATTGCCTTCGCCGTGCTATCTATTTGCAGCTTCCTGCACTCCTGGGGGACGCGGTGGACGTAGAGCTCAAATTTCTGATTGTCGGATTTGCCTGCGCGATCGCGGGTGGTCTGTCGTTCATCACCTTCGTCAAATGGCGCGAGGTGCAGGCGATGAGCCACTGGCTGCCGGCGCCGGGCAAGATCATCTCGTCGCGCGTCGAGGCGCGTGAAGTCAGAAGGTCGGGCGTCGGCTCGGACAGCAGCGACACCACCGAGATGCGCAATTTTCCGGCGATCACCTTCGAATACAAGGTCGGTAAAAAGAAATATCAAAGCTCGCGCTACAGCGTGAAGGAGAATCTGGGGAATTTCGAAGTCACCGAAACCCTGGCGCAGTTTCCCACCGGCGCTGAAGTGACCGTCTTCTACAATCCGGCCGATCCGGGCAAGGCCGTGATCGAACGCACCCTGCCGGACGGCGCCTTCAAGTTCATGGTCAAGCTCTCGGCCTGGCTGGTGATCGGCACGGTGGTGTTGGTGTTTTCGCTCGGTGGCGTGCTGGAGGCGATCCGGCCGCACCTGCCCAAGCCGCAGAACCTCGGCGCCGGAGCGCTGCTGCTGTTCATGGGCCTGATGATCCTGCGCATGGCCTTCGTCCAGAAGTCGCTTGCCGAGCAGGCGGCAAAATGGCCGGTCGCGCCCGGCCGCATCGATTCCTCCGGTCTGCAGGCGCTACGAAACTACAGCGGCCATCGACGCTGGAGCACCGTCTTCAAATCCCGCATCGTTTACAGCTACGGCGTCGCCGGCCAGCGCTACACCTCCGATCGCGTAACCTTCGGCGCCACGGTCACCGCTTCAATGCCCGGCCTCGTCAGCGGCCAAGGGCGCAGCTATGCCGAGGGCGGCAAGGTCGACGTGCATTACGACCCAGCCAACCCCGCCTCGGCAGTGCTCGAATGCAGGGTGCGCGGGCTTTGGCTGCTGTGGGTCTGTTCGGCCGCGTTGCTGGGCGGCGCGGCGTGGCTGGTCGGTTTTATCTGAGGCGCCCACTTTCATGACAAGACATCCAATGATCGTCCGCAGGCTGGCTGTCGTTTCCCTGGCTCTGCTCGGCGCCGTGCAGGCAGCGAGCGCAAAAGAATGTCTGCTCAGCCATGCCACCTACCGCGAGCCGCGTTCGGGCGCGGTGATGCAATTCCGGCCGCTGAACAATGAGCCGGCGGCACTGACGGCCGAAGTGTTTTCGGTGACTGTGCCCAACACCGGCACGCGCTTGCCGGCCGACATCACCTGGACCAATGGCAAAAATTCGCTTCCGCTCGGCACCATCCACCACGCCTGCACCGACGACGACCGCGAAGCGGGGCTGGAGGATGGCAGCGGTCTCTGCCGGATATGGATGGGCCAGGTCTATGCCTTGACCGGAGGCGGCGCCGAGCAGCTGAATTCGCGCGAAGCGACACCGGCGCCGAAAGGGCTGTTGCTGCCCGATTTCGGCGCGGGCTTCACCGAATTTGCCGATTTCGCCAATGCCAAATCCGGACGGCTCGGCGTGGGACGCCTTCACATTGACAGGATGCAGCGATGAATAGCGCCATGAGATCAATTGTCTGGATTTGCGTGCTGTTTGCCGCCGCGGCGATATCAGCCGCTGCATATGCGGACGAGCCGTCGCCGTCGCGCCCGCCGATCGACAAATGCGTCTGGGAAAAACTGACCGACAAGACGGTCGGCCTCGCCGCCTGGGTGCAGCGATGCGATTTCGGCTTCCGCCAGATCCATTTCGAATTCGTCGGCGGCGCACTCGCCATCAAATACAGCGATGGCGGCGCGCCCGATCCGCTGGTCGAGGTGTTCGACATCAAATCGGGCGAAACCGCCGAGGCCGCGGTGCTGCGCCTGTTGCTGGAAAAGACCGACAAATCAGTCAGCGCCCGCTGCGTGCTGGCGCCCTACACCGAGGGCACCGTGCCCGCCGGCGTCAAACGCTACACATTCAGCCCTGATGCTGCCTATGCCAAAGAGCTGAAAGCGGTGGTGAGTGATGACGTTCCCGAACCACCCTGCGGCGACTGGGGCGAAATGCCCGACGGCATCCAGTACTTCGAGGTGCCGGCGGGCGAGGGGCACAAGCTGCTGTTTGTGCGTGCGGGGCAGGACGAGCCGTTGTTTGACGAGCAGACGCTGCGGGTGCCGGGATAGGATGTTGTCCTGAAGGCTACCGCTTATGCCTCTACATATTCCGCGAGACTGATTCCTTTGGGTACCTCCAGCCCATCGGCGCGCAAGCCCTCGATGTGAAAGCGTATAGCGTCGCGAATTTCGATTTCTACTTCTGGCACGGTAGCACCAGTTGCGATGCAGCCGGGTAGGTCCGGCACATAGGCAGAGAAATTGTTGCCTGCTTTTTCAATCACCACCGCGTAACGCATACAATCACTCCTTCAAACCGGACTGCTTGAGGATGCTGTTCAGTGTTCCTGGCGCAACCTCTTCAGACGGTTTGCCGGCCACGGTGACGCGGCCGGCTTTGGTTTTGTGCTTATATTGGCGATGGCTGCCCTTGGTTGCAACCAGATACCAACCGTCGGTCTCCAGCAGGCGAATGACTTCGCGGACTGTAAGCCGAGGCGGCATGAGTTCTCAGCTGCACCCGCTCGTCGAGCCGCAGGTATCGCACTTCTCGCAGGTGCCGTTCCGCACCATGGTGAAGTTGTGGCATTCCGAGCATTCGTTGCCGGTGTAGCCTTGCATCAAGGATTGCTGACGGCGCGTGGAGGCAAGCGCCTTTGCCTCGGCCGCTTCTTTCGCTGCTTCGTCGGTGAACAACCCGGTGGGGTCGGCAGCCTCCTCGGAAACAATATCTTCGACCAATTCCTTGGCTCGCTCCTCATAGTCGCGCTTGTAGGCGATGGCTTCGTCGCTTGCTGGTTTAAGCGCCAGCACATTGGAGCCTGAGAACGCAGTTGGGGTGACCCGGGCAGGGGCCGCGGCAGGTGATCCGGCAAAACCCTTGGGTTCGCCACCTAGGCCAGACACCAACTTGACCGGCGAGGCGCCGCGGGTAAGGCCCTTCGAGAACGGCGTCGCCTTGCCTTCGTTGATGCCGCGTCCGAGCGCCGTCTTGTCGAAATCCGACTGGTCGACATGGGCGAGGTCGTGGCGGCCGAGGTAGGACACGGCGAGTTCGCGGAACACGTAGTCGAGGATCGACGTCGCATTCTTGATCGCGTCGTTGCCCTGCACCATTCCGGCCGGCTCGAACTTGGTGAAGGTGAAGGCCTCGACGAATTCCTCGAGCGGCACGCCATATTGCAAGCCAAGCGAGATGGCGATGGCGAAGTTGTTCATCATCGCCCGGAAAGCCGCGCCTTCCTTGTGCATGTCGATGAAGATCTCGCCGATGCGGCCGTCATCGAATTCGCCCGTGCGCAGGTAGACCTTATGGCCGCCGACCACCGCTTTCTGGGTGTATCCCTTGCGGCGGTTCGGCAGTTTTTCACGATCGCGATAGAGACGTTCGATGACGCGTTCGACGATCTTCTCGGTCACTTGCACGGCGCGCTGTGAAGCGGGCGCCGCGATCAACTGCTCGACCGCGTCGTCCTCGTCGTCCTCGCTGTCGGCGAGCAGCGACGAATTGAGCGGCTGCGACAGCTTCGAGCCGTCGCGATAGAGCGCGTTGGCCTTCAGCGCCAGCTTCCACGACAGCATGTAGGCGCCCTTGGCGTCTTCCACCGTCGCATCGTTGGGCATGTTGATGGTCTTGGAGATGGCGCCGGAGATGAAAGGCTGTGCCGCCGCCATCATCTGGATGTGGCTGTTGATGGACAGCGAGCGCTTGCCGATCTTGCCGCACGGGCTGGCGCAGTCGAACACCGCGAGATGCTCGGCCTTGAGGAAGGGCGCGCCTTCCAGGGTCATCGCACCGCAGACATGGATGTTGGCGGCTTCGATGTCCTTCCTGGAGAACCCGAGCGCCGGCAGCATCTCGAACGAGAAGTCGTTGAGCTGCTCGTCGGTGAAGCCGAACGTCTCCTTCACCCAGTCGGCGCCCAGCGTCCACT
The DNA here is from genome assembly GCF_040323095.1 of Mesorhizobium sp. M0058. Classification (NCBI taxonomy): domain Bacteria; kingdom Pseudomonadati; phylum Pseudomonadota; class Alphaproteobacteria; order Hyphomicrobiales; family Phyllobacteriaceae; genus Mesorhizobium; species Mesorhizobium sp. M0058. Next base: position 186,458 of record NZ_JAMYUQ010000010.1, read on the forward strand.
GGTTGAAGACGAACTTGATGTCGAAGGCCGACTTCAGCGCCGCATTGAGCGCCGCGATCTTGTCGTCAGTAAAACCCTTCGCCTTGAGCGAGCCGGGGTTGACCGCCGGCGCCTGGTTCATGTTGCCGTGGCCGACAGCGTAAGCCTCGATCTCGGCGAGCTGGCTCTCGGAATAGCCCAGCGTGCGCAGCGCTTCCGGCACGGCGCGGTTGATGATCTTGAAGTAGCCGCCGCCAGCGAGCTTCTTGAACTTCACCAGCGCGAAGTCGGGCTCGATGCCGGTGGTATCGCAATCCATGACCAGGCCGATCGTGCCGGTCGGCGCAATCACGGTCGCCTGCGCGTTGCGGTAGCCATGCTCTTCGCCGAGTTCGATGGCGCGGTCCCAGGCAGCCTTGGCGTGCGTGGCCAATTCCTGCTGCTTCAGGTCGGACGCGACCAGCGGCACCGGATTGACGGCGAGTTTCTCGTAGCCCTGTTTCTCGCCATAGGCGGCACGGCGATGGTTGCGCATGACGCGCAGCATGTTCTGCGCATTGCGGTCGTAATCGGCGAAGGCGCCGAGCTCGCCAGCCATCTCGGCCGAGGTGGCATAGGCAGTGCCGGTCATGATGGCGGTGAGCGCTGCGCAGATGGCGCGGCCCTCGTCGGAGTCATAGGGAATGCCGGACGTCATCAGCAGGCCGCCAATGTTGGCATAGCCGAGGCCGAGCGTGCGGTATTCGTAGGACTGCTTGGCGATCTCCTTCGACGGGAACTGCGCCATCATCACCGAGATTTCGAGGACGACGGTCCACAGCCGCACCGTGTGCTCGTAGGCGGCGATGTCGATCGTGCCGTCGGCATTGCGGTAGGGCAGCAGGTTGATCGAGGCCAGGTTGCAGGCCGTGTCGTCGAGGAACATGTATTCCGAGCACGGATTGGAGGCCCGGATCGCACCGGCCGAAGCGCAGGTGTGCCAGTCGTTCATCGTCGTGTTGAAATGCAGGCCCGGATCGGCCGAAGCCCAGGCGGCGTAGCCGATCTTTTCCCAGAGGTCGCGTGCCTTCAGCGTCTTCAGCACCTTGCCGTCCTTGCGGGCGGTCAGATGCCAGTCGGCGTCGTCCTCGACGGCGCGCAGGAAGTTGTCCTTCAGCGACACCGAATTGTTGGAGTTCTGGCCGGAAACGGTGAGGTAGGCGTCGGAATCCCAGTCGGTGTCGTAGGTCTTGAACGACATCGCGGTGTAGCCCTGCTTGGCGAACTGGATGACGCGGTAGATGTAGTTCTCCGGCACGGCCGACTTCTTGGCCGCCTTGATCTCGCGCTTCAGCGCGGTGTTGATCGACGGGTCGAAGCAATCGTCATCATGGCCTTCGCAATTGATGCAGGCCTTCATGATCGCTTCGAGATGTTTTTTGACGATCTTGGAGCCGGTGACCAGCGACGCCACCTTCTGCTCTTCATTGACCTTCCAGTCGATGAATTCCTCGATATCGGGATGGTCGGCGTCGACAATGACCATCTTGGCCGCACGACGCGTGGTGCCGCCCGACTTGATTGCGCCCGCCGCGCGGTCGCCGATCTTGAGGAAGCTCATCAGGCCGGACGAACGGCCGCCGCCCGACAGCTTTTCGCCTTCGCCGCGCAGCATGGAGAAATTGGAGCCGGTGCCCGAGCCATATTTGAACAGACGCGCTTCACGCACCCACAGGTCCATGATGCCGCCTTCGTTGACGAGATCGTCCTGCACGCCCTGGATGAAGCAGGCATGCGGCTGCGGATGCTCGTAGGAGGACTTCGACTTGGTCAGCTTGCCGGTGAACGGGTCGACATAATAGTGGCCCTGGCTCGGGCCATCGATGCCGTAGGCCCAGTGCAGGCCGGTATTGAACCATTGCGGCGAGTTCGGCGCAACGCGCTGGGTGGCGAGCATGTAGGCGAGTTCGTCGCGGAAGGCGCTGGCGTCTTCTTCCGACTTGAAGTAGCCGCCCTTGTAGCCCCAATAGGTCCAGGTGCCGGCCAGCCGGTCGAAGACCTGGCGGGCGTCGATTTCGGAACCGTAGCGCTCGGCTTCCGGCAGCTTGGCAAGCTCGGCCTCGTCGGCGACGGAGCGCCACAGGAAGGAGGGGACGTCGTTCTCCTCGACCTTCTTCAGGCGCGCGGGCACGCCGGCCTTGCGGAAATACTTCTGCGCCAGGATGTCGGCGGCAACCTGCGAGAACTGCGCCGGCACATCGATATTGTCCAAGCGGAACACCACCGAGCCGTCCGGATTCTTGATCTCCGAAAGCGCCTTGCGGAATTCGATCTCCGCGTAAGCTGATTGGCCTGGCTTGGTGAAACGACGCTCGATGCGCATTGGTCCGGTCCCTTTTGTCTATATATAGCGCTTTTCCCCGGGGATTTCTGCCCCCAATGCGAAACGCGCATGTCCGCCGTCTGCCGGCGTTCGAAAACACCGGCTCTCCTTGTGGCAGTCTTCGTCGCCTTGCTGGTCGAGCTTCTTACGAAGCCGCTGTTCCAACTCTGCGCCGAACCCTGCGGGTCCCTCAAAACTGAATTTTTCCTCGATTCCCTCGACCGAGGGAAATTCACACTATCTAGCGTCGAACCTGCCTGCAAACACTAAATATAGTGTTAACAGACAATTTATTCCAGTCCGACAAATCTCCCTTTTCGCTCCCGAAGCCCCCACGATCCAACGCTTCCGCCAGCCTCGTAAACAGGCGGAAATCATGGCCAAAACGCACAAAATCCGGGAAAATGACCGGGCTCGAAACTCTCCGGTCGCGCCCTCAACAAGAGCACATGGCACATAAAAGGCGACTCGGTTTGCGTCGTCAAGGATTCGTTTGCGTAGCTTTTGTGACCCCAACATCTTGTGTGTCACATATGTGGATAACGGGGACAAAAAGCGGCTGAGGAAAGCCCGATTCTGCCGGCGTGGACCGCTGGTGAGCGGTTCACCCGAGACAGGCCCGGCCGGATTCTGGCTCACAGCCTTTTCATTTTAGCTGGCGTGCATTATGTCTTTGGCGTCGCGCGGGGGCGCGTCTTGTCAATTCCAAGAGCATCCGTTACGCCCCGCCCATGACAGTTACCGTCCGTTTTGCCCCCTCACCAACCGGCCGCATTCATATCGGCAATGCCCGCACCGCCTTGTTCAACTGGCTGTTTGCCATGAACAACAAGGGCCGTTTCATCCAGCGCTTCGACGACACAGACATTGCCCGCTCGAGGCAGGAATTTTCCGACGCCATCCTCTACGACCTGCACTGGCTGGGGATTTTTCCCGACGCCACCGAATACCAGTCGCGGCGCTTCGAAACTTACGACGCGGCGGTGGAGCGGCTGCAGAGAGCCGGCGTTGTCTATCCCTGCTACGAGACCCCCGAAGAACTCGACCTGCGCCGCAAGGTGCGCCGCACGCGCGGCCTGCCGCCGGTCTATGGTCGCGAGGCGCTGGCGCTTTCGCAGCAGCAGATCGCCGAATACCGGTCGGACGGGCGCCGGCCGCACTGGCGCTTTCTGCTGCCGAATTTCACCAGCGATCCGCTGCAGCCCGAACGCACCGAAGTGCACTGGAACGATCTGGTGCGCGGCGAGGAAACCGTCGATCTGGCCTCACTGTCCGATCCGGTGCTGCGGCGCGAGGACGGCACTTATCTCTACACGCTGCCTTCGGTCGTCGACGACATCGAGATGGGGGTCAGTCATGTTATCCGCGGCGACGACCACGTCACCAACACCGGCGTGCAGATCGCGCTGTTCAAGGCATTGGGCGCCGAGCCGCCTGTCTTCGGCCACCACAATCTCTTGACCACGGCCTCGGGCGAGGGCCTGTCGAAGCGCAGCGGTGCGCTGTCGATCGAAAGCCTGCGCGAGGAGGGCATCGAACCGATGGCTGTGGCTTCGCTGGCCGTCCTTGTCGGCACCTCGGAAAATGTCGCGGCGGTGCATGACATGCCGGCACTGGCCGCGCGCTTCGATCCCGCCGCTACGTCGAAATCGGCGGCCAAATTCGACCCGGACGAGCTGTTCGTGCTCAATCGTGCGCTCATGCACCACATGCCGTTTTCCGAGGCGCGGGATCGGCTGATCGTGCTCGGCATCTCCGGCGACAAGGCCGAGCCGTTATGGCTGGCGGTGCGTGGCAATCTCGACCGGCTGAGCGACGCGGTCGGCTGGTGGCGTATCCTTGCCGACGGCCCGCAGCCCGCGCCGGAATTTTCCGACGAGGATCGCGACTTCCTGCAGCAGGCCTTCGACCTGTTGCCGGAAGAGCCGTGGACCGGAACGGTGTGGAAGGACTGGACGGCCAGGATCAGGGAAGCCAGCGGCCGCAAGGGCAAGGCGCTGTTCATGCCGCTGAGACTGGCGCTTACCGGACTTGCTTCCGGGCCGGAGCTTGCAGATCTATTGCCGCTGCTGGGTCGGGAAGGAACGTTGGCCCGACGACCCTGACCTTGCGCTGGTCCGGCGGGATCAGCGACACCGGCGACACCACCGGTTTGACGGCAAGGCGCTTGATGGCAGCGCGGTCGAGCCCGCCTTGTACGTTCGCCAGCGTCTCCGGATCCGCGCCCGGATCGGGTTTGGCCGCCGGCACCGGAATGAATGGCGTTGTCTCGGTATCAGGCTGCGATTGCTCGGGCGGTGGCGGGTTGCCGCCGATGATCTCGAAATTTCCGGCCTGCGCATTGCAGCCACAAGCCAGCGGCCGCGACATGTTGGGCTGTTTGTAGAGATAGGCGGTCGGCAACTCGCTGTAGGGCCTGCCGGTCACCGACGACGTCATGTTGGCCGAATCGTCTTCCATGCCGCGCGAATAGAACACCTGCATTTCGGTGCCGGGGCAGCTCGATTCGCAATTCTTCTGGTCGCGCTCGAAATCGCCGAGCGAAGCCGAGTTCGACATCGGGAAGAAATAGCCGTCGCAGGTGCGCACGCAGCTCGTATGGAACTCGCCGCCGACCGTCGGGAAATCCGGCACGCCGGGCTGATTGAGCACCCGGCGCACATTGCGCTCCTCGCCGGGATCATCGGGCTGATCGAGCGTGTCGATCTGCCGGTTGCCGCCGAAAAGCTGGTCGAACAGATTGCCGTCGTCGGGTTCGCGGCTGGCTTCCTGCAGCGGCTCCCGGCGCGGCGCGGGCTCGTCGCGGCAGCCATTGGCGTCGAGCGCGGCCAGGATGCGGCCGCGGTCGCCCCGCGAGCCGCCGGCAAGCTGCGCGCGCTTGGCTTGCAACGCATCGAGATTGGCGTTCATGCGATCGATGCTGCTGTTCAGCGCAGCACATTGGCTGACATTGCGCGAAAACAGCGAAAACCCGCAATTCGCATCGCTCGCACGACCGCGCACCTTTGATAGCTGTTCGAACTGGCGGGAGATGGCCTTGTCATACTTCCGCACCATGCTGGAATTGCCGCCGCCATTCGATGAAGAAGCAAGCTCGGCTTCCAGTTGACGGCAAACGCGGGAGGCGGCCTGCGTTTCAGTGGTGGCGACGGCCGAAAGCACAAGCGCGCCGAGCAGCGCAGCCAGGTGCTTCAGCCTCCATCGTCCGCCCGTCATTGCCCGAACCCCGCTTGCCTGCCTGTCTACCGGATTCGCGGTTAACCGTTCCCTCAATCTACAACCAAAGATGGTCTTAGCCCATAGAGGCGTTGCAGGAGGCGTTTGGATAGGGCGGCAACTGTGCGATCTCACCGCTGCATGAAAAAGGCGCAATCGCCCCGGAATTATCCCACGATCCAGCAATGCCCCGGGGACCTGGCATGACCGCGATTACCCGTCGAACCGCACTGCAGTTCGGCCTCCTGTGCCTGGCGGCGCCCGCCGCCCGGGCGCAGGAAAATCCAGCCGCTCCGGACTGGCGCAGCAAATTGGTCGAAGCCGCGCGTGAGCAGATCGGCGTCACCACCTTCTACGACCCGGCCTATGTCCGCCTCGGCTATCCCGGTGGCGACGTCGCGCCGGATAGGGGCGTGTGCACGGATGTCATCGTGCGCGCCTATCGCCGCGCCTTCAATCTCGACCTGCAGAAACTGGTGCATGAGGATATGGCCGCCAATTTCGCCGCCTATCCCAAGACCTGGGGTCTGAAAGCGACCGATCGAAACATCGACCACCGACGGGTCGGGAATCTTGCCGCATTTTTCGGGCGCAAGGGAGTTTCCTTGCCCGCCAGCGAGTATCCTCCCGACTTTCAGCCGGGCGATATCGTCACCCAGATGCTGCCCGGCAACCTGCCGCACATCGTCATCGTCTCATCCGAACGCACGGCGGACGTGCCGGAACGAGCGCTGGTCATCCACAATATCGGGTCGGGCGCCCGCGAGGAGGACACGCTGTTCGCCTTCAAGCAGACCGGGCATTACCGCTTCGCGCCTGCGTGAGAAACTCAGCCGAAATGAACCACCGCCTGCGCCTTGTGCGCCGCCTCGACCACCGCCAGCGCCGTCATATTGACGACGCCGCGCGACGTCACCGACGGCGTCAAAATATGCGCCGGCTTGTCGGTGCCAAGCAGGATCGGACCGACATGCAGCGCATCCATCATCGTGCGCAGCGCGGTCAGCGTGATGTTGGCGGAGTCGAGGTTGGGGAACACCAGGAGATTGGCTTCGCCCTTCAGCCGCGAATGCGGATAGACGCGCTGGCGCAGATGCTCCGACAGGGCTGAATCGGCATGCATCTCGCCGTCGCATTGCAGGTCGGGCGCAACGCGCGCCAGGATCGCCGCTGCCTGCCGCATCTTCAGCGCGCTGGGAGAATCGCGCGAGCCGAAATCCGAATGCGACAGCAGCGCCGCCTTCGGCTCGATGCCGAAGCGCTGGATTTCCTCCGCCGCCAATATGGTCATTTCGGCGATTTCCTCGGCCGTCGGGTCGACCGAGACATGGGTGTCGGTGAGGAAGATGATGCCGCGCTGCGAGATTAGCATCGACAGCGTCGACAGGTCGCGGTCCTTGACGCCCGCGCGTGGTCCGATGACCAGCGTCACATTGCGCAGATGCCGCTCGAAACGGCCCTCGAGGCCGCAGATCATGGCGTCGGCGTCGCCGCGTTTGAGGGCCAGTGCCGCAATCACCGTATTGTCGGTGCGCACCATGGTGCGCGCGGCCTCCGTCGTCACGCCGCGCCGGCCGGCAAGCTCGATCAACAGGTCGACATAATGGCGGTAGCGCGGATCGTCTTCCGGGTTGATCAGGCCGAAATCGACGCCCGGCTTGATACGCAGGCCGTAGCGCTTCAGCCTGACCTCGATGACGTGCGGGCGGCCGATCAGGATCGGCTCGGCAATGCCTTCCTCCAGCACCACCTGGGCTGCGCGCAACACGCGCTCATCCTCGCCGTCGGCATAGATGACGCGCTTGGCGGTCGACGCCTTGGCCGACGAAAACACCGGCTTCATCACCAGGCCGGAGCGGAAGACGAAGCGGTTGAGCTGGTCGATATAGGCGGCGAAGTCGGTGATCGGCCTTGTCGCGACGCCGGTGTCGCAGGCAGCCTTGGCCACCGCCGGCGCGATGCGCAGGATCAGGCGGGGATCGAAGGGCGAGGGGATCAGGAAGTCGGGTCCGAAGATCGGCGTCTCGCCGGAATAGGCGCGGGCGGCGACGTCGGATGGTTCCTCGCGGGCAAGGGCAGCAATTGCCCTGACCGCGGCCATCTTCATCTCCTCGTTGATGGCGCTGGCGCCGCAGTCCAGCGCACCGCGGAAGATGTAAGGAAAACAAAGCACGTTGTTGACCTGATTGGGAAAATCGGAACGGCCGGTGCAGATCATCGCGTCGGGACGGGCGGCGCGCGCGACCTCCGGCATGATCTCGGGATTGGGGTTGGCCAGCGCCAGGATCAACGGCTTAGGCGCCATATGATCAAGCAATTCCGGCTTCAGCACGCCGGCGGCCGACAGGCCGAGAAAAACGTCGGCGCCAAGGATCACATCGGCCAGCGTGCGCGCCTCGGTGTCCTTCACATATGGGTCTTTCCAGCGATCCATCTCGTCGGTGCGGCCCTTGTAGGCGACGCCGAAGCGGTCGGTGACCCAGATATTCTCTACCTTGGCGCCAAGCGAGACCAACAGGTTGAGGCAGGCGAGCGCTGCCGCACCGGCGCCTGAGGTGACGATCTTGATGTCGGAAATGGTCTTGCCGGCGAATTCCAGCCCGTTGAGCACCGCGGCGGCGACGATGATGGCGGTGCCATGCTGGTCGTCATGGAAGACGGGAATGCCCATGCGGGCCTTCAACTGCGCCTCGACCTCGAAGCATTCGGGCGCCTTGATGTCCTCGAGATTGATGCCGCCGAATGTCGGTTCCAGCGCCGAGATCGTCTCGACCATGCGCTCTATGCCCGGCGCGTCGATCTCGATGTCGAAGACGTCGATGCCGGCGAATTTCTTGAACAGCACCGCCTTGCCTTCCATCACCGGCTTGGAGGCGAGCGGGCCGATATTGCCGAGGCCGAGAACGGCCGAGCCGTTGGAGACGACGCCGACAAGATTGGCGCGCGCCGTGTAGTCGGCGGCGGTCGCCGGATTGTCGCGGATTTCGAGGCAGGGGGCGGCAACACCAGGCGAATAGGCCAGCGCCAGATCGCGCTGGTTGCCGAGTGGCTTGGTCGCCTGGATCTCGAGCTTTCCCGGCCTTGGATGCTTGTGGAAGTAGAGGGCGGCTTCGTCGAGGTCCGAACGTGCCGTTTTCTTGTTCTCGCCTTCCATGCGGCCGCTCCCTCAAACCTGCTTTGCAGCCTTTTAGCACGCAAGAATGGTTTTTCGCGACGCCAAATGACGCAAGAGCTGCTAAAACAACCCGGTCCGGAAAGATCGAATTATTTCAGTTGGTTGCGGGGAAATCCTACCGATTATCCATCGAGCCCTTCAGAACGCGCTGACATAGAGGCCGCCATCGACGGGGATGTTCTGGCCGGTGAGATAACCGGCATGGACCGAGCACAGAAAGGCGCAGATCTGGCCGAACTCTTCCGGCGTGCCGAGTCGCTTGGCCGGAACGTCGGCGCTGATGCGGGTCTTGCGCGCTGCGGCCGCTGCCGGGTCTTCCATCGTGCCGGCCTCATGCGGGCCGCGCAGCCGGTCGGTGTCGAGCTTGCCCGGCAGCAGACTGTTGATGGTGACGTTGCGGTCGATCACCGTGCGCGCCACGCCGGCCAGGAACGAGGTCAGGCCGGCGCGCGCGCCGGACGACAGATCGAGGCCGGGAATCGGGACGTAGACCGACAGCGAGGTGATGTTGACGATGCGGCCGAAGCCGCGCTTGGCCATGCCGTCGATGACGGCCTGCACCAGTTCGATCGGCGTCACCATGTTCTGCGTCACGCCTTCGAGGATCTTTGCGCGGTCGAGTTCGCGGAGATCGCGCAAGGGCGGGCCGCCATTGTTGTTGACCAGGATATCCGGGTCGGGGCAGGCGGTCAGGATTGCCTTCTGCACCTCGGGTTTCGAGACGTCGCCGACGATCTCGGTCACCTTCACGCCGTAGCGTTCGCGCAGTTCGGCTGCGGTTTTTGCCAGCAGCTCGGCATTGCGGCCGTTGACAACGAGATCGCAGCCGGCCTCGGCCAGCGCCATGGCGCAGCCGCGGCCCAGCCCTTTGCTCGATGCGCAGACGATGGCTTTCTTGCCCTTGATGCCGAGATCCATGACGATTTTCTCCTGTGAATGGCGCGGCACGCTAGCCCTTTGGCTGGCCCAATCGCAACCGTCATACGGTTGTTGCATGAATCGGGGCATAGCCTGCGCGAAAGCAACGGTGACGATCTGATGTCCGGTACAGAAACCCGCACTTTCCGCAGCATGTTCATATCCGACCTGCATCTCGGATCGAAGGCGGCCAAGGCCGAGTTCCTGATCGATTTCCTGCGGTATCACGACGCCGATATCATCTATCTCGTCGGAGACGTCGTCGACGGCTGGCGTCTGCGGCGCAGCTGGCATTGGCCGCAGAGCCACAATGACGTCGTCCAGAAACTGCTGCGCAAGGCGCGCAAGGGCACCTCGATCACCTATATCGCCGGCAATCACGACGAATTCGCGCGCCAGTTCCAAGGCGTGCATTTCGGCGGCATCGTCGTTGCCGACCGCGCCATCCACGAAACCGCCGATGGCAGGCGCCTGCTGGTCATCCACGGCGACCAGTTCGACACCGTCGTCCACAATGCACGCTGGCTGGCCTATCTCGGCGATTACGCCTATGACGCGGCGATGCTGGTCAACCGCGCGGTGACGAGGCTGCGCCACCTGCTTGGGCTTCCCTACTGGTCGTTCTCGTCCTGGGCCAAGGTCAAGGTCAAGAAGGCGGTCAACTTCATCGGCTCGTTCCAGACGGTGCTGACCGAGGAGGCCCGCCGCTCGCATGTCGACGGCGTCATCTGCGGCCACATCCATCACGCCGCGATCGAGACTTATGAGGATGTGCAGTACATCAACACCGGCGACTGGGTGGAGAGCTGCACGGCGGTGGTCGAACATTTCGACGGCAAGATGGAGATCATCCACTGGGCGCTGGTGCTGCCCGAAGCACCGGACGAGCCGTTCATCCCCTTGCTGATCGAAGACAGGGTCGTCGAAGCGGCATAACCCTCCTGTTAATCGACTGGTCCAGGCAGTTTCGGACCGCTTTCGCGCATGTTAAGGGATCGATCTGCGTTGCAGCCCTTTGTGCAGCGTAATTGGATCGATTCATGTCGCTGCCGCCGCTCTCGCCTGAACAACTCGTCAAGCCGCGCCATTTCGAACTGCGCATGAGCCTGATCTTCGCGACATTGTTCGTGTCGCTGGGAACGCATGTGCCTTATTTCCCGCTGTGGCTGCATGCCCAGGGTTTCCACGCCGAGCAGATCGCCATCATCCTGGCCGCGCCGATGTTCCTGCGCGTGGTGACGACGCCGCTGCTGACCGCGCTGGCGGACCGGGCGAAGGACAGGGCCGATGTCTATATTGCGCTGGTGGCCACGACGATGGTGCTTTCCGCCGGCTATTTCCTCACTCCCACCTATGCGGCGGTGCTTGCCGTATCGCTGGCGCTGACGGTGGTGTGGACGCCGCATTCGCCGATCGCCGATTCGCTCGCGCTGTCGGGCGTGCGCCGCTTCGGCTCGAACTACACCGCGATGCGCAAATGGGGCTCGATTTCCTATCTCTGCGCCAACGTCGCAGGCGGCTTTATCCTGGCCTGGACGAGCCCGCAGGCCGTGCCGGTAATCATCTTTGCGGCATTGTCTGCCGCGCTCGTCGCCGGATTGCTGGCGCCGCGGCTTGGCCGCCCGCGCCGGGCTTCGCCGCTTTCGGCCGCCGACATCCAGCATCAGGCGCCGAGCCTTCTCAATCCGTATTTCCTGTATTTCACCCTCGGCGTCGGCATCATCACCGCCAGCCATGCCTTCCTCTACGGCTTTGTCTCCATCTACTGGAAATCGGTCGGCATCAGCGATTCCGTCGTTGGCCTGCTGTGGGCCTGGGGCGTGGTGGCCGAGGTCTGCATGTTCTTGTTTTTCAACGGTATTTTTGCCTCGGTCTCGGTCGTCAAGGTGATGCTGATCGCCGGCATCGGCTCCATCGTGCGCTGGATCGCCTTTCCGCTGATCTGGCCACTCGGGCTTGGCGTCGCCGGTTTCTTCGGCGTCCAGACCCTGCATTCGGTGTCGGTGGCGATGGTGTTGATCGGCCTGCAGAAGATGATCGGCGAAACGGTTTCGGAAGAACGCACGGGTGCGGCGCAAGGCATTGCCTATTTCTTCAACGGCTTCTTCATGGCGGCGGTGACGCTGGCGTCCGGCCCGCTTTACGAGCGCTACGGCGTCGACGGCTTCCTGGCGATGATCCCGATCGCCATCGTCGGCCTGGCGCTGATCGGGCTCGCCGCGCGTTCAGCCCCACAGCATCCTGTCAGGCGGTGACACCAGCGACCCCTGGTACACGAGGCCGGGCTGGCGGTCGCGGGCAAGCAGCAGCGGACCGTCAAGGTCGACGAAGTCGGCGCCTTGCGCCAAAAGCACTGCCGGCGCCATCGCCAGCGACGTGCCGACCATGCAGCCGACCATCACGCCGAATCCCAGCTCCCGGGCGCGGTTGCGAAGGGTAAGGGCGGCGGTCAGGCCGCCGGATTTGTCGAGCTTGATGTTGACGGCGTCATAGAGGCCGACAAGCGCTTCGAGGTCCTTCGCCTCGTGGACGCTTTCGTCTGCGCAGATCGGCACCGGATGCGCGATGTGGCGCAGGATGGCATCATGGCCGGCGGGAAGCGGCTGTTCGATCAGGGCTATGCCATGTTCGGCGGCGAAAGCGAGATTCTCGATGATGTTGGCATCGGTCCAGCCTTCATTGGCGTCGAGGATGATGCGGCTGTCGGGCGCCGCTTCGGTCACGGCGCGGATGCGGGCCATGTCGTTGTCGCCGCCAATCTTGACCTTGAGCAGCGGCCGCCCGGCATTGGCGCGGGCTTGCGCCGCCATTGCCTCCGGCTCGCCTAGCGACAGCGTGTAGGCCGTCTCCAGCGCCGACAAGGGCACAGCATGGATGGCGTCCGCGACCGCAACGCCGCTGATCTTGGCCTCCAGGTCCCACAACGCGCAATCGATGGCGTTGCGGGCAGCACCCGCCAGCATCGCATCGAGCAGGTCCTTGCGGCTGATGCCGCCTTCTATCTGCCGGCGCATGGCCTCGACGGCGTCGCGCACCCCCTCCATGGTCTCGCCATAGCGCTTGTAGGGGACGCATTCGCCCCAACCTCGATTGTCCCCATCGCTGATCGTGCAGGTAATGACTTCGGCTTCGGTCTTCGACCCGCGCGAGATGGTGAAGGTGCCGGCAATAGGAAAACGCTCGGCCTCAACCGAAATGACACGCGCCATAATTTTCTGCTCCGGCTATGCGACAACGCGTCGTCGGCAAATCGACAGGTACGACCCGTCAGGCTAAACAGGACGCCATGTTGACCATCGGCAAACGCGACGCAAGCGGCAACGCCGCCAAGGAGGCCGACCACCAGCCCCGCGTTGCGGTCGGCGAGGAGGGCGGCGTCCTCGGCTGCGCTTTCTCCGGCATCTGGACGACGACGACAGTGGCGCTGATCGACGCCGAGATGCGCAAGATCGAGCAGCGCAAAGGCTTCCAGACGCTCGCTTTGGATCTTTCCCACATCGAGAAGATGGACACCGCCGGAGCCTGGCTGATCGATCGCCTGGTCAGTGTCTTCGAAAAGAAGGGTGTCGAGATCAAGATGCAGGGGCAAAGCGATGTCGCCTCGATCCTGCTCGGCGCCGTTGGCGAAGCTGTCCGGCGCGAGCCCGAATCGCGCGGCGTCCGGCGCCCCAACATCATCCTCCGCGGGCTGGAGGCGGTCGGCCGCCGCATCTATGAGATGCGCGACGATTTCCTCGCCTCGATGAACATCCTCGGCGCCACCATCGGCGGCGCCCAGATGAAGCTCGGGCGCGGCCATGCCATCAATCCGGCGGCGATCTTCAACCAGATCGATCGCATGGGGGTCGGCGCCATCCCCGTGGTGGTGCTGATGTCGGCGATCGTCGGCGCCATCGTCGCCCAGCAGGGCGCCTACCAGCTCAATTATTTCGGCGCCAACATTTTCGTTGTCGATCTGGTCGGCGTGCTGATCCTGCGCGAGCTCGGCGTGCTGATGACCGCCATCATGATCGCCGGCCGTTCCGGCAGCGCCATCACCGCCGAGATCGGCTCGATGAAGATGCGCGAGGAGGTCGACGCGCTGAAGGTCATCGGCCTCAACCCGATCGGCGTGCTGGTGTTTCCGCGCCTGGTGGCGCTGGTGATCGCGCTGCCCTGTCTCACCATCGTCGCCAATTTTGCCGCTCTTGGCGGCGGCATCCTAGCCGCCTGGCTTTATTCCGGTATTGCGCCGACGGCCTTCATCGACCGGCTGCGCGGGGCAATCGATATCAGCACCATCTTCGCCGGGCTGATCAAGGCGCCGTTCATGGCCATGATCATCGGCACCATTGCTTCCGTAGAAGGCATGAAGGTCGGCGGCAGCGCCGAATCGCTGGGTCTGCACGTCACCGCCTCGGTTGTGAAATCGATCTTCGTTGTCATCATCCTCGATGGCCTTTTTGCCATCTTCTACGCATCGATCGAGTTTTGACATGATGCGCAGAAACTCAAAGGCGACCAAGGCTGTGCAGGGAATGGAAGAAGACGATATCGTGCTGTCGGTGCGCGATATCACCGTTGCCCTGGATGACAAGCTGATCCTCGACAAACTGGCGCTCGACATCAAGCGCGGCGAAATCCTCGGTTTCGTCGGCGCCTCGGGCGCCGGCAAATCGGTGCTGCTGCGCACGATTCTCGGCCTGCTGCACAAGCAGTCCGGCACGATCAAGCTGTTTGGTCTCGACCTCGAAAAGGCCAGCGACATCGAGCGGTTGCGCATCGACATGCGCCTTGGCGTGCTTTTCCAGCACGGCGCCCTGTTTTCGGCGTTGACCGTGCAGGAAAACGTGCAGGTGCCGATGCGCGAATATCTCGATCTGCCGAAGAAACTGATGGACGAGCTGGCCTTGCTCAAGATCGAACTGGTCGGCCTGCCGCCGGACGCCGCGCAAAAATTTCCCTCGGAGCTTTCGGGCGGCATGATCAAGCGCGCCGCCCTGGCACGGGCGCTGGCGCTCGACCCCGACATCGTCTTCCTCGACGAGCCGACTTCCGGCCTCGACCCGATCAGCGCGTCCGAATTCGACGAACTGGTGGTCAAGCTGCGCGATACGATGGATCTGACGGTCTATATGGTGACGCACGATCTCGACACGCTGTTTACCGCTTGCGACCGCGTGGCGGTGCTCGGCAACAAGAAAATCCTGGTCGAAGGCACGATCGACGACATGCTGAAAAGCGAAGAACCGTGGGTCAAATCCTATTTCCGCGGAAAACGCGCTCGGCAACTTGATCTTGCCGCGCGCGCATAGACATAAGTGGGGCAATGGAAACCAGAGCCAACTACGTAATTGTCGGCATTTTCACCCTGGCTGCGATCCTGGCGGCGTTCGGGTTCGTCTATTGGACCGCCCAGATCGGTGATCGCGGCGAGACGGCGGAGCTGCGCGTGCGCATTCAGGGTTCGGCCTCCGGCCTCGGCCCCGGCAGTCTGGTGCTGTTCAACGGCGTCAAGGTCGGGGTGGTCAAGCGCGTCTATTTCGACCGCAATGACCCGAATGCCGCCATTGCTACGACCGAGATCGACCAGACAACGCCGCTCACCAAATCGACGCAGGCCGATATCGGCATCGCCAGCCTTGCCGGCCAGGTCAACATCGAATTGAAGGGCGCCGATCCCAAGGAACCGAACCTGCTGGATGAGGCGGCAAAGGAAGGCAGGACGGCCGAGATCATCGCCAATCCGTCAGCGGTCACCAACCTGCTGCAGACGGCGCAGAACATCTTCACCCGCGCCGACAAGGTGCTTTCCGACCTAGAAGGGTTCACCAGGGATGTGCGCGGGCCGCTGACTCAGACCGTCAAGAACGCCCAGACATTTTCCGATGCGCTGGCCAGGAATGCCGACGGCATCGACAAGTTCCTGACCGCCGTCAGCGCGCTGTCGGACGAGTTGAAGGGTGTTTCCGGCAAGCTCGACGGCACACTGAAGGCTGCCGAAGGCCTGCTCAATGCCGTCGACAAGGACAAGATCAAGAGCATCGTCGCCAATGTGGACGCCGTCACCGCCAATCTGAAGGAGACCAGCGGACAGCTCGACGGCGTGATCAAGAACGTCGATACCGCGGTCGGCTCGGTCAACGATTTCGCCAAGCGCACGCAAGGCACGCTGGCAAAGGTCGACAATGTGCTCGACGGCATCGATCCGGCACAAGTGCGCGTGGCGCTCGCCAACATTCAGAAGGCCAGCGAAAATGCCAACAAGGCCGCCGCCGACATCGCCCAGGTGACCGACAAGTTCGCCGACCGGGCCGACGACATCGACGAGACGATCAAGGACGCCAAACAGCTTGCGTCGCGCCTCAACGATGCCTCGGTGCGCGTCGACGGCATCCTGAAAAGGGTCGATACGCTGCTCGGTTCGGGCCAGGCCGACGGCGTCATGGCCGATGCCAGGGACACGCTGAAGTCGTTCAAGCAGGTCGCCGACACGCTGAACGCCCGGCTTGGCACGATCACCGACAATATTGCGCGCTTCTCGGGCCAGGGCCTATCGAATGTCGAGGCGCTGGTCCAGGACAGCCGGCGTTCGATCAGCCGCATCGAAGAGGCGGTGACCGATCTCAGCCGCAACCCGCAGCGCATCCTGTCGGGCGGCGACGGCGAGGTCCGGCAGTTCGATGGCAGGGCACGGCGTTGACTTCCGTGCCTGCCCGCAGCAATTACATGGACCGCGGATGCGGATTCATCATACGATCCGGGGACAGTGGGGATCACGCGTGACGTTCGGATTGGGTGGGTATAGATCGGCAGTCGTTTTGCTTGGCTTGACGCTGGCTGGTTGCGCGGCATTGGGAGGCAAGCCGGCGCCGCTCGATACGTTCGAGCTGTCCGCCCCGTCGATCGACGCCCGTGGCCACAGCCGCCGCCAGATCCTGATCGCCCAGCCCTCCGCGCTCAAGGCGCTGGACAGCCAGAACATCGTCATCAAGCCGTCAGATCGCTCGATCCAGTATCTCAAGGGCGCGCAATGGGCCGACCGGCTGCCGCTGATCGTGCAGGCGAGGCTCGCCGAAACCTTCCAGCGCTCCGGAAGCTTTGCCGGCGTCGGCAAGCCGGGCGAGGGGCTGGCGATCGACTACCAGGTGATCGTCGAGATCCGCTCCTTCGAAGTCCGCGTCAATGGTGGCGAGCATGCCGAGGTCAATCTCTTCGTGCGCATCCTGAACGACCGCAACGGCGAGGTGCGCGCCTCGAAGAGCTTCACCGCATCCGCTCCCGTCTCGGGCAGCGGCAATCCGGCCTATGTCAGCGCGCTCGACAGCGCCTTCGGCGAGGCGGCGAAGGATATCGTGGGCTGGACGGATTCGGTGATCTGAGCGAACCCGGCGAGGCGCTTGAGACCCAGGAACCTTAGCCGCCTGCCAGACGGTTGGTGACCAGTTCTGCCTTCATCCAGTGGGTTTCACTCTGGACATGTCCTGCCCGTACATATTTGCCCATGCGAATGGGCATGTCTGCCTCAGCAAATGCTTCGGCAACCCTAGCCACAAAGCCTTCTTGCTTGGCCTTATCCAGGGACGCAGCCAGATTGTCGAAGAGGTTGGGGCTGAAAGGCCCACGATAGAGCGTGGGAACAGGAGTGATGCCCAGTTCCTCAAACCGGGCCAGGGTCAAATCCCACGGTTGAATCTCGGTCCCGATGATCCATGCAAAGCCAAGAAAAAATGACGGCAGCGCATCATACGCAACCGAATGTCGGGCATAGAGGTTCTCGCCGACAATCCGTTCATCGTCAGCAAGTTGCGGTGAAACATTTGCTGCAAATGCCTTCAGCCAGTCTCGGGATGGATGATAACGGCTATCGGGACTGCGCGCGTGAGAGCCATCGCGATGAAGGGTTGTGTTCTCTCGATCCATCTTCTCGGTGACCACAAGATCAGCCACCCTTAGTCCTTCAAGCGACGCCATGACCTTGTCGTCGCTGGTGGCTCCGACCGATATCGGCAGATGAAAGGTGCGACCGTATTTCCTCATGCTGGAGGCATAGCTTGCAGCCCATCGCGCCAGCAAGGGCAGCCTGAGTTCTTTGCGCTCGTCATTGTTCGATCCATGACAAACGAAAAAGGCGGGAAATTTCCCGCCTTTTTCATTTTGATGCAGCAATCGTAGCTAGTGCAAACGGCCGCTCGCATGGGCCAGCATGGTGTAGACCTTGCCGGTGTCCGACGTCAGGTAGGTCTGCGCCATGATGTTGTCGCGGTCGTTGCGCGAGACGTCCTTGAGCAGCTTCTCGAAATCGTCGCAGTAGCGGTCGACGGCGGCGCGGAACTCCGCCTCGGCCTGATATTTGCGGCGGATTTCGTCAAAGGTCTGCTGGCCCTTGAGCGTGTAGAGGCGGCGCGTGAACACGTCACGCTCGCCGCGCCGGTAGCGGTTCCACAGCTCGATCGAGGCGTCGTGGTCGATCGCCCGGGCAATATCGACCGAGAGCGAGTTGAGCGACTCCATGACATGCAGCGGCGAACGCTGGGCGGGAGTTGCGCGCGGTGCTTCCGCGGGCGCAGCCGGCCTGGCGACTTCCTCCTCGCGCGATGCCCCGGTCAGGAGATCGCGCACCCAGCCGCCTTGCGGCGTGCGGGCGTTGGCGTCGCGCTGGCGCGGTGCTTCGGCGGGGCGTTCGATATCGAGCGTGCCACGCAGGCCGCCGAGCGGCGCCTGCGGAGCAGGGCGTTCCGGCTGTGGCGCCGGCGGCGGGCGGCGTACCGGCTCGGCCGGGCGCTGCACTGGCGCCTGCGGCGCCGGGCGCAGGGCGCGCGGTTCGGCATTGTCGCCGCCGCGTCCCGATTTCGCAACGATATCCGAAAGTTCCTTGAGCGCGTTGATCTGCTCGGCAACGGCACGGCGGATCGCCGAGGTCGATTCCTTGGCCTCTTCCGGCATCTCGATGACGCCCTTCTTGAGCTCGGCGCGGGTGAGGTCGAGCTCGCTCTTGATCGAGCTTGCGGTGCGCCGCATCTCCTCGGTCGCATCGGCGAACCGGCTGGTTGCCGAATCGACCACTTCCGTTATGGCGATGCGGATCTTGTCGGCTGATGCCAGCGTCTTGCCTTCGGCATTCTGCATCGTCTGGCCGACAAGGTTTTCGAACGAACGCATCACCTTCTCGAGGTCTTCCGACTTCTTGACAAGGCCGACGGCGAGATCTTCGAGCGACGATTGCCGCTCAAGCGTGTGCTCCAGATTGCTCTGCGCCGAGCTCAACAGATCCGAAGCCGAGGACAGCAAGCGGCTGTGCTCGTCGAACTTGGTGGCGATCGAGGCCACTTCGCGCAGGGTCGACGACGACAGTTCGGTAAGCCGCGTCGTGTTCGAATCGACCAGGCGTGCCGAGCTGGCGAAGGTCTGCGCGGCCTTTTCGGTGGTTGCCGCGAAGCTTTGCGTGCTGCCGCTCAGACGTTCGTCAACCTGGCCGAGGTTGATCGCCGCCTGTTCGATCAGCTCACCAAGCTGCGAGCTGGAGACGCTCATGCGGCCGATGAGGTCGGCGACGCTATCGGCGAGCGACGAGCGCGCGCCTTCGACGGCCGACAGCGTTTCGGCGGTGCGGCTGGCGAGCGCGTTGACGAGGGCGGCATTTTCGCTGCGCAGCTTCTCGGTCGCGCGTTCGGTGACCTCTTCCATGCTCTTTTGCAGTTCCGAGCCGCCCTGGGCGAAGCGCTCGACCAGCGGCCGCGCGGTTTCGTCCAGGATCTTCGCCATCTCGGCCGAACGCGCCGCCAGCATCGTGTTGAGCTCGCGGGTATTGGTGCCGATGGTCTTGGCAGCGTCGTTGGTGCTCTGGCCGATGTGCTGGCCGACCGCGGTAAAAGTCTCCGCAATCGTGTTGGCGCGCGAGATCAGCTGAGCTTCTGCGCTGGAAACCTGCTCGTTGAGCTTCTGGCCCATTGTCTCCGTCGTATAAAGAAGGCGGTTCTCGACGCTGGCGACCTGTTCCTCGACGCGCGAAGCTGCGGACGCAACGCTCGCGGCCAGCCGCTCGTCGGCCCCGGCAAGAGCCTGCTCCATCTCGCGGGCGTGGACGGCAAGTTCCTGGCCGGTCTGGCGTGCACGTTCGGCAACACGCTGCTCGGTGCTGGCGAAGGCGCCAACGATGTTGTCGGCATGCTCGCCGATCGTCGAAGTGGAGTCGGCGATGCGCGACACCAGGCGGTGATCGGCCTCGTCGAAGATGCGGCTGATCTCGGTGGCGCGGGCTGACAGCGCGTCCGAACCCTCGGCGATGCGCGAGATCAGCTGCTGGTCGGCGGCGTCGAAGATGCGGCCAAGGTCGGAGGCGCGGGCGGCCAGCGCTTCGGCGGATTCGCCGATGCGCATGCTCAGCCGCTGGTCGGCGCCCTCGAAGTTACGCAGGATGTCGCCGGCGCGGTCGGCCAGCGACTGCGCCGTCTCGACCGCGCGGGCGACCAGCTTCTGGTCGGCGGCGTCGAACGTGCCGGCGATCTCGCCGGCGCGGGCAGCCAGCCGTCCGGCCGTTTCTTCGGCGCGGGCGAGCAGCGAGTTCGACGTCTCGTCATGCCGGGCAAGCAGCACGCTCGTTGTGTCTTCGGCGCGAGCAAGCAAGGCATTCGTCGTATCCTCGGCGCGAGCAATCAGGGCGCTCGATGTGTCCTCGGCACGGGCGTGCAGACGGCGATCCGCGTCCTCGAAGGTGCGGGCGATGTCCTCGGCCCGGGCCAAAAGGGCGGCCGAAGTCTGCTCGGCACGCTCGGCGATCTTGCGGTCGGCGTCACTGAAGGCAGCACCGGCCTGTTCGTGCAGCGCGCTGGTGACTTCCATCACCTTCTCGCGCAGCGCGCCGGCAACGAAGACGGCGCTCTTTTCGAGCACGCTGCGGACATTGTCGACACCCACCGACAACGCGCGCTCCATGGTTCCGGCGCGCTCTTCGATGATGCCGGTCTGCTTGCTGAAGGCCTGCTCGATCTTCTCGACATCGGCAGCGATTGCCGCCGAGATATCGGTGCTTCTGCCGGCAATCTGGTCGATATGGCCCGACAGCGAGCGGTCGACATCCTTACGTATGTCGGCGAGCTTTGCCAGATCGTCTTCCAGCGCCTGGGTCAACATGTTGCGGCCTTCGGCCAGCTTGCCGACATGGCCGGCGATGATGTCGTCAACCTCACCGCGGCTTGCCGACAGCTTCTGCAGGTCGGCTTCCAGCGCACGCTTCAAGATGTCTCGGCCCTCGGCCAGCTTCTCGACCTGGCCTGCGACCAGTCCGTCGATGCTCGACCGGCTCTCGGCCAGCTTGGCGAGGTCGTCCTCGAGAGCCTTCGACAGCGTCGCGCGATCCCGGACGAGCTTGTCGCTGTGACCCTCGATCAGGCTGTTGACATTTTCCAAATCCGCTTCCAGCACCCGCGCGAACTCGCCACGGTTTTCGCTCAGCTTCTGCGACTGGTCGGCAATGGCGCTCCTAATCGCATTGAGATCGGCTTCGAGCGCCCGTGTGAGGATGTCGCGGCCCTCGGCGAGCTTCTCGACCTGTCCGGCGACCAGCCCATCGATGTTGGAGCGGCTCTCCGCCAGCTTGGCGATGTCGTCTTCCAATGCCTTTGAGAGCGCCGAACGGTCCTGGACGAGCCTGTTTTGATGATCGGCCATGATGCCGCTGACATTGTGCAAATCGTCCTGAAGCGCCTGAGATAGCGTCGAACGATCCTGGACAAGCCGGCTCGAGTGGTCGGTGATCAGGCTGTTCACATTCTGAAGGTCATCCTTAAGCGCCTGGGATAGCGTCGAACGATCCTGAACAAGCCGGTTCGAGTGGTCGGCGATCAGGCTGTTCACATTCTGCAGATCGGCCTCCAGTGCCCTGGAAAGCTGACCGCGCTCTTCCGCCACCTTGTCGGAATGACCCGCGATGGCGCCCTTGATGGTGTTGAGGTCGGCTTCGAGCGCGCGCTTAAGGATATCGCGCCCCTCGGCCAGCTTTTCGACCTGGCCGGCGACCAGCCCGTCGATGCTCGACCGGCTCTCGGCGAGCTTGGCGAGGTCGGCCTCGAGCGTCTGTGACAACAGGCCACGATCGTCGGCAAGCCGGCTCGAATGGTCGGAGAGCAGGCCCCTGATGCCGGATAGGTCGTTCTCCAGCGCCTTGCTGAGTTCGGTGCGGTCCTCGGCCAGTTTCGCCGAGTGGTTCTCGATCACGCCCTTGATGCCGATAATGTCGTTTTCGAGCGCCTTGGTCAGGATGGCGCGGCCTTCGGCGATCTTTTCAACCTGGCCGGCGACCAGCCCGTCAATCGAGGCGCGGCTGTCGGCGAGCTTGCCGAGATCGGCTTCCAGGGCGCGCGACAGAATGTTGCGGCCTTCGGCCAGTTTACCGACATGTCCGGCGACCATTTCGTCAATGATCGTACGGGCTTGCACAAGTTTTCCGGAGTCTTCATGCAAAGCCTGGTTGAGCCGGTTGCGGCCTTCTTCAAGCCGCTCGAGATGGCTGCCCAGCGACGCGTCAATGGCGGCGCGCGACTCGTTGACCTTGCGCAGATCCTCTTCCAGGGCGCGCGAGATCAGGTTGCGGCCTTCGGCCAGCTTCTGCACCTGGTTGGTTACGGCCGCATCGATGCCGGCACGGCCCTCGGCGAACTTCGCCAGGTCCGCCTGCATGGCAGCCGCCATGCGTTCGCGGCTTTCGGACAGCTTGCGGCTGTGGTTTTCGACGGCGTCCTCGATGCCGACACGGGCATCGGCAAGACGCTGGATGTCGGTGTCGAAGGAGCGCGACACGACATGGCGGGCGGCTTCCATGCGGCCGGCGAAATCGCTGGCGCGGGCTTCGAGCATCGACGAGGTCGACGAGACGATGTCGGCCATGTCGGCGCCGATCTGGGTCTTGCCCTGATCGATCATCGCAGTCAAATGATCCTTGCTCTCGGCAAAGGTGTGGGCGATCTCGCGGGCGCGCTCGACCAGCGTTTCGTTGATCTGGCGGGCGCGCGCCTCGAGCGCGGCGTTGAGCTTCTGCGTGCCGGTATCGAGTGCTTCGGCGCGGGTCTGGAATTCGCTGATCAGCGCCTGGCCGCGCTCGGCCAGCGTCCGCTCGATGCCGTTCAGGCTGGACTCGAATTCCGAGCTCAGGGTGCGGGCGGCGCCGCCGAGCAGCGACACCATACCGGTGGTGCGGTCGTCGAGCAGGTCGGTCAGCGACCGGGTCAGGCCGTCTGTGGTGTCCGTCAGCTTGGCGATGCGGGTGTCGAGCAGCGAAGCAAAGGCTTCGCCCGATGTCGACAGCCTGTCGGTGATTGAATCCAGCCGGGTTTCGACGGAATCGAAGATCGACATCGAGCTTTCATTGATGCGGTCGATCAGCGTGTCGCCGGAATTCGTGATCGTCATCGACAGCTTGGTCGACGCGTTGAGGATAGAGTCGCGAATAATGTCGGAGGCGGCGCCGATCTCGTCCTTCAGCGTTTCATGCGCGCCGGTGATCGAGGCGCGCACGCGCTCGGCATGAGTGACGACGGCTTCGCGCTCGCTGCCCAGCCCGTCGACCAGCGACCGGATGCGCGATTCATTCTCCGAATAGGAGCGTTCGATCTGGTTGACCTCGCTGTGGACCAGCGTTTCGAGCTCGACGGCGCGCGCCAGCGTGCGCTCAATGCCTTCGCCCATCGCCGCCACTTCACGGCGAACGGCCTGGCCGATCATCATCACGCGATCCTGGGCGAGGTTTTCCGGCTCCGCCAAGCGGAAGGCCACCTCCGTCATCGACTGCGCGGCAATGCGCATTTCCTGCGCGCGGCGGATCATCGCCGCGAAGGCCCAAAACAGGACGACCGGTATGATTGCCGCGATCGCCAGGCCGATCAGTTCAGGGCGGGCCAGGATTTGATCGAACGTACGAATTTTCCAGATGCTGGGGCCAAACAGCAGATTGGCGAGGCCGCCGGCGCCGGCGATCCAGGCCAGCGACACGAACGCCACGACCCAATAGATCGTGCTCGACGCGCGCCGGTTGAGGCTGTGCAGCAGCGTCTTGTAATCTTTTTGGCGGTCATCGTTTGCCGGCTTGAAGCCGGCTGGCTGAGCGCTGTTGCGCGATTCGACCGGCCGCAGCTCGGCGGGCTTGGCTGCCGGCTTCGCACTCTGGTTTTGTTGGACGGGCGCGTTTTGAGCGGGGGCGGGCTTCTGGGGGCGGCCTTCGCGCGCCAGTTCGTCCGCGGCCTGCGATATCTGCGCTTCCAGATCTTCCATCGACGCCGCAATATCGAGATCGCCGCTGCCGTCTCCGCTGAGATCGAGGTCTAGTGCCTTTTCGAGTTCCCTGGCTACGTCGCTGTCGAGAGTTCTGGTCGTCGTTGGTTTCTTCGCCATGCCTTCGCTACCCTGTACTAGCTGCCGAGGGACTTCTTATTTTTGCCTGATTCTGGCTCCTCTTATCCCACGCAGGAGGCTGAAAATGGACCTTCGTATCGTAATGACACACAGGGGTAAAGAAAACATGCATTCCGCGAGATACGTAAAACTTTAAATATAAGGTTAACGACAACGTGATCTAACCGTCTCAACGGCAACAATTTTCCAGCCCAGTCATTAACGCGTTGGCGACGGAAATCGCCTAGTTTTTTCGGCGATCGGCACAAGGAGTTTCAAATTGGTACGCGGTGAAAGCGGCATTGCCTTCTCAATGCCGGGCGGCGATGCGTCGGGACCGGCCCGTTCGCGCCCAGTGGATCTGGCCCATCTGGCCCGTCAGACAATGGGCGATCGCGCCCTCGAACAGGAGGTATTGGCACTGTTCGTACAGCAGGCGCTTTCCGTCCGCGACAGAATTGTCGATGCCGACGTCAGGGAGCGACTGCTTCTGGCGCATGGGCTGAAAGGTTCGGCGCGCGGGGTCGGCGCCTTTGCCATCGCCGACTGCGCCACCTCGATCGAACAGCAGCCGGAAGATGCGCGCATCCTCAAGCGCCTCGGCACCCTGATCGAGGAAGTGCGCGATTTCATCGCCGCCATCAGCCGGTAATGGCTGCCGCTCGGCAGCGGCCACCGGGATGAATCGACGGGGCCAGGGCGTGCTTTGGCCAGCTTTCCGAAAAAACGTCACAAAGCGGCGCTTTCGCGCCGCAGTTGACTTGTCCGGTGGAGTGATTATCTCGGCTGGGACTCCCTTCAGGTGATAAATGACCAAGCTGACCTTCATTGCCCATGACGGCACTCCTTTCGATGTCGAGGCCGAAAACGGCTCGACCGTCATGGAGAATGCGATCCGTAGCGCGGTGCCGGGCATCGAGGCAGAATGCGGCGGCGCCTGCGCCTGCGCGACCTGCCATGTCTATGTCGACGAAGCCTGGACGGCCGAGGTCGGCGAGCCGGAGGCGATGGAAGAGGACATGCTGGACTTCGCCTATGACGTCCAGCCGAACTCGCGGCTGTCCTGCCAGATCAAGGTGCGCGACGCGCTTGACGGCCTGGTCGTGCGCGTGCCGGCTCGCCAGGGTTGATCTCCCGTACCATCTGATTTTTCCCGCCGCCGCTTGGCAGCGGGCCAATGCTCATGCAGTCTCGCGCCAGTTTCGCCCCAGTCTGACAATGAGGCTCGCCTGGCATGACCGATGTAATCAAGACGGACGCACTCATCGTCGGGGCGGGTCCGGTCGGCCTGTTCGCCGTGTTCGAACTTGGCCTCTTCGACATGAAGTGCCATCTGATCGACATCCTCGACCGACCGGGCGGCCAATGCGCCGAACTCTATCCGGAAAAGCCGATCTACGACATTCCAGGCTGGCCATCGATCTCGGCGCAAGGCCTGGTCGACAGACTGCTCGAGCAGATTCACCCGTTCAAGCCGGATTTTACCTTCAACCGCATGGTCTCCAGCCTGGAAAAGCTTGACGACGGCTCATTTCGGGTCACCACCGACGAGAACGAGGTGTTCGAAGCCAAGGTGGTGGTGATCGCCGCCGGTGGCGGCTCGTTCCAGCCCAAACGGCCGCCCATTCCCGGCATCGAGGCCTATGAGGGCAGGAGCGTCTTCTATTCGGTGCGCCGTATGGAGGAATTCCGCGGCCACGACCTCGTCATCGTCGGCGGCGGCGATTCCGCACTCGACTGGACGCTGAACCTGCAGCCGGTGGCAAAAAGCGTGACACTGGTCCACCGGCGCGCGGAATTCAGGGCGGCGCCCGACAGCGTCAACAAGATGTATGCCATGCAGGAGATGAAGCAGCTGGAGTTCCGGGTCGGCCAGGTGAGCGGCCTGACCGGCGCCGACGGCGAGCTGGCCTCTGCTACCATCAAGGGCGGGCCTGACGGCGACATCGAGGTGCCGTGCACGCGCATGCTGCCGTTCTTCGGCCTGACCATGAAGCTCGGCCCGATCGCCGAATGGGGGCTCAACCTTCATGAGAACCTCATCCCGGTCGATACCGAGAAATTCCAGACTTCGGTGCCAGGCATCTTTGCCGTCGGCGACATCAACTGGTACCCAGGCAAGCTGAAGCTGATCCTGTCGGGTTTTCACGAGGTGGCGCTGATGGCGCAGGCCGCCAAGCGCATCATCAGCCCCGGTGAGCGCATCGTCTTCCAGTACACGACGTCGTCGACCAGCCTGCAGAAGAAGCTCGGCGTCGTGGAGTAGGTCCTACAGCGCTTTCCGGATCACTCCACCAGAACGACCGGCGCCTCGGCCTCGTCGCGGCCGCGCAGTGACTTCTCCGGCATCAGCGCCAGCGTCATCAGCGCCAGCACGAGCGTGACGGCCGCGGCAAGGAAGATCATCATGAAGGGCGTCGCCGAGACGATCTGTCCGGCAGCCGGCGCGCCTTCGCCGGCAAGCGGCAGGCCATAGCCGAGCGCGACGGCGCCGAGCATGGCGACGCCGAGCGCGCTGCCCAGCGAACGCAGGAAGGTCAGCACGCCGGTGGCAACACCGAGATGCGCGCGGTCGACGGCGTTCTGCACCGATACGGTGGCGACCGGGAAGGTGGTGCCGCTTCCAAGGCCGATGCAGATGGTCAAGAGCTCGACCACCAGCAGCGAGGCGCGGCCGGCGACCAGGCTGAGCACGCCAAGGCAGATAATGGCGAAGAGAACGCCGACCATGGCTATACGCTTGTAGTGGAAGAAGCGCGGTATCGTGCGGCCGCTGAAGGTCGCGCCGGCGACCGTTCCGAGCAGCAGGCCGAGCATGGCAAGGCCCGACTGGCTGACCGACAGGCCGATGATCGACTGCAGATAGACCGGCAGGTACACCGACAGGCCGATATTGGCGGCCTGCAGCAGGAACATCGACGCCGTGCCGGCAAGCACGATCGGATTGCTCAGCACTTCAAGCGAAATCAGCGGCTCGGCCGCACGCATCAGCCTGAGCGCGAACGCACCCCAGAAGACCGCCGAACAGGCGAGCAGGCCGACGATCTCGCGCGAGGCCCATGGATAGGCGCTGCCGCCCCAGTTGAGGGCCAAAAGCAGCAATGCCGTCGCCACCACCAGAAGCAGCGCGCCCGGCGCGTCGATGCGATGCCGCTTTGCGGCGACCGGCAGTTTGCGCAGCGGCTTGTTGATGATGGCCATGGCCAAGATGCCGAGCGGGATATTGATCCAGAAGATCAGCGACCAATGCAGATGTTCGGCAAATCCGCCGCCGAGCAAAGGCCCGGCGATGCTGGCGACCGCCCAGGTGCCCGAAATCCAGGCTGCATAACGCGCGCGTTCGCGCGGCGGCACCAGGTCGCCGATGACGATCTGCGCCAGGGCGAACAGGCCGCCGCCGCCCGCACCCTGGATCGCCCGGCCGATGACCAGCACGAACATGTTGGGGGCCATGGCGCTGACCAGCGATCCCAGAAGGAAGATCAGGATCGCCGCATAGACGGTCGGCCGGCGGCCATAGACGTCGGAAATCTTGCCGTAGAGCGGCGCCATGGCGGTCGCCGTCAGGAGATAGCCGGTCACGATCCACGGCAGGTAGTCGGCATGGCCGAGCGAACGGCCGATGGTCGGCATGGCCGGCGCGACGATTGTCTGGTCGAGCGCCGCCAGCAGCATCGACAAAAGGATGCCGGCGATGATGACGTTCTTCTCGCTTTCCGTCAGCGGCGCGGCGGGAGGCAGCCTAGCCGGCTTGTCGACAGCTTGGTCCATGTCAGTTCATCCATAAAGTTTGAGAGCGATTGCGCGGCGCCAAATGGCCGCTCCGCTACGCGCCGCCTCAATTGGTCTTGATCTGGTGTTTCGAAGGTCGCGCCTTGCCAGCCTGACATATCTTGCGAGCCTGACATATGTCGTCCCGTATAGGCCGATTTCGACCTATGCCCGAAAATTTTCTGGGGCTGGCCTCATGTTTCGGCAGAATTGGCTTGGTATCAGTCCGTGTTTCAGCCGGGCGGAAGCTGGCCGTTCTCGACGCGCTGCATGCGGTAGCGCAGCAGCCGCAGGATGCGGCTTTCGAAATTCACGCCTTCCACGCGGTCGAAGCGCAATTGGTCCTGGTCATGCCTGGCGAGTTCGGCCGCGGTGATCTGCGCCGCCTTCGCCTTTGCCCCGGCGCAGGTCTTTTGCGCAAAGCTCGCGTTCAGCGCGTCTTCGAGCAGACGGCCGTGGTTCTTGGCGATCTCGACATGACGCTCCTCATGGCGCTTGATGTCGGCCGACAGCGTGTCCCAGAACAGCCTGACATCGGGATCGGCCTTGCGCGGCCTGCGCCACTCCGGAAGGATGACCTTGACCTTGACGGTGACGGCAGCCTTGGCGATGCGGCAGGTGTCAGCGGTTTGCGCGTAGCTGATGCGGGTGGTGAACGCCATCTGGGTGGCGCCTGGATGCCGCATCCCGGTGCTTTTCACCTCGGGTCCATGCTTCGACAATTGCGTCTCGATGTCATCGAGCGTGCTGCCGCCGATGGCAAAATAGCTGTAAGTCTTCACCAGATTGGCAGCATTCGCCGGCAGGACGGTCAAAGCCAGCATCAGGGCGCAGAGCAGGGGTCGTTTCATCATGTTGCCTCTTCACTCACCTTGCTTTACGGCCGTTGCCGGCGCAACGGAATTGATCTTCCACCGATCACGCATCGTTGATGGATTGCAAGCGCTCGATGAGCCACATGCCAATGAGCCACATGCCAATGAGACACATGGTTGAAGGACAATGACGACAAGGCGATGGCAACTGGCGCATAAGTGCCATCTCGACCTTGGCGAGAAAGCCATTGTGGTCGGCATTCTCAACGTCACGCCGGACAGTTTTTCGGATGGCGGACTGTTCATCACGCCTGACCAGGCGGTGGCGCAGGCGCACCGCATGGTGGAAGAAGGCGCCGCCGTCGTCGATATCGGCGGGGAATCGACGCGCCCCGGCGCCTCGCCCGTGACGCCTGAAGAAGAGCAGACCCGCATCCTGCCGGTGATCGCAGCACTCGCCGGTTCAGGCGAAGCCCTGATTTCGGTCGACACCTATCGCGAGGAAACCGCGCGCCTCGCCGTCGCCGCCGGCGCGCATATCGTCAACGATGTCTGGGGCTTGCAGCGTGAACCCGGCATCGCCCGCGTCGCCGCCGAGACCGGCGCCGGACTGGTCATCATGCATACCGGGCGCGAGCGGCAAAAACTGCCCGACGTCATCGCCGACCAGTTTTTGTTCCTCAAGGCTTCGCTGGAAATCGCCCGGCGCAGCGGCGTTGCGGACGATCATATCGTACTCGATGCCGGCTTCGGCTTCGCCAAGGAGACGGCTGAGGAAAACCTCGACCTGATGGCGCGGTTTTTCGAGCTTAAGGAGCTCGGTTTTCCCTTGATGGCCGGCACCTCCAGAAAACGCTTCATCGGCACCGTCACCGGCCGCGAAGCCGGCGCGCGCGCCGCCGGGACGGCAGCCACCAGTGTCATCCTGAGGCTGAAGGGCGCCGATCTGTTTCGCGTTCACGATGTCGCAATCAACATGGACGCACTGGCCGTCGCCGATGCTATGCTGGCGCGCGAAAAGCCAGGACGCTGAGCCCAGGACACTAAGAAATGTACGTCATCCGCATGAAGAACTGCGCCTTCTTTGCCCGGCACGGCGTGCTGGATGAGGAAGAGGCGCTTGGCCAGCGTTTTTATGTCGATGCCGAGTTGACGGTCGAGCCCAGCCGCCCGCTGGAGGATGATTCCATCGAGGATACCGTCAATTACGGCATCGCCTTCACGGTGATTGAAAAGATCGTCACTGGACATCGCCGTTTCCTGATCGAGGCGCTGGCGCTCGAAGTAGCGAAGGCGCTGACTTCACGGTTTCCGCAGATCAGGAAGGCCGAGATCACCGTGCGCAAGCCCAACGCACCGGTGCCCGGCGTGCTCGATTACGTCGAGGTGACCGTTGTCTGGCCAGAGTAGCAATAACACGGTCTATCTCAGCCTTGGCGGCAATCTCGGCGATCCCTCGGCCTCGATGGCCACGGCGCTGCGCCTGCTGGACGCCGACGAGAACACGCGTGTAATCGCCGTCTCCTCGCTCTATCGCACGCCGCCCTGGGGCAAGCTCGACCAGCCGGATTTCCTCAACGCCGCTGCCGAAATCTCGACCTCGCTGGCGCCAAGGGCGCTGCTCGACCTCTGCCTCGAGGCCGAGCGCAAGCTGAAGCGGGTGCGCGAGGAGCGCTGGGGTCCGCGCCTGATCGACATCGACATATTGGTGTTCGGCGACCGCACAATCCACGAAACCGGGTTGGAAGTGCCGCATCCCAGGATGCTGGAGCGCGCCTTCGTGCTGGCGCCCCTGGCCGAGATCGCGCCGGATCTGGCGGTGGGCGGCAGGAGCGTGAGCGCGCGGCTCAGCGCCGTCGATACATCAGGCATAGAGCGACTGGCATCCGGCCGTGATTGGTGGCTGGGTTAACCGGAGAAGCCGCCGCCATCGAGAAATGCCTGTTCGTCCGCCGTCGTCTCGCGGCCAAGCATCTTGTTCCTGTGCGGAAAGCGGCCGAAACGCTCGATGATGTCGCGATGCTCGATGGCGTATTTCACATACTCCGGCGCCCTGGCGGTGGTGAGCTCGACCGATCTGTCCTGGTCGGCGGGCAGTTCCGAATGTTCGTAGGGCAGGTACAGGAAGACGCGCAGGTTTTCTTCCAGCGCAAGGTCGTGGCCGGCAGCGATCGCCTTGGCGGCAAAATACCGCGCCAGCGGATCGGTGGCGTACATATGGCCTGAGCCGCGAAAGCAGTTGCGCGGAAACTGGTCGAGCAGGATCATCAGCGCCAGCGAACCCTCGGCATGCTCCGACCATGCGTCGCACTCGCGCCGGGCGGCGGCAAAGTGCAGGTCGAGAAACCTGCTGCGGAAATTCGCGTCGAAGGCGTCGTTCTTCTCGAACCACGCGTCTTCGCCGGCCTCGCGCCAGAATTTTGTGACGGCGAGCGCGCGCTCATCCAATGCGGTCATCAGCTTTCCCCCTGATCGGCGGGCTCCGGCTTGTGCAGCACGCCGGCCGTCTCTTCGTTCAGCGCCTGGCCGGGCCGGCGCGGTTGCGTCAGCGGCGTCGGGATCGGCGTGCCGGTATTGCCCCTGAGGAAACGTTGCCCGGCGCGGACGCCTTCGGCCAGCTGCGTCTCCAGTCGGGCATTGTCGCGCCGTCGCACATCCTCGATGACATCGGCGACATCTTCCGGCTCGACGCCCAAAACCTCGAGCGCGGAACCGCTGAAGACGAGGGCCGATTCGAAGGTCTCGCGCAGTTGGAAGTCGACGCCGGCGCGGATGAGCGAGAGCGCGGTGCCGCGATCGTACGCGCGTGCCAGGACGGTCAGCAGCGGGAACTCCGCCTTGATCAGTTCCGCCATGCGCACGGCGGCGTCCGGCTTGTCGACGCAGATCAGCACGGCGCGCGCGCGGCCTGCACCTGCGGCGCGCAGAATGTCGAGCCGCGTGCCGTCGCCATAATAGACCTTGAAGCCGAAATCGGCGGCCGCCTGGATCATTTCGACATCATTGTCGATGATCGACACATCGATGCCGCGCAACAAAAGCGGCTGGCTGGCGATCTGGCCGAAACGGCCGAAGCCGATGACCAGCACACTGCCGGTAAGGCCGTCGGCGATGTCGACGCCTTCAAGCGACTGCTCTTCGCGCGGCGTCACATATTTGAGCGCAATGATGGCCAGCGGCGTCAGCACCATGGAGATGATGATGATCGCGGTCAGCGTTGCGTTGGCCCGGCTGTCGATGATGCCAACCGCCGCTGCGGCCGAATAGAGGACGAAGGCGAATTCGCCGCCTTGCGCCATGATCACGGCGCGTTCCAGCGCTTCACGATGACCGCTCTTCAGCAAGCGGGCGACGAGGTAGATGCCGAGCGCATTCATCGCCATGTAGGCGACGACATAGACGGCGATCAGCCGCCAGTTGTCGGCCACCACATGCAGGTCGAGCGACATGCCGACGGCGAGGAAGAAAAGGCCAAGCAGGATGCCGCGGAATGGCTCGACGTCGGCCTCCAGCTGGTGGCGGAAGGTCGATTCCGACAACAGCACGCCGGCGAGGAAGGCGCCCATCGCCATCGAGAGGCCGGAAAGCTGCATGACCAGCGCCGACCCCAGCACGACCAGAAGGGCTGCCGCCGTCATGACTTCGCGCGCCTTGGCGTCGGCCAGGATGCGGAAGAACGGGTTGAGCAGATAGCGGCCGGCCACCACCAGCCCGACGATGGCGCCAAGACCGATGCCGATTTCGGTCAGCCTTTGCTGCAGGGTCATCTCGCTGCCGCCCGGCGCCAGGAAGGCGACCAGCGCCAGAAGCGGCACGATTGCCAGATCCTCGAGCAGCAGGATGGACACGATGCGCTGGCCCTTGGGGCTGGCCATCTCGCCACGCTCTTCCAGAAGCTGCATGACGATCGCCGTCGAGGTCAGGACAAAGCCGGCGCCGGCAACGAAGGATTGCGCGATCGGAAAGCCGCCGGCGAGACCAACACCGGTGAGCAGCAAGGCGCAGACGCCGACCTGCAGCGCGCCGAGGCCGAAAATCTCGCGGCGCAGGCCCCATAGCCGCGACGGCTGCATCTCCAGCCCGATGATGAACAGGAACATGACCACGCCGAGTTCGGCGACATGCAGGATGGCTTCCGATTCGGAAAAAATGCCAATACCGAACGGGCCGATGACCACGCCCGCGGCGAGATAGCCTAGGATCGAGCCCAGCCCCATGCGTTTGAAGATCGGAACGGCGACGACGCCTGCGGCAAGCAGCGCCACCACCTGAATGAGATCGCTGCCCGATGCTTCCGCTGCCATGCCTCTTGTCCCTGTGTCCGACAGCACTCCTTGCATGCACTGGGAGCGGGAGGCAAGGGCGGGAAGCCTGCCAGGATGGGTAGGGTGCCGTGGCAGCGATTCCCCGGTGGAACAACAGTCTGCGCTTGCCTGTCGGACGGCCGGTATCTATATCTGACAAATGCCTGATTATTCGTCCCGGCCGTCGCCGCTGCCACATATCCCGATGGATGCGCTCAGCGAAGTTCTGCAAGACTTTCGCTTGAGTGGCGTCAACTATGGCCGCTGCGAACTCCGGCACCCATGGAGCATAGACTTTCCGCAACAACAACTGCTTCGTTTTCACTTTGTCGGCCAGGGTCCATGCTGGATTCACACCGAAGCGCAAGGCTGGCAGGAGTTGCGCGATGGCGATCTGGTGCTGCTGCCGCAAGGCATCGCCCATCGGCTGGCGAGTGCGCCGGACGTGGTGGGCGATTCGCTCGAGGGCTGCCAGGTGATCAAGTTGGGCGGCAACGTTTGCGAAGTGATACGGCAGGGAACGGGCGCGACAAGCACCCTTTTCTGCGGCTCCATGTCTCTCGGCTCCTATGCGCTCAATCCGTTGATCACGTTGATGCCGCCTCTCATCAAGGGTTGCGACGTGGCCGGCAATGACCCGATGGTCGGCCCTTTGCTGGCGGCCATGACGGTGGAGGCCGCGCAACCGCAGATGGGCAGCGCCACCATCCTGTCGCGTATGGCGGATTTGCTGACAGCCAGGCTCATCCGGTGCTGGGTCAATTGCAACGGCGCATCGACCACCGGTTGGCTCGCAGCCATCCGCGACCCCCATATAGGCCGCGCTCTGGCGGCCATGCACCGCGACCCCGGCCACAACTGGACGCTGGGAAGCCTCGCCGGCGTGGCAGGCCAATCGCGTTCGATTTTCGCCGAGCGCTTCAGCGCGGTATTGGGGGAGGGTGCCGCACATTATCTCGCCCGCCTGCGAATGCAGCTTGCCCGCGAATTGCTGGGCCAAAACGGCTTGTCGGTTGCCGAAGTCGCTACCCGTTTGGGCTATGATTCCGAGGCGTCCTTCGCCCGCGCGTTCAAGCGCATCACCAATGTCTCGCCAGGCGTTGTGCGTCGCACAATTCCCGGACGAATGGATATGAATTTCGGATTTTAAGGTACATAACATCCGGGCGGACTCGCCTATCTAAGATCTCCAACTGTGGAGATCTTTCCGTGACGGACACAACATTACAGCTTGAAGACGCCGCAATCGGCCTTGATGCCGATGCACCAGCCGCGTGGAGCGCGGCCACATGGTTTGCGGTCCTATCATTGGCGGCCACCAGCTTTGCCCTGGTGTCAGCCGAGTTCTTGCCGGCAGGTCTGTTGACGCCGATGGCGCGCGATCTCGGCATCAGCGAGGGAACTGCCGGACAGGTCGTCACCGCCACCGCTTCCGTTGGCGCCGTGACGGCCATGTTGAGCAATGTTCTCATCGGCCGATTGAACCGCAAGGCGGTGCTGGTTGGCCTCATGGCCCTGGCGGTCGGTTCCAATATTCTTGCGGCGCTGGCGCCCAATTTCTGGCTGCTGTTGCTGGGCCGGGCCGGGTTGGGGATCGCTCTTAGCGCTTTCTGGGCACTTTCCGTTGCCGTCGTGGCGCGGCTGGTCGGCGCCAATGCGACAGGTCGCGGCATGGCGATC
Organism: Mesorhizobium sp. M0058; assembly: GCF_040323095.1. Taxonomy (NCBI): domain Bacteria; kingdom Pseudomonadati; phylum Pseudomonadota; class Alphaproteobacteria; order Hyphomicrobiales; family Phyllobacteriaceae; genus Mesorhizobium; species Mesorhizobium sp. M0058. The sequence goes on from NZ_JAMYUQ010000010.1 coordinate 221,042, forward strand.
GTGACCCTCGGCGTCTCGCTCGCGACCATTGCCGCGCCGTCGATGGGTGCGTTGATCAGTGACTGGCTGGGATGGCGCAGCGCGATGGCCATGACGGCGGGGCTGGCCGCGCTTGCCATGCTGCTGCAGCTTCTCAGCCTGCCGACCTTGCCTGCGGCGGCAAGCAACAGCCTTGCAGACGTCTTTCGGCTGACACGGCGGCGTGGCATCCAACTCGGCATGCTTGCCATTGTTCTGCTGATGACCGGGCATTTTGCCGGCTCGGTCTATGTGCGCCCGTTCCTCGAACAGGTGACGCTCCTCACAACCGGGCCGATTGCCCTGGCGCTGCTCGGGTTCGGCATCGCCGCTGTGATCGGCAATATTGCCGGTGGCCGCCTGGCCGACACCAACATCCACATGGCCCTCGCAGTTACCGCCGCGTTGATGGCGTTTGCGGCACTCGCTTTGGTGCTTTGGGGCGCGCAAACCGGCGTTGCCTTCGGCTTTGTTACGCTGTGGGGCTTCGCCTTCGGCATGGCGCCGGTGGTGCTGCCGACCAATATGTCTCGCGCGGCACCTGATGCGCTGGAAGCAGCAGGCAGCCTGATGGTCACTTCCTTCCAGGTTGCCATCACCGTCGGTGCGGTTGTCGGCGGCTATGTCGTGGACACCTATGGCGCTACGGGACCTTTGACCCTAACCGCCGTCCTTGCCGCGGCGACGGCCGCACTGGCGCTGCTGCAGCCTCGTGGCTGAAACCTCGCTTCGTCTGACACGGGCGGCCTCAATCAGGCCGTCCGCGCCGTTGCAGCAGCGCTGCACAGGTTTATGCGCCGCACACGTTGCGTTTTGCCGCAATCGGCGGCTATGGGACGCCAGGCTTCGGCCGTTGGAAGGCAGCGACGATCAAGTTCTGCCTTCGTGAGGAGAATGACTGACATGAAGAAGTTTTTGCTCGTCGGCGTGGGTGTCGCCATGCTTGCCGCATCGGCCTGTTCGAAGGCGCCTGAATGCACGCAGGAAATCGCGGCCAAGAAGGCGCAGGAAATGACCGCCGCGCTGCAGGAAGCGATCACCAAGGATCCGACCAAGGCCGCCGACCTGACCGCCAAGGTGCAGGCTGTGACGACCAAATATCAGGGCGCCACCACGCCGGCCGACGCCTGCAAGGCCTATGACGATCTGACGGCCGCCATCAAGGGCTGATTCTTCGTTCGGAAATTGAGGAAGGCGGTGGCTCGAGTAGCCGCCGCCTTTTTTGCTGGTGTTCTTAAAGCGCATCGCGCTGACACGGAGGACCGCCGGCACGCACAGGACCATGACACGTTGGCCTTGCTGTGGCTTGGGCCATCGGAGACGCTGACATCATCGGTTGCGCGCCACATGTCCGGTCGCGACAGAAAGGTGCCGCCCCGAGCGGCCCGTGCTCGAGGAGCGCCAACCTGGCCGCAAGGTGGCGTGTCACTTCCCGACATCGAGCTGAGCGGAACAGCTCAGCTATCGCGCAGTGCAACCCCGTTCCGCGCTTTTTTCGGGGAACCGCTTGAGAGTCAGTTTTTGGCGATGGAGCCGACTTCGACGGCGTCGACGCGCTTGAGGCTCATGCCGATGACCGGCACCAGTTGCTGGTCGACGCGCACGGCGATAGTCACCGTCATCGAATTGTCGTCGGGAATGCGGGCCTGCATGACGCCGCGCAATTGGTTGCGGTTGATGGTGAAGACGACTTTGCGGGCATCGACCACGTTGCCGCCGATGATGTCCAGGCCCGACCCCGCGGCGCCGCCCATGAAATTGCCCTTGTAGTCGCGGCCCTTGCGCTCGACGGTCGCCGACATTTTCTGGGTGAAGACACCGACGCGGCAGTCGCCATCGAGCGTCATGCCGGTCTTGTTGTCCGGCGTCGAGCCGTCGAAGCTGCAGGTGAACTTCGTGCCCTTGTATTTGCCGGCGATGATTTCGCCCGGGCCGACCCATTTGCCTTCGACGGTGCGGAAGAACTGCTTGTCGGGCTCGGCTGCAAAGGCTTTCCCGGTCGGGCCCAGAGGTGCTGCAAGCGCGACCAGGGGCAGGACGCAGGACAAGATTACGCTTTTCATAGACGACACCCGGCAACAAGGAGGCTGTTGTTGGACGACCATGAACAAGATTGGTTAATGCTTGGTGACCGCGAGAGGGCGTTCACTTGCTTGAGGCGGGTGCTTCATTCTCTTTTTTGGCCGCAAACGAGGTCAGCGCCGACAGGAAATCGCCCATACCCGGCCGCCTGCCGGCAATGAAGGGCAGGGGCCGCGCCGTCTCCATGGCAGCAATGCCGATACGCGCCGTCATCATGCCGTTTACCACGCCTTCGCCGAGTTTCGCCGACAGCCGGGCGGCAAGGCCATGGCCGACGATCTGCTGGACGAAGCTGTCGCCGACGGCGATCGAGCCGGTTACCGCCAGATGGGCAAGAACGCTGCGCGCCAGCCGGAAAAAGCCCAGCGTGCCCGGCCTGCCGCCGTAGAGTTCGGACAAGCGGCGGATCAGGCGCCCGGCCTCGAACACGACATAGGCAACGTCTACGAGTGCGCGGGGGCTGACGGCGGTGACCAGCGACACGCGTTTGGCTGCTTCGAGGATCATCACCTTGGCTCTCGCATCGAGCGGCCCGAGAATCTCGGCTTCGGCCAGTCGCACCAGATTGCCGCCATCAATGATCTCGCCGCGCAATTCGGCCAGGGAGCGCCTGCCGGCCGCGGTTTCGGGTTTCGCAGCGACAAAGGCCGAAAGCTCTTCGACGACGGCCCTTGCAGCCTTCGGATCGTCGCGCGCCACGGCATCGAGCGCCCGCTTTTGCAGTTTTTCGACCTCGGCCAGCCGGGCGATAGCCAGGAATTCGCGCACCAGCACGACTGCGAGGGCCAACACGGCAATTGCGGCCATTCCCGCTGCCAGCCACCCCAGCCACTCTGCGCGCTCGAACAGGTCGCGGATGAGCTGGTCGGTCCACAGGCCGACGGCGAGCGAAACCAGCACGCCGACCGCGCCGAAAAACAGGCTGGCAAACAGCGAGCGCCTGCGCGGCGCGGTCGCCGGCGGCGGTTCGGCGGCGACAATGTCCGGCTCATCGAAGACATCGATCTCGGCCGGCACGACGACGGTGCGCGGCTTGCGCGGCGGCTCGGCATGGGGGCGGCGCGTTTCCTGCTTCGGTTCGGCCTCCGGCTCGATGCGGAAAGCTGCCGGTCTGCGGGGCGCGGTCATGCCAGATGGTCTCCGATCAGGAACTGCAAGGCGCGGTCTAGCCTGATATGCGGCAGCGACAGCGTGACGCCTTCAGCGGTGCGTTCGAGCTTTGGCGGGCGAAAGCGCACGAAACGGATCGCCGGATCGTCGCTGCTCTGCCGGTGGTCGGCTTCCGAAACGTCGAAAACCGCGTCAATTTTCTCCGGCAAGTCCCCGGGAAATATGGCGGTTTCGGCTTTACCATCAAAGGTTTCGCCGTTGATCTTCTCGCCCTTCAGCGGCGTGCCGATGATCACCGGCAGGGTTTCGCGGCCTTGCTTGACCGTGCCTTCGCGCGTCGCGCGCACCGCCGCCATGGCGACCACGTCGACATCGGCGCCGGTGAAATTTGCCCGCGCCACGGCGCGGTCGGCAAGCCGCCGCACGATTGCCTGCAGCCGGTCATGGCTTTCGTGATGCAAATGGTCGGCCTTGGTCGCGGCAACCAGGATGCGGTCGATGCGGCGTGAAAACAGGTCGGTGAGGAAATTGCCTCGGCCAGGACGGAAACAGGAGAGGATTTCGGTCACCGCGCGTTCCAGGTCGGCCATCGCGCCGGGGCCGGCGTTCAACGCCTGCATGGCGTCGATCACCACGATCTGGCGGTCGAGGCGGGTGATGTGTTCGCGGAAGAACGGTTTCACCACATGCGTCTTGTAGGCCTCGTAGCGGCGCTCCATCATCGCTTGCAGCGAGCCGGAGCGCGGCCGTTTCTCACCCTTGAGCAGCAAGGGCGCGAAGGTCAGCGCCGGCGATCCCTCGAGGTCACCAGGCATCAGGAAACGGCCGGGCGGCAAGGTCGAAAACGCCCGCTCGTCGAGCTTGCAGGCCTTGAGGTAGGCGGCAAAACTCTCGGCGAGGCGCCGCGCCGTCATCTCGTCGGCGTCGGCATTGGGGTCGATCCTCGCCGACAGCGCCCGCCAGTCCTGCGACAGGTCGGCCCGCACCGGCAGCATAGCCATCTCAAAAGCTTCATGCGAAAAATCGGCGAAGGATTTGCCGAGCAGCGGCAGGTCGAGCAGCCATTCGCCGGGGTAGTCGACGATGTCGACCGACAATCGGCCGCTGGAAAACATCCGGTTCCAACCGGAGGCAGACTCATATTCGATGGTGAGCCTGAGTTCCGAAATGGCGCGCGTCGAGTCCGGCCAGACACGGTCGTTGACCAGGGCGGAGATATGGTCCTCGTACTGAAAACGCGGCACGGCATCGTCCGGCTGTTCCTCGAGGAAGGCGCGAGCGATCCGTCCCGACTTCTGCGCCTCGAACAGCGGCAGGCGCCCGCCATGGATGAGATTGTGGACGAGAGCCGAGATGAACACCGTCTTGCCGGCCCGGGACAGTCCGGTGACGCCCAGCCGAAGCGACGGCGAAAAAAGCCCGCTCGCACGCCCCGACAGCGTATCCAGGGCAATTCTCGCTTCGTCGGTGAAAGTGGTCAGCGATGATGCCAAAATCTGTTCTCTCAGGCGTGCTCTTGCGCCCGATATAGGCTTTGCGGTTCAAGTTTGAAATGGCGCCCGGCCTCGGCCGGCTCGGCTCAGAGATCGACGGGCGTCAGGAAGGCTTCGAGGTAGCCCGCGCCTTGCGCAGCCTCGGTGAGGGTGCCGTCGAAGCGCACGACCGCAAGGCCGGAGGTCGGGAAACCATGGTTCATGATGGCCCGAGCAGCCTCGTCGCCGTCGCCCGAGACCGCCATGGCAAGGTCTTCCGTCATCGGATTGTGGCCGATGACCAGCAGCGAGCCGGGGCCGCCATTGCTGCGGATGATGGCGAGGTAGCCGGCGGCATCCTCGCTGTAGAGCGTGTCGAAGAACAGCACCCGGCCGGTATCGGTGTGGCCGGCGATGCCTTCCAGCGTCTGGCGCGCCCGCTTGGCGTTGGAGCAGAGCGTGATATCGGGGATGTAGTTGCGGGCACGCATCGCAGTCCCCATCATTTCGGCATCGGCAATGCCGGATGCGTCGAGCGGGCGATCGAAGTCGCGCACGCCGGGAAGGGCCCAGCCAGCCTTCGCATGCCTCAACAGATACAGTCTGCTCACCGGACCCCCAATGGTGTGCTGCCCACCAATGACACAACTGGATTAGCCACGAGAAAGGCCTGAGGCACAATGGGCGGCGACGCCCAAGCGCAGCGAATCATGTGCGAATTCGCCCGCGCCCTTGCTATGGAAGGCTTTGCTGAGGATCGCCCGCGCGGCATTAACAATTGCGTGAAACGCGCGCGGATTACGCTTGTGCAGCCTTCTCTGCGCGAATATATAGGCGCCAAATTTGGGGTTGTTGGGTGAGTCGAATGAACGATATCGTTACAGCCAATTACGTACCCTCTGAAGACGAGCCGTTCATGAACGAACGGCAGAAATCCTACTTTCGCCTGAAGCTCGTCACCTGGAAGACCGACATACTGCGCGAAGCGCGCGAAACCCTCGAAATCCTGCAGCAGGAAAACGCCAACCATCCCGATCTCGCCGATCGCGCTTCCTCGGAAACCGACCGCGCCATCGAGCTTCGGGCCCGCGACCGCCAGCGCAAGCTCATTTCAAAGATCGATTCGGCGCTGCAGCGCATCGATGAAGGCACATACGGCTATTGCGAGGAAACCGGCGAGCCGATCGCGCTGAAGCGGCTGGATGCGCGTCCGATCGCGACCTTGTCGATCGAAGCGCAGGAGCGCCACGAACGCCGCGAGAAGGTCTATCGCGACGATTGAGCCGCTGCCGTCAGGCAGGACTGTTTCATCAGAATGGCCGGGTTTCCCGGCCATTTCTGTTTTTGGCCGAAGGGTTTAGTCCGCCCCCAAGTTAAAGCGCGTCGCGCTGAAACGGACGACACGCTTAAGCGGCGTTCGATCGGGAATCGGCAAGATGTGACGGTTCGCCGGGCTTTATCGTTTCTGGCTGGCGAGTTCGCCGAGCAGCTTGGTCATCTCGTCGTCGAGAGACTGCGGTGCCTTCGCAGCCGGCTTGCTTGCCGGTTTGGGGTGCGAATCGTCGAGCGAGACCTCGAGCTCCCGCATCAGGGTATCGTCGATGGACTCATGCTTCGGTGGCGGGGCCTGCCGGGCAGTATTGGCGGCGGAGCCATAGGCCGGCAGCGGTGTCACATTGCTCGCCTGGTAGATTTGAGCCGGTTTCGGCGCCGGCGCGGCCTGGCGCGGCGGAACGGCGGCCGGAGCAGCCCTTACCGGTTGCGGCGGCGGCGCCTGCCTTGCGGGCGTGGCCGGAGCGGGTTGTGCTGCGCGCGGACGCGGCGCCTGTTGCTGCTGGCCAACACCGCCATCGCCGGTCAATGCCGGACGGCGTGGCGCTGCAAGCCTGATATCGCGCTCGACGACAACGTCGGTTGGGCCGCCGATCAAAAGCAGGTGTTCGATGTCGTCGCGACGGATGAGCACCAGCCGGCGGTGGCTGTCGACTGCCGTGGCGTCCATGACCGCCAGCCGTGTCTTGCGGTTCCTGCCGCCGGCAACGAAGGTGCCGAAGGTCAGGTTGCGGATCAGCCTGATGATGATGAGCACGATGACCAGCAGGACAAGGGCAGCAAACGTCCACAGCAGCGCTGCGGCATATCCGGGACCCGCCACATTATCCAGCCACTGCATCGGTGCCCCCAATCGGCTTTTGAAGTGGAGGGACACTAGACCGTTGCGGCCAGCCACCGCAAGTTGCCTTCACGCTTCGTGAACAGCTTGAAAACACCGACGCGTCATTTTTATCCGACATTTGCCGCCAAGGCCTTTTCCGGATTAGGAGAATGTGATTCAACCGGCCGGGGGCGGTGTCGGACAACTCACGAGCAGGGGGCATATGGCCAGGGAAACGCGCGGCGATTTCTATCCGGTACCGATCGTCGATCAGAACACGCGGCCAGGCGCGGTTACCCGGCTCATCGTGTTCATCATCGTCCTGACTGGGGCCGCGATCGTTTTCGGCATTTTCCGCGAGCGTCTTGGCGATCCGTTCCTGCTCGGCATGCTGGGCGTGCTTGCCATGATCGGCGTCGGCTTCCTGTTCGCCACGGCCATCGGCTTCGTGCAGATCGCGCCGCGTTCGACCGGGGACGAACTGTCGAAGGCCTTCGTCGATTCGATGTCGCAGGGCCTGATCGTCACCGACACCAAGGGCCGCGTCGTCTACGCCAACCGGGCCTACGCCGAGATGACCGGTGCCGCGTCGGCCGCCGATCTGAAGACGGTCGAAGGCCTGCTTTCCGATGTCCCCGAAGCTTCGGTGACCATATACCGGCTGGCCTCGGGCTTGCGCGATGGCCAGGCCGGCGACGGTGAGTTCCGGCTAGCACAGTCGATCCGGCCGGGCGCCGAACCCGGCGCGCGCTGGTACCGGGCGCGGGCCCGGACCTTCAGCGTTCCCGGTCAGCGCCTGCCGATGCTTGCCTGGCAGCTTGCCGATATCTCGCAGGAACGGGCCGAGCAGGAGCGTTTCTTCCTCGACTTGCAGAAGGCCATCGACCATCTCGACCATGCGCCGGCCGGTTTCTTCTCGGCCGACCAGGAAGGCCGTGTCACCTACATCAACGCCACGCTCGCCGAATGGCTGGGCATCGATCTGGCGAGCTTCACCCCTGGCGCCGTGACACTCCCGGAAATCGTCGCCGGCGACGGCATGGCGCTGGTGCGCTCGGTCAAGGCCGATCCCGGCACCACCCGCAACGCCGTCATCGATCTCGATCTGACGACGACAACCGGCGAGGCGGTGCCGGTGCGCTTCATGCATCGGGTCTCGGCCAGCCGAGAGGGGACCAACGGTCCGACCCGCACCATTGTGCTCAACCGCACCCAGGGCGAGGACGCATCGGCCGACCTTCGTGCTTCGGAAGTGCGCTTCACCCGTTTCTTCAATTCGACGCCGATGGCCATTGCTGCCGTCGACAATGGCGGCCGCATCCTGCGCACCAACGCGCCGTTCCTGTCGCTGTTTTCCTCCGTCGTCGACGGCGACGCGGTTGACCGCCGCGTGCGGCTGGACACCGTGATCCATGAGCGCGACCGGCCGGCCTTTGCCGCCGCCTTCGAGAAGGCGCGGCTGAGGCAGGCCGACATCGAGCCGATCGACACGCTGCTGCCCGGCAATGAGGAGCGTCACATCCGCTTCTACGTCAACGCCGTCGCCGACGGCACCGGCGAGGGCGCCGACGAATCGGCCATCGTCTATGCCGTCGAGACCACCGAGCAGAAGGCGCTCGAGGGCCAGATGGCGCAGAGCCAGAAGATGCAGGCTGTCGGACAGCTTGCCGGCGGCATCGCCCACGACTTCAACAATGTGCTGACCGCCATCATCATGGCGTCGGATCTTTTGCTGACCAATCACCGTCCGTCGGACCCATCCTTCCCCGACATCATGAACATCAAGCAGAATGCCAACCGGGCGGCCTCGCTGGTGCGGCAGTTGCTCGCCTTCTCGCGCAAGCAGACTTTGCGGCCGGAAGTGCTGAACCTGACCGACGTGCTTGCCGATCTCCGGATGCTGCTTGCCCGCCTGGTCGGCAACGAGATCAAGCTGAAGGTCGACCACGGCCGCGATTTGTGGCCGGTCAAGGTCGATATCGGCCAGTTCGAGCAGGTGGTGGTCAACCTCGCCGTCAACGCGCGCGACGCCATGCCGGCCGGCGGCGACCTCACCGTGCGCACCCGCAACGTCACCGCCGAACAATGCAAGAGCTTCTCCTACCGCGAGCTCACGCCTGCCGACTATGTCGTGGTCGAGGTCGAGGATAGCGGCTCGGGCATTGCCCCGGACGTGCTGAAGAAGATTTTTGAGCCGTTCTTCACCACCAAGGAAGTCGGCAAAGGCACCGGCCTTGGCCTGTCGATGGTCTATGGCATCATCAAGCAGACCGGCGGTTTCATCTTCTGCGATTCCGAAGTCGGCAAGGGCTCGACCTTCCGCATCTTCTTGCCGCGCCATATCGTGGAGGCGAAGAAGCCCGGCGACGTCAGCGAGGCGCCGGCTGCGCCGGTGAAAGCCGCCGACAGCGCCAAGGACCTGTCGGGCTCGGCCACTGTGCTCCTCGTCGAGGACGAAGACGCCGTGCGCATGGGCGGCTCGCGGGCGCTGACCTCGCGCGGCTATACCGTCCATGAGGCCTCCTCGGGCGTCGAGGCGCTGGAAGTCTTCGAAGCGCTCGGCGGCAAGGTCGATATCGTCGTGTCCGACGTGGTGATGCCGGAAATGGACGGACCGACGCTGCTCGGCGAACTGCGCAAGCGCCAGCCCGACATCAAGTTCGTCTTCGTGTCCGGCTATGCCGAAGACGCTTTCGCCAGAAACCTGCCGCCGGACGCGCAATTCGGCTTCCTGCCGAAGCCGTTCTCCCTCAAGCAGCTGGCCACCGTGGTCAAGGATGTGTTGGAGTCTTAGGGCGCCCTAATTCAAAGCTTGCGCAATGACGTGACGCTGCCATGATTGCAGGCGAAACGGGCGGCGGGTATTGGGGAGCATGTCGTGACGCCGCACAACGAGGCTGCCAGGGGCGACTATGCCGCAACGGTGCTGTTACCGGGCGATCCGCAACGCGCCGAGTGGATGGCAAAGACATTTCTTGAGGCACCGCGCTGCGTCAACCGCCGCCGGGGCGCACTCGGCTTCACTGGTCTCTATCGCGGCCGTCCCATCAGCATCCAGGCCACCGGCATCGGTGTCCCGTCCTTCCTGGTCTATGTGCATGAACTCCTGGATGTTCACGGCGTCAAAACGCTGATCCGCACAGGTACCTGCGGCGGCCTGACACCCCGCGTGCCGCTGCGCTCCTTGGTGATCTCGCAGTCGGTGCGCGCCGAAAGCGACCAAAGCGGCCAGGTCTTCGGCCTCTACGATGCTGCCGCCGGGCCCGATCCCGGCCTGTTCGCCCACGCTTTGGCCTGCGCCGCCCAGCTCGGCATCGACCACCAGGCCGGGCTGACCATCTGCAGCGACGTCTTCTACCACCCTGTAGGGCGCGACCGCTTTGCCGAAGCGCAGGCGCTTGGCGCTCTCGCTGTCGATATGGAAACCAGCGCACTCTACCGAATCGCGGCGCATTTCGGCGCCCGCGCGCTGTCGCTGCTGACCGTCGTCGACAACATCGTGACCGGCGAACAGACTGCCTATTCCGAACGTCAGGCGCTGTTCACCGATATGGCGCGGCTCGGGCTCGACGTTGCGGCGGAAGGCTAGCTTCCTCAGGCCGCTTCGCGCTTCGGCGTCAGCTCATCCATGTCTGGCCGGTGACCGCGCAGATAGAGCGCGCAGGTGGTACGCAGCATCGACGCGAAGTTGGGAATGGCGCCGTTGATCTCGATCGCCTCGTCATAGAGTTTTGAGATGAACTTCGGCGTCGTCAGGCCCTGGCTGTCGGCAATTTCGTCAAGCAGCGCCCAGAACGTTCCTTCAAGCTGGATACTCGTAGAGTGACCGTCGATGCGGATCGACCGGTTGATCTGTCGATAGCCTTCCGGATCCTGCCCGGCAAAAACCCTGCACATCCTTACCTCCCGATATTGTTGGTTTTGGGCGCAGCGTGTCGCGCCTTCAAGTTGTGGTTGTCCCTGCATGTTCGGCCTTGTGGGCCGAATCGGCAATCGGACTTTCGTCTTTAGGCGCTGGCATAGCAGCGATTGCAAATTTAACCGTGGTAACCGGCTGCCACCACCTTTCGCGCGTGCCGCCCATAATCGCCTCCAACATGCAGCGGCGGAGACTGATTTGGCGAAGGCAATCCATTCCATGATCCGGGTTCTCCAAGAGGCCAGATCCGTCGATTTCTACAGAAACGCTTTCGGGCTCGACGTCGCCGACAGGCTGGATTTCGAGACATTCACGCTGATTTACCTTGCCAACGCCGAAACGGGGTTCGAGCTCGAACTCACCGTGAACAAGGGCCGCACCGAGCCTTATGGGCTTGGCGACGGTTACGGCCATCTGGCGGTCTCGGTGTCCGATCTCGACAGCGAACACGACCGGATCGGCGCGCTCGGCCTCAACCCCAAGAAGATCGTCGAATTCAACCGCGACGGATCGCTGATCGCCCGCTTTTTCTTCATCGAGGACCCCGACGGCTACAAGATCGAGGTTCTGCAGCGTGGAGGGCGCTTCCAGTAGGGGATTATCAGCCGCATTCAGCCGCGCGGCGCCAGCAACGGCGCTGTTCAAGGGCGCAAACAGCAAGCAGGGAGGAACAAATGGTCACGATCTATGACGCGAGGCTCTCACGTCGTGAACTTCTCAAACGCGGCGGCATCGGCGCGTTGCTCGTCATTTCCGGCAGCGCCGTCATCAGCCCTGAAAATGCCTGGGGGCTCGAGACATCAGCGCTCAAGCCCGAAACCATGGCGACGCTGATCCAGATGGCGCGCGACATCTATCCGCACGATCAGGTGCCCGACAAATACTACGCCATCGCCGTAAAAGGCCATGACGAGCAGGCCGGCAAGGACGCTGCCTACAAGACGATGATCGAAGACGGCATCGCCGACCTCGACAAGAAGTCGGGCGAGGGCGGCTATCGCGGCCTCGGCTGGGAGGAGCAGCGCGTCGCCGTGCTGCAGCAGATCGACGCGACGCCGTTCTTCCAGTCCATCCGCGGCGGCCTCGTCGTCAGCCTCTACAACCAGCAGGAGGTGTGGCCGATCTTCGGCTACGAGGGCGAATCCTACTCCAAGGGCGGCTACATCGCGCGCGGTTTCGACGACATAGAGTGGCTCTGAGCCCTTCCGTCGTTCTGAAACCCGGCAAACAGGAATTCATGGGAGGAAACCATGGCAGCTTCATTTGATCTCAACAACGATGGCGTGGTCGTGATCATCGGCTCCGGCGCCGGCGGCGGCACGCTCGGCAACGAACTCGCCCAGAAAGGCGTCGATGTCGTCATCCTCGAGGCCGGCGCGCGCCACGAATACGAGGATTTCATCAATGATGAGTGGGGTTCCTTCAGCCAACTCGCCTGGACGGACAAGCGCACGACGTCCGGCGACTGGCGGGTGTCGAAGGATTTCCCCAATTTGCCGGCCTGGATAGTCAAATCGGTCGGCGGCTCGACCACGCACTGGGCCGGCGCCTCGCTGCGCTTCCAGGAGCATGAGTTCAAGACGCTCTCGACCTACGGCAAGCTGGAAGGCGCCAACCTGCTGGACTGGCCGGTCACATTGGCCGAGATGGAGCCGTACTACGCCAAGGCGGAAGCCAAGATGGGCGTCACCGGCACCAATGGCTGGCCGCGGCTGCCCGGCAACAACAATTTCAAGGTGCTCAAGGCCGGCGCCGACAAGCTCGGCTACAAGGAATGTCATACCGGCAACATGGCAATCAATTCGGTCGAGCGTGATGACCGGAACTCCTGCCAACAGACCGGCTTCTGCTTCCAGGGCTGCAAATGGGGCGCCAAATGGTCGACGCTCTATACCGAGATCCCCAAGGGCGAGGCCTCCGGCCATCTCGAAGTCCGGCCGAATGCCATGGCGATCAAGATCAACCACGACGCCTCAGGCAAGGTGACCGGCGTCGTCTATGCCGACAAGGACGGCAAGCTGCAGGAACAGAAGGCCCGCATTGTCGCCGTCGCCGGCAACTCGATCGAAAGCCCGCGCCTGCTGCTAAACTCCGAGTCAGCGAAGTTTCCGCAAGGGCTTGCCAATTCGTCGGGGCAGGTCGGCAAGAACTACATGCGCCACACCACCGGTTCGGTCTACGCCATCTTCGACCAACCGGTGCATATGTATCGCGGCACCACCATGGCCGGCATTATCCGCGACGAGGCGCGGCACGATCCCTCACGCGGCTTTGTCGGCGGCTATGAATTCGAGACGCTGTCGCTCGGCTTGCCCTTCATGGCCGCCTTCCTCAATCCCGGCGGCTGGGGCCGTTCCTTCACCACCGCGCTCGACCACTATGATCACATGGCTGGCCTGTGGATCGTCGGCGAGGACATGCCGCGCGCGGAAAACCGCGTCACGCTGCACAAGGACGAGAAGGACGCGCACGGCATGCCGATCGCCGACGTGCATTTCGATGATCATCCCAACGACACGGCGATGCGCAACCATGCCTACAAGCAGGCCACAGCGCTTTATGATGCGGTCGGCGCGACGCGCTCCTTCCCGACGCCGCCCTATCCCTCAACCCACAATCTCGGCACCAACCGGATGAGTGAAAAGGCGGAAGACGGCGTCGTCAACAAGCACGGCCAGGCGCACGACATCAAAAACCTGTTCGTGTCGGACGGCAGCCAGTTCACCACCGGTGCGGCTGAAAATCCGACGCTGACGATCGTGTCGCTGGCTATCCGCCAGGCCGAATACATCGCTTCGCAAATGTCGGCCAAGACGATCTGAGCCGTCCTCCCGGATCGCTACGCGGAACGCGCATGGCGCGTTCCGCCCTTTTCCCTAGGACACTATGCGCCGACCGGCTGTCCGTCCTTGCGGCGGATGGCGACGACGGACGGCCGCGGCAATTGGCCATCCCTGAAGTCGGGCCACAGCGTCTGCGCCTTGTCGAGCGTCTCTGCATCTTCCGCAGGGTGCTGCACCGACAGGAACAAAGTCGAGCCGTCCGGCGTGAAGCACGGGCCGGTCGCTTCGGCGCCGTGCGGGCAGGTGAACAGCAGCTTCGGCAGGCCGCGCGCCGCACCTTCGGTGTCGACGCCATAGACGCCGTCCGGCAGGTCGAAATCATTGGCGCCGTCCGTCGCCACCCACAGCCGCCCGGCCGGATCGAAGGTGATGTTGTCGGGGCAGACGAACCAGCCATTGTCCGACGTATCCGGATGGAAGGTGGCGCCGACCTTGGCATCCCTGGGATTGCCGCAGAGCACGAACAGGTCCCAGGCATAGTTTTCGGCCGTGTGGTCGGCGTCCGCGCCGCGGCCGCCGGGCGGGATCAGTTCGACAATATGGCCCCAGAGATTTTCCGGCCGCGTGTTGGCCGGATTGACCTTTGACTGGTCGCGCTTCTTGTTCTTGGTCATCACCGCATAGACGCGGCCGGTCACCGGATTGGTCTCGATGTCCTCGGGCCGGTCCATCGGCGTGGCGCCGAGCGCATCTGCCGCAAACCGCGTCTTCAACAGCACCTCGGCCTGGTCGGCAAAACCGTTCTCGACGGTAAGCTTGCCCTGGCCGTGCACCAACGGCAGCCACGTCATCGAGCCATCGGCATCGAAGCGGGCGACCGACAGCACGCCATCGTCGAGCAGATCGGCGCCGGAGGCCGGGTTGGCCTTGTCATAGGCCTTGGCCGAGACGAAGCGGTACATATATTCGAAATAGTCGTCGTCACCCATATAGACGACAACGCGGCCGTCCTTGTTGAGGACCACGGTCGAGGCCTCATGCGACATGCGGCCAAGTGCCGTGCGCTTCACCGGCCTGGACTGAGGATCGTAAGGGTCGATCTCGACCACCCAGTCGAAGCGGTTGGCCTCGTTCGGTTCCTTGTCGAGGTTGAAGCGGTCATGGAAGCGGCCGCGGCCATAGATGTCGGAGCCGTCGAAGCCGTAACGGTCGAGCAGGTCGGCAGTCGGCGCCTTTTTCGGGTCGCCGCCGAAAATGTCGGACACGCCTTCCTCGCAGGTCAGCACCGTACCCCAGGGGGTGAAACCGCCGCTGCAATTATAGCTGGTGCCGAGCACTTTCGTGCCAGTCGGGTCGGCCGAAGTTTTCATCAGCGCATGGCCGGCAACCGGTCCGGAAACGGTCATTTCGGTGTTGGCGGTGATGCGGCGGTTGAGCGGGCTGTCCGCCACGCTTGCCCACTTGCCGTCCTTCAATTGCACCTCGACGATCGAATGGCCCATCGCGGCCATGCCGAGATCGACCTGTTCCCTGGTCATCGTCTTGCCGGCATCGCCCTCGGTCATCCCCGGAAACATCACATTGGGCGAGATGTATTCGTTGTTGACGCAGAGCAGGCCATGATCGGAATTCACCGTGCCCTTGGGCAGCGGCATGAAGGCGATGTAGTCGCAATTGTAGCCGAAGCGCTTTTCCTGTTCCTCCGCCGCGACCTTGTTGCCGTCGAATTCGGCGAGGCCGGCTGCAAGCGGGTCGCCCCAGCGCGCGACGATGGTCGTCTCATAGCCTTCGGCGGCGGCATGGGTCTTGCCGTAGACCCGTTTCAGCTCGGGAAAGCCGAGCGTCGACTGCGCTGTGGCGGCATGCGTTTCGCCGGCAAACAAGGAGCCGACAAAGCTGCCGCCGGCAATCAGCGCGCCGGAGGCGAGGCTGCCTTTCAAAAGAGACCGGCGCGAGACGCGCTCGGCAATGATTTCGCGGATGACGGGGGAGGATGAAGACGGTGCATTGGCCATGGTGTCTGCCTCTCAGGGTGGATGTTACGGCGCACCGTTGCCCTAGTCTGCCTAGGCAACATTCACATGACATAAGAGGAAGGTTTTGCCGCAACTGGGCGCGGCACTACGCATCGCTCAGCCCTTGGTGCAGGTCGAGGCGGTGAAGGCGCCGTCGGGCTGCTTCAGAATGATGTCGAATGACGGGGCGGTCTCGCCGTCCAGTGTTGCCTGTGTCATGGAGACGGAGTTGCCACCGGTGGTATAGCCGCCCAGCGGCCCGAGCCAGGTGATCTCGCCATTGGCATTCATCTGATAGTTGTAGCCTTGCGTCGCGGTGCCGAATGTCACCGGACCACTATAGACATTGCCCTTGATAGTGATGTCGCCGAGGTTGAGGAAGGCGCCGAGCAGGTAGACCTCGCAATGATAGGTGCCGTCCGGAAGCTTGCCCTCGCTGAAATCGGCGCGCGCGGCGCCGCTCGTTGCCATCAGCAGCAGGATGCAGGAAATGCGTGAGATGCGAGATGTCATGACGTCTCTCTTTTGAAGGGCGAGCTTGCCCTATTTTTGCGCGGTGCCGCAACATTGTTCGCCCGGAAACCACGGCCGGAGATCAAAAACTAGGCATTTGTCTCAATTGGGCGAAAATTAGGCAAAAGTCGTGTGCGCTGCGCAAATTTGCCTCAATCAATTTTTACCGGCTGCCTTTGTTGTTTCTCCAGGCTAATATACCAACCGGCTGATAACGCTCGGCTATTCCATCTTTATGAGCGGCGCCTTCGCGTTTGGCACGGCAGTTGCTTTGCATTGTCGCGGTGCAATCAAACAGCTTGGGAGTCTTCGGTATGAGGGGTAATTTCTCCACAATAACAAAAATGTTTTCGGCGGGCGTGATCGCCGCCGGCCTGTCGATGTCGTCTCCGGCCAAGGCCGCCGAAGACACGATCAAGGTCGGCATTCTGCATTCGCTGTCGGGGACCATGGCGATTTCGGAGACGACGCTGAAAGACGCCATGCTGATGCTCATCGAAGAGCAGAATGCCAAGGGCGGTCTGCTCGGCAAGAAGCTCGAGGCGGTCGTTGTCGATCCGGCCTCCAACTGGCCGCTCTTCGCCGAAAAGGCGCGCGAGCTGATCTCGAAGGACAAGGTCGCCGCCGTGTTCGGCTGCTGGACCTCGGTGTCGCGCAAATCGGTGTTGCCGGTGTTCTCGGAACTCGACAACATCCTGTTCTACCCCGTCCAGTATGAGGGCGAGGAAAGCGAGCGCAACGTGTTCTACACCGGCGCCGCCCCGAACCAGCAGGCGATTCCTGCCGTCGATTATCTCATGAGCGAGGACGGTGGCTCGGTGAAGCGCTGGGTGCTGGAAGGCACCGACTACGTCTATCCCCGAACCACCAACAAAATCCTCGAGGCCTATCTGAAGGCCAAGGGCGTCGCCGCCGAAGACATCATGGTCAACTACACGCCGTTCGGCTTCTCCGACTGGCAGACCGAAGTCTCCGCAATCAAGAAATTCGGCTCGGCCGGCAAGAAGACCGCCGTCGTCTCGACCGTCAATGGCGACGCCAACGTTCCGTTCTACAAGGAACTCGGCAACCAGGGCATCAAGGCCGAGGACATCCCGGTCATGGCCTTTTCGGTCGGTGAGGAAGAACTGGCCGGTCTCGATACCGCGCCGCTGGTCGGCCATCTCGCTGCCTGGAACTATTTCGAGAGCGTCGACACACCCGAAAACAAGAAGTTCATCGCCGACTGGCACAAGTTCATCAAGAATGACAAGCGCACCACCAACGACCCGATGGAAGCTCACTATATCGGCTTCAACATGTGGGTGAAGGCGGTCGAAAAGGCTGGCACTACCGATCCCGACAAGGTCATCGACGCCATGGTCGGCGTGTCCGTGCCGAACCTCACCGGCGGCTATTCGACCATGATGCCGAACCATCACATCACCAAGCCGGTGCTGATCGGCGAGATCCAGGCCGACGGCCAGTTCGAGACCGTGTCGCAGACGCCCGGCCTCGTGATGGGCGACGAATGGTCCGACTATCTGCCCGATTCCAAGGACCTGATTTCGGATTGGCGCGCGCCTCTGTCCTGCGGCAACTTCAACGTTGCCACCGGCAAATGCGGCGGCAAGGGCACGAACTGATCCCTCCCGGGACTGACCGATCGTGGACGCGTCCACGATCGGTACCGCCAAGCGTCCGGGCGCTTCAGCCCGCCCGGACGCCAAATTCCACCCTCTCGGAAAGTATCTGAACGGATGATCCTGTCGCGCACTCTCGGCCTCATGCTGGTGTTCCTGGTGGCAAGTCTTTTGCCGTCGAACGCAGCCGAAGCCGATCTGCGCGCCATCGTCGCCAAATTCGCCACCGGCACCGGCTTTTCCGCCACGGAGGCCGTGGTGCGCGAGCTTGCCGCCACCGGCGATCCGCTGGTCGAACGACCGCTTGCCGCGCTTGCCGAGGGCAACCTCTACATCCGCAAAGCCGATTCCATGGTTTTCGTCGGCGCTGAGGCCGGCGACAGCGTCACCCTGCTCGACCCGCTGAGCGGCGAGAAAGCCGGCGATGCCGCCAAGGCCGACATCACGAAGATCAAGGTCAACAACACGCTGCGCCGCGTCATCCGCGATGCGCTGGGAACGCTGACGTTGCGCGCGAAAGATCCTTCTGTTCGCATCGCCGCCGCCGACACCATGTTCAAGACCCCCGATGCCGCCAATATCGAGCCGCTCGATGCAGCCATTGCCGCCGAGACCGACGCCAAGGTCAAGGCATTGTTCGAACAGGCGCGCGCGGCATCGGTGCTGGTCTCCGACAAGCCGGAGGCCGACAAGCTTGCCGCCATTGCCCTGATCGGCGCGCGCGGCGACCGCGACGCGGTCTCGCTGCTCACCGCGGTCGAGGCCAATGCGCAAGGCGCGGTCAAGGATGCCGCGACGGCGGCAATCGCCAGCATCAATTCGAGCCTGGCGCTGTGGGATGCCGGCCAGAACATATGGTACGGCATCTCGCTTGGCTCGGTGCTGCTGCTGGCCGCCATCGGCCTCGCCATCACCTTCGGCGTCATGGGCGTCATCAACATGGCGCATGGCGAGATGGTGATGCTCGGCGCCTACACCACCTTCGTCGTCCAGCAGGTGATCCGAACCTCATTCCCCGGCCTGTTCGACTGGTCGCTGGTGATCGCGCTGCCGCTCGCCTTCCTGGTTGCCGCTTCCGTCGGCCTGATCATCGAGCGCGGCGTCATCCGTTTCCTCTACGGCCGGCCGCTGGAAACGCTGCTCGCAACCTGGGGCGTCTCGCTTGTCATGCAGCAGGCGGTGCGCTCGATCTTCGGACCGACCAACCAGGAGGTCGGCAACCCCTCCTGGATGTCGGGATCGTTCGATGTCGGCCAACTCGCCGTCACCTGGAACCGCCTCTGGATCCTGGTCTTCGCGCTCACCGTCTTCGGCGTGCTGCTCTTTGTTATGAAGCGCACGCCCTGGGGCCTGCAGATGCGCGCCGTCACCGCCAACCGCCGCATGGCCGCCTCGATGGGCATCAGGACGCCTTGGGTCGATGCGCTGACCTTTGCGCTCGGCTCCGGCATTGCCGGCATTGCCGGCGTCGCGCTCAGCCAGATCGACAATGTCTCGCCCAATCTCGGCCGCGGCTACATCATCGACAGCTTCATGGTCGTGGTCTTCGGCGGCGTCGGCAATCTCTGGGGCACGCTGGTCGGCGCCTTCTCGCTCGGCATCGTCAACAAGGTTCTCGAACCCTATGCTGGCGCGGTGCTCGGCAAGATCGTCGTACTGGTGCTGATCATCCTGTTCATCCAGAAGCGCCCGCGCGGCCTGTTCGCGCTCAAGGGCAGGGCGGTGGAAACATGATCACGGGACGCTTCTTCGCCGCGGGTGCCGACCGTCGCATCGCCATCACTATTTTCATCCTGCTGACGGCCGCCATTATCGTGCCGCTGCTCAACCTCGCAGTGTCGCCGCAAAGCGCGTTCTATATTCCGTCCTACATCGTCGCGTTGACGGGCAAGTACCTCTGCTATGCATTGCTTGCCTTGGCGCTCGATCTCGTCTGGGGCTATTGCGGCATCCTCTCGCTCGGCCATGGCGCCTTCTTCGCCCTCGGCGGCTATGCGATGGGCATGTACCTCATGCGCCAGATCGGCTCGCGCGGCGTTTACGGCAATCCGATCCTGCCCGATTTCATGGTGTTCCTGAACTACAAGGAATTGCCCTGGTTCTGGACCGGTTTCGACCACTTCTGGTTCGCCGCCATCATGGTGCTGGCGGTGCCCGGCCTGCTCGCCTTCGTCTTCGGCTGGTTCGCCTTCCGCAGCCGCGTCACCGGCGTCTATCTCTCCATCATCACCCAGGCGATGACCTACGCGCTGCTGCTCGCCTTCTTCCGCAACGACATGGGTTTCGGCGGCAACAACGGCTTGACCGATTTCAAGGATATTCTGGGCTTCAACGTGCAGGCCGACGCCACCCGCTCGGCCCTGTTTGCCGCCAGCGCCATCATACTCGCGCTCGCCGTCTTCATCACCTGGGCGATCGTCGGCTCCAAATACGGCAAGCTGCTGATGGCGGTGCGCGACGCCGAGAGCCGCACCCGCTTCCTCGGCTGGCGGGCGGAGAACGTGAAGCTGTTTGCCTTCAGCGTCTCGGCTGTCATGGCCGGCATCGCCGGCGCGCTCTATGTGCCGCAGGTCGGTATCATCAATCCCGGCGAATTCGAGCCGTCCAATTCCATCGAAGTCGTGATCTGGGCAGCCGTCGGTGGGCGCGGCACCATTGTCGGCCCGATCGTCGGCGCGCTGCTGGTCAACGCCGGCAAATCCTGGTTCACCGGCCTGCTGCCGGAGTTCTGGCTGTTTGCGCTCGGCGGCCTGTTCGTCGCCGTAACCCTGTTCCTGCCCAAGGGCATCGTCGGCATGTGGGATTCCTGGCGCGGTAACGCTCGGGCGATGCGGGCTGCAGCGATTGCAGAGGAAGCGGGCACAGACCCTGATGCCCCGCCGCCATCGAAGATCGTGCGCAGCGCAGCAACAACGCCCGGTGCCTGGTCCGCGTCCGGGCCCGAACCGCAGCCGGCGGAATAGAGCGATGTCGAAGTCCAACACCATCCTCTATCTCGACGGCGTCTCGGTCTCCTTCGACGGTTTCCGCGCCATCAACAATCTGTCGCTGGTGCTCGACAAGGGCGAGATGCGCGCCGTCATCGGTCCCAACGGCGCCGGCAAGACGACGATGATGGACATCGTCACCGGCAAGACCCGGCCCGACGAGGGCGAAGTGTTCTTCGACGGCCAGGTCGATCTGACCCGGCACGACGAGGCGGAGATCGCCATGATGGGCATCGGCCGCAAATTCCAGAAGCCGACCGTCTTCGAAAGCCACAGCGTCGAAGACAATCTGATGCTGGCGCTGAAGGGCCCGCGCTCGATCTTTCCGGCGCTGTTCCATCGCCGCTCGGCCGGCGAAGCCAGACAGATCGACGACATCCTCGGCATCATCCGGCTGGGCGACAAGCGCCACGATCTGGCAGCCAATCTCAGCCATGGCCAGAAACAGTGGCTGGAGATCGGCATGCTGCTGGCGCAGGACCCGAAGCTGCTTTTGGTTGACGAGCCGGTCGCAGGGATGACCGATGCCGAGACCGAGGAAACCGCGCGGCTGCTCAAGGACATAGCGCGCGAGCATTCGGTCATCGTCGTCGAGCACGACATGCATTTCGTGCGCGAACTCGGCGTCAAGGTCACCTGCCTGCATGAGGGCTCGGTGCTGTCGGAAGGCTCGCTCGATTTCGTCTCGGCCGACGAGCGGGTCGTCGAAGTTTATCTCGGGAGATGAGCATGGTCTGGCGGGTGCAATTCCATCGCTTCGACTTTTCGTTCCTCCGCTTCTGGAGAAGGCGCTGACATGCTCGAAGTTTCCAACGCCACGCTCCATTACGGCGCTGCTCAGGCGTTGCGCGGTGTGTCGCTGACGGCGGGTGCCGGCAAGATCACCTGCGTGCTCGGCCGCAACGGCGTCGGCAAGACCAGTTTGATGAGATCGATCGTCGGCCACCACCGGCTGACGAGCGGAAGCGTTGCCTTCGAGGGGAAGGCGCTCGACCGGAGCGCGGCGTATGATCGCGCCCGGTCGGGCATCGCATTCGTACCGCAGGGCAGGGAGATCTTTCCGCTGCTGACGGTGCGCGAAAACCTGGAGTCCGGCTTTGCGCCCTTGAAGCGCGCCGACCGCAACGTGCCGGCGCATGTCTTCGAACTGTTTCCGGTGCTGAAGCAGATGGTGGGGCGCCGCGGCGGCGATCTCTCAGGCGGCCAGCAGCAGCAGCTCGCCATCGGCCGGGCGCTCGTCATGCGGCCGAAACTGCTGGTGCTCGACGAGCCGACCGAAGGCATCCAGCCCTCGATCATCAAGGACATCGGCCGCGCCATCCGCTATCTGCGCGACCAGGCCGGTATCGCCGTTCTGCTGGTCGAGCAATATCTGGATTTCTGCCGCGAGCTCGCTGACGAGGTCAACATCATGGACCGCGGCCAGATCGTCCACACCGGCCCGGCCGAAGATCTCGACCGGGCGGACGTCAGGAAGTTTCTGACGGTTTAACGCAGGTCGACGGCTGCACGGATCGTACACGTCGAAGATTGGCTGAAATGCCCACAATCACTTCGTCATTCTAGGGCGGAGCCAAGGAGCGGAGCGACGCGCGCAGACCCCAGAATCCATGCCGCGACATCAGCCAAAGAGTGCCGCGATGCAGAACAAGATCGCTTCTGCGGCACATTGGCCATTCCACATTCTGCACCGTTAATGACGCTTCTTCGTCCCGGCATGGATCCCTGGGTCTTCGCTCCGCTTCGCGTCGCTACGCCCAAGGATGATGAAGTCGCGAAGGTCCGCGCCCGTTGCGTCGGACTTTCGTCCGAGGTCGCCACCTCTGGCACGCCGAATACTGCATGCTAGTCTTTCCTAGGCCTCGGTGAGTCGGCCGCTTCCGTATCAGTCTGGTTCTGTAGCAGATCGAGGGAATATGCTGGCTCAGCCTGCAAGTTCCACGCAAGCAAGCCACCCTAGCTTCCCTCGCAGTTCTGATTGTCGGTCAATGCGTTCAGATAATCTTGCCAGGAGAATAGGGCTATGGAACGGTTCGTCGAGGACCACCAGAAACGACGGCTGACAGAGCGTGTCGACATCATCACCGCCATCAACATTCTGCGCTCGCAAGGCTACCAGCAGGATGAGCTGATCGGCGAAATCACCAAGGTTTTCTACGTCGACCTCGACACTTACAACGAGATCGTCATAGCGGCCTAAAAGCGCGTCGCGCCTGAACGGCCTCATGCGACGCGCTTTGGAGTGTTGTTTTACGTGTGGTGAGGTTCAGGCCGGCTGAATATCAGCCCAGCCTACCCGGCGCGCCGGAAGGCGAGCACACGGTTGCGGCCGCCGCGCTTGGCGCCGTAAAGCGCCTTGTCGGCGGCGCTGAGCACCTTGTCGAATTTGGTGCCGCCCTCGCTGCCGAAGGCGTAGCCGGCGCTGACCGTGCAGGAGAGCAGGCGGGTCTCGGTATCGATCCGGCGCATGGCAAAACTGGCCCGGATGCGCTCGGCTATGAATTCCACCTTTTCAGGCAAGGTGCGATCGAGCACCAATGCAAATTCCTCTCCGCCCATGCGCGCGGCGACATCGCCTGGCTGGAGATTGGCGGTCAAATCCTTGGCGAATAGTTTCAGCACCTCGTCGCCGGTGGCATGGCCGAACTCGTCATTTATGGCCTTGAAGCCGTCGAGATCGAACACGATCACGGCGGTGAAGGACCGGACCGGTGTTTTGCCGTGCAGGTCGAACAAAGCGCGCCGGTTGAGCAGTCCGGTCAGCGGATCGGTCAGCGCTTCGCGGCGATGATGCTGCGCCAGGCGTCCCTGGTTGAGCGCCAGCGAGAGCGCGCCGATGCCGGTCATGCAGGCGATGACGACGATGAGGCTGAAATCCTCGGCCCAGTTGCTCGGCGCATGGCCAAGCACCAGCCTGCCATCCCAGACAAGTGCACCGGAGCACAGCACGAAGGAAATTGCGGTGGCGGTGTAGAGCCCTGCAATGCCGAGGATCGGGGCCGGGAATTCCGTACGACCCTTCCAGTATTCATAGGCCGTCGCAAACAAAAGCAGCGCGGCGAAGGCATTCTCCAGCATGAAGCCCAGCCCGTCATAGCCAAGCGCCATCGGCGGCAAGGCGACTGCCAGCGAGACGCCGGCGCCGACAGCGATGCGCGGCAATGGCGAGCGGCCGGTCGTGAACTGATGGGCCGCGCCCAGCATGGTCGCGAAGCCGAGCAGCAGGAACGTGAAGCTGGCGAGGCCGAGCAGGCGTCCGGGCGCGTCGATATAGGCCTGGTAGGCGAAGACGTCGGCGACGATCAGAAGCACGCTGACCGCCCAGGTCAGCAGGAATTTTTCCGAGCGCGCGGTAAGCCAAATGCCGAACAGCGTCAGGCCGAGGCAAGCGGCGGAAAACCCGACAGCCAACAGAAGGGAACTGTAGTCGAGCGACATGCCCTCGTCCTTGCGCGCGGCGGCCGGCCTCTAGAAAGGACCCGCACCGGATTTATGCAGGATGGAGGTATCGATAAGGTTACGATGCGCATAAGCTATCACGCTTCGGTTCATCGTAGCAATTCTGGGTTGAAACCGTTTTCAAGGGAAAGCGCTGACCGCTTTCCCGGGAAAACCGTTCCACACTTTTCCTGGAATTGCTCCTAATGCATGTCGCCCAGAAGTGTGCCGCGGTTCTGGGACAACGGCATGCATCAAGACAAAGACTTAAATCGCGTCGTATGAATCCGTTTCAGCGCGACGCGCTTTAACCGATCAGCTCACCCGCTTCATCAGCGCCATGGCGCCGAACGGCGCGCGCACCTTGCCCTCGGTGATGAAGTAGACGAACACATCGCGCGGTTTCACCGGCGCGTCGAAAGTCGGATCGGCGCGCCGCAGATCGGCCGGCTGCTTGCCTTGCGCCCAGGTCTTCACCCGCGCTGCCCATTCGTCCAGGCCATTCGGCGTATAGCAATCCGGATTGTCGTCGCTGCCGGTCTGCAGCCGCGCATAGATAAAATCGCCGGTGATGTCGGCGATACCAGGATATTTGGCATGGTCGGCATAGACGATTGCCGCCTTGTATTTGCGCGCCAGGCCCACAAATTCCGGCACGCTGAAACTGTCGTTGCGCACTTCCAGCGCATGGCGCAGCGCCACGCCATCCTGCTTTTCCGGCAGCAGCTTCAGGAAGGCCTCGAAATCGTCGGCGTCGAACTTTTTCGTCGGCGCGAACTGCCACAGGATCGGGCCCAGCTTGTCGCCCAGCGCGGCAACGCCGGAGCCGAGGAAGCGCGTCATGGACTCGCCGGCTTCGCCAAGCACGCGGCGGTTGGTGACGAAGCGATTGCCCTTCAGCGAATAGACGAAACCGTCCGGCGCCTCGCTCGCCCATTTGACGAAGGTCGGCTCCTTGAAGCTGGAATAGTAGGTGCCGTTGACCTCGATGCTCGGTACCTGGCGGGTGGCGTAACTCAGCTGTTTGGCCTTGGAAAGCTTGTCCGGGTAGAAGGACGTATCCCAGGGTTCGAAAGTCCAGCCGCCCATCCCGGCGCGGATCGTTCCTTGGCTGATCATCGTCTTCCTCCCAGTTCTAAAAATGCGGTCAGGCTATTTTTCCAACCGGTTTGATCATGTCGACCACGATCCATCCGGGACGGTGGGGATTGGCTCGGCGGCCCGTTTCGTGGAAGCCATAGGCCGTATAGATCTCGATGTTCCGCTCCATGCGCGAATTGGTGTAGAGCCGCACCTCCGGCACACCCCATAGCCCCGCCTGTTCCTGGGCGAAGTCGAGCAGCGCGGTACCGAGTTTCCTCCCCTGAAAAGGGGGGGAGACCGCGACGCTGAAGATCATCGCATGATCGGGGTGGCGCTCAATAACGATCAGCCCGGCGAGTTCCGCGCCGCTCTCCAAGAGCCAGACCTCGCCACGCTCGATGCGTGGCGCATAGTCCTCGGTGACTGGGATCGGCGGCGCGCCGAACAAGGGCGTGTAGTGCTCATAGGCGGTCTGCGTCAGCGAGACGACTCCGTCGAGATCACCGGCAAGCGCCTGTCGGACTGTCATTCAAAGCTCTCCAGGCGCCCGACCGGTCTGTCAGTTACTCCGCCGCTTCGCGCTTGCCTCCGGGCCGCCGCTCCAAAAGCTCCTTCAGGAACTGGCCGGTGTAGCTGCGCTTTTCGCGCACGATCGCTTCCGGTGTGCCTTGTGCCACCAGTTCGCCACCGCCATCGCCGCCTTCGGGGCCGAGGTCGAGCACCCAGTCGGCGGTCTTGATGACTTCGAGATTGTGCTCGATGACCACCACCGTGTTGCCCTGGTCGACCAGTTCGTGAAGCACTTCCAGCAACTTGGCGACGTCGTGGAAGTGCAGGCCGGTGGTCGGCTCGTCGAGGATGTAGAGCGTCTTGCCGGTCGCCTTGCGCGACAATTCCTTGGCGAGCTTGATGCGCTGCGCCTCGCCGCCCGACAGCGTCGTCGCCTGCTGGCCGATATGGATGTAGCCGAGGCCGACCTGCTTCAGCGTCTCCAACTTGTCGCGCACCCCGGGCACGGCGGCAAAGAAATCGACGCCTTCCTCGACCGTCATGTCCAGGACGTCGGCGATCGACTTGCCCTTGAACAGGACGTCGAGCGTCTCGCGGTTGTAGCGCTTGCCGTGGCAGACGTCGCACGTGACGTAGACGTCGGGCAGGAAGTGCATCTCGATCTTGATGACGCCATCGCCCTGGCAGGCCTCGCAGCGGCCGCCCTTCACGTTGAAGGAGAAGCGGCCCGGCTGATAGCCGCGGGCCTTGGCCTCGGGCAACCCGGCAAACCAGTCGCGGATCGGTGTGAAGGCGCCGGTGTAGGTGGCCGGGTTCGAACGCGGTGTGCGGCCGATCGGCGACTGGTCGATGTCGATGACCTTGTCGAGGAATTCGAGGCCCTCGATGCGGTCGTGATCGGCCGGATGCTCGCGCGAGCCCATGATGCGGCGCGACGCCGCCTTGAACAGCGTCTCGATCAGGAAGGTCGATTTGCCGCCGCCAGACACGCCGGTGACGGCGGTGAAGGTGCCGAGCGGGATTTCGGCAGTGACGTTCTTGAGATTGTTGCCGCGCGCGCCGACGATCTTCAGCCGGCGGTTTTTCTTGGCCTCGCGCCTGACACCGGGCGTGGCGACTTCGAGCGCGCCCGACAGATATTTACCGGTGATCGAGTTGGGATTGGCCATCACCTGCTGCGGCGTGCCCTGGGCGATGATCTCGCCGCCATGAATGCCGGCGGCCGGACCCATGTCGACGACGTAATCGGCATGCAGGATGGCGTCCTCGTCATGCTCGACGACGATCACCGTGTTGCCGATGTCGCGCAGATGCTTGAGCGTGTCGAGCAGGCGGGCATTATCGCGCTGGTGCAGGCCGATCGACGGCTCATCCAGCACATAGAGCACGCCAGTGAGGCCGGAGCCGATCTGCGACGCCAGACGAATGCGCTGGCTCTCGCCGCCCGACAGCGTGCCGGAATTGCGCGACAGCGTCAGATAGTCGAGGCCGACATCGTTGAGGAAGCGCAGGCGGTCACGGATTTCCTTGAGAACGCGCACCGCGATCTCGTTCTGCTGGTCGTTGAGATGTGGCGGCAGTTCGGTGAACCACTGGTCGGCCTTGCGGATCGACAGCTCTGTGACTTCGCCGATATGCTTGCCGGCGATCTTCACCGCCAGCGCTTCCGGCTTCAGCCGGTATCCCTTGCAGACCGGGCAGGGCGTCGCCGACATGAAGCGCTCGATCTCCTCGCGCATCCAGGCGGATTCGGTTTCCTTCCACCGCCGTTCGAGATTGGGAATGACGCCCTCGAACGTCTTGGTGGTCTTGTAGGAGCGCAGGCCGTCATCATATTGGAAGGTGACCTCGCGCTCGCCGGTGCCACGCAGGACGGCATCCTTTGCCTCTTCGGTCAGGTCTTTGAACTTGTCGCCGAGCTTGAAGCCATAGGCTTTGCCCAGCGCTTCCAGCGTCTGGGCGTAATAGGGTGAGGTCGACTTCGCCCACGGGCTGACGGCGCCGTCGCGCAGCGAGACGTTTTCGTCCGGCACGATCAGGCTGGCGTCGATGGCGCGCTGGTTGCCGAGGCCGTCGCAGGTCGGGCAGGCGCCGAACGGGTTGTTGAACGAGAACAGCCTGGGCTCGATCTCCGGAATGGTGAAGCCGGAAACCGGGCAGGCGAATTTTTCCGAGAACAGGATGCGCTCATGCGTCTCGTTCTTCGATTTGTTGACCGAGTCCTCGCCGGTCTGGCTGGCGTCGAGCGGCCGGTCGGCGAACTCGGCCACCGCCAGCCCTTCCGCCAGCTTGAGCGCCGTTTCGATGGAATCGGCAAGCCGTGTCGCCAGGTCGCCGCGCACGACGATGCGGTCGACGACGACATCGATGTCGTGCTTGTACTTCTTGTCCAACGCCGGCACATCGGCGATCTCATAGAAGACGCCGTCGACCTTGACGCGCTGAAAGCCCTTCTTCTGCAGCTCCAGCAGTTCCTTGCGATACTCACCCTTGCGGCCGCGCACGATCGGCGCCAGCAGGAAAAGGCGCGTGCCTTCCTCGACCGACAGCACCCGGTCGACCATCTGTGAAACCGTCTGGCTCTCGATCGGCAGGCCGGTCGCCGGCGAATAGGGGATGCCGACGCGCGCGAACAGCAAGCGCATGTAGTCGTAGATCTCGGTGACGGTGCCGACCGTCGAACGCGGGTTCTTCGACGTGGTCTTCTGCTCGATCGAGATGGCCGGCGACAGGCCGTCGATCTGGTCGACATCCGGCTTCTGCATCATTTCGAGGAACTGGCGCGCATAAGCCGACAGGCTCTCGACGTAACGGCGCTGGCCCTCGGCATAGATGGTGTCGAAAGCAAGCGACGATTTGCCGGAGCCCGACAGGCCGGTCATGACGATCAGGCTGTCACGCGGCAGGTCGAGATCGACATTCTTCAGGTTGTGTTCGCGTGCCCCGCGAATGGAAAGGTATTTATGGTCGGCCATCGCCGGTCGCCGCCTCAGGTCTGGTGTCAGTGGGATCGGCGGGTTTTCCCGGCCATTCCCTATGTAGGTATTTTTGCCGCCACGTCGAGAGACGCCACACTTCTCGACCAAAGCCGTTTAACCGTCTTTCGCGCGAAGGGGCAAGCGGAAAGAACAAAGACCGAACACGCTCCTGACAAAGCTGTGCAGAAACTGACAAGGGTGTTTCAGAAACTGACCCTGACGTAAGCTCCCGACGATCACATTTTCCGTAACCGGCTATTCAAGGTTGACGTCGTCGAATCGGGGGCGCACTCTGCCGGAGTCAACGGAGCCGGCCGTCTTTGATGGCCTCGCCGCCCATAGCGGCCTGCGAGACGCCGCAGGTTTTTGCGATTTGTGCTTCGGATTGACACCTGTCGCAACGGACATAGGAGCGGAGCATGACGCCACCGGATAGTCCCTTGAGGCTCCACCTGCTGGTGGAGCCGCGGCGGGCATAAGTGCCAGGTAGTTTCAAGGCATTGGAGTGTATGCGTCCAAACGAACGCATCGCGTCAGTCCAACAAACCACCCGACAAACCGTGACCTGCCGAATCCCACAAAAATCAGAGACGGCTAGTCGGATCGTCGGCTGAATGCCGCGAAGCATCCGAAATCAAAGTCGGTATAACACTACCGGCAGTTTGGATTTGGAATCCAAAAAAAGCCCCGACCGTTAGCGGAAGCAACGGCGGGGCTGTTCTTTTGCGAGGAAGTCGTCGGCGCAGGCTTTCTCTCCCGTATAGTAGCTGGGAGAAGGGGCTACCGGCGCGGCGGCTTGATCCCACCCGTGCCGACATCGACAGTGATGCTGCCGGAAATCCTGACATCGGTGTCGCCGATCTTGAACGTGCCGTTCTCGCCGGCAGGCAGCGCGTCGTCCGGCTCCGGCTGCGGCGCGGGCTTGGCGATGCGGTAGTCGCCGGTCACGCCGGGCAGGGCGCCTTTCCGCGACGTGCTGGTGCTGCCCCCGGCAAAGGCCATGCTCGATGTCGCCGCCGTGATGGCAATGGCTATGGTCAGTCTGTTCAGGTGGTAGCGCATGGCAAGACTATAGTGCCGCGCTCAAGGCGAGGCCAGACCAGCGGCGTTGAAATTGAGGGAACACCGGCCTGCATTCAATCCGCCGATCAGGCCGCCTCCTTTTTGCGGGTGTCGAACACATGGTCGACGAGGCCCCACTCCTTGGCCTCCTTGGCGGTCATGAAGAAATCGCGGTCGAGCGTGCGTTCGACCTCTTCATAGGTGCGGCCGCAATGTTGCGCATACAGTTCCGTCATGTGCCGTTTGGTGCGCAAAATGCCTTCGGCATGGCGCTGGATGTCGGAGGCCTGGCCCTGGAAGCCGCCCAGAGGCTGGTGCAGCACGATGCTGGCGTTGGGGAGCGCGATGCGCCGGCCCGGCGTTCCCGCCATCAGCAGGAACGAGGCCATCGAGGCGGCAAAGCCCATGCACACCGTCGATACCGGGCAACTGACAAATTGCATCGTGTCGTAGATGGCGAAGCCGCTGGTAACCACGCCGCCCGGCGAGTTGATGTAAAGCGAGATCTCCTTGTCGGGGTTTTCGGATTCCAGCGACAGGAGCTGGGCGCAGACCAGCGCCGACATGCCGTCATTGATCTCGCCATTGACGAAGATGATGCGCTCGCGCAGCAGCCGCGAGAAAATGTCGAAGGCGCGTTCGCCGCGGCTCGATTGCTCGATCACCATCGGCACCAGATTGGCAAAGCCGCTCATCTCATTGTCTCCGTTTTGATTTTTCCGGTTCAGGCAGCGCGCAGCAACAGGCGTGGCGCGTTGGCGGCGACAGGCGGTTTGGGCTTGTATGCGCGCAGCCAGAGCCGGCAGCCGGCGCCGGCCATCGCGACCGCAGGCGTCAGGACAAGCCCGTCATGGACGATGCGCAGATGCGTGCCGCCGGAAACGGTGCGGGCGAGTGTGAAGGTGACGATGCTCTCCAGCTCCTCGCGGTCGGCGTCGCCGGAACGCTCGCGCCAGGAATAGCGCAGCAGGCGCCCCGGTTCGGCATCGAGCACTTCGCACTCGATCGGCTTCTCAGGCCCGGCAAAGGCAAAGCGGCTGCCGGTTTCCGGATTGATGTCGTTCGGCATCATCCATTCCGCCAAGAGGTCCGGCACGGTCAGTGCCCGCCACACTTTTTCCGGTGCGTCCGGCAGATCGCATTCGAAGGCGAGGGCATCTTTGGCGGTCTGCGTCTGCTTTTCGTCGGTCATTGGTCCATGTCCTTCAAAACGGCCTTCAGTCTTTCGATGCGCTCCGGCCAAAATGCGCGGTAGCGTTCGATCCAGCCGAGCAGCGGCTCGAGCCCTTGCGGATCGGCGCGATAGTAGGCGTTGCGGCCGGCGCGTCTTTCGCTGACCAGGCCTGCGCCGCGCAGCACGGCAAGGTGCTGCGACACCGCCGGCTGCGACACGCTCATGCCGGTGCGCAACTCCGACACGCTCATCTCGCCGGAAGTCAGCCGCTCGTAGACGGCGCGTCGCGTCGGGTCGGCCAGGGCGCGAAAAATCTCTGCTTCGATCATGGCAAAAGCATAAGTCGATACTTATCGATTTGGCAAGGGGTGTTTTGAATGCCGCGTATTGATTGGATCCTGCCGGGCCTCTAAGCCGTGGGGAACAAGATGGGCCGATCATCGCGAGGCAGGAGTAGTATTTATGAATTCCAACGTCGATCTTTCGTCCGCCGAGAACCTCAACGAGGCTCTGAGGCTCTATCGCCGCCTCGTACTCGGTATAGGAGCGATCGCCGTCATCGGTTTCGTGGCCGTGACCTTGTTGGCCAAGCTGGGTACGGCGCTATCGCCGCCATACGGGATTTACATCTTCGGCGAAGGATTGGGGACCTGGGGCCTGATCGCGGTGGTAGCGGCGCTCGTCGCTCAGGTGTGGTGGCACGGGCGCGCGATCGGGAAATTGCTGAATGACCCGGCTCTGAAATCTGAACCTGCAGTCGGGCTGATGTCGGCGCCAACCGTGATCGCACAGCGCGCCCATGGCATGGGCATGGAGTGGAGCGGCTTTTTCGGTCCGTTGCGACCAGTTAAAAAACGGCGCTGACGACACCGCTTCTCGCCCCTGCGTGTCAGCTAAATCCACGCGCCCGCGTCGGCGATTGCTGCCATTCCTTGACAATCCGTGGATAACAGTATAGGAACGAAAAGGGAACAAAAACCTTGTGGGAAAAGCCAGCCGCGGCAAGCCAGGATTGTCCGCGGCCTGTAAGGTGAACGACTTGATATTTGTTTCGGATGAGCGCGGAGAATTGTCATGGCGGGTAGCGTCAACAAGGTCATTCTGGTCGGCAACCTCGGCGCGGACCCTGAAATCCGCCGCCTGAATTCTGGTGACCCGGTCGTCAACATCCGCATCGCCACGTCGGAAAGCTGGCGCGACAAGAACTCCGGCGAGCGCAAGGAAAAGACCGAATGGCACAACGTGGTCATTTTCAATGACCAGATCGCCAAGGTCGCCGAGCAGTACCTGAAGAAGGGCATGAAGGTTTACGTCGAAGGCCAGCTGCAGACACGCAAATGGCAGGATCAGACCGGCGCCGACAAGTATACGACCGAAGTCGTGTTGCAGAAATTCCGCGGCGAGCTGCAGATGCTCGATTCTCGCGGCGAGGGCGGCGGTCAGGTCGGCAACTATGCCGCCGGCGGCGGCAGCGCGAGCCGTGGCTCGGATTTCGGCCAGTCTGGCCCCAATGAGAGCTTCAACCGCGGCGGCAACAGCGGTGGCGGCGGTTCCAAGGGCGGCGGTGGCGGCGGCTCGTCGCGCGAACTGGACGACGAAATCCCGTTCTGAGCTGACGGTAGTCAGCGATATCTGAGGAGAGGGCGCGATGTCGCTCGGACCGCTTCTATCGGCGCGCCCTCCCATTCCATGGCACGCCTTCGCGGCCCTTGCCGCGCTGGCCATTGGCGCTACGCAACTGGCGCTGCCGAAAGGCACGACGCGTCATCGTGTCGTCGGCTATACCTGGGCGGCGCTGATGCTGGTCGTCGCCATCTCCAGTTTCTGGATCCAGCAGATACGCCTCGTCGGTCCGTTCAGCCCGATCCATCTCTTGTCGATTTTAGTGTTGATCGCCGTGCCGCTGGCGGTCTGGCACGCGCATATGCATCGGGTCGCCAAACATCGCAGGGTCATGATATCGCTGTATGTTTTCGCCCTGATCGGCGCCGGCGTGTTCACGCTGCTGCCGGGGCGGATCATGCACACGGTCGTCTTCGGCCAGTGACGCTTTCTGAAGGAAGATTGCCGTGAAAGCACGGATCAAATGGGTCGAGGAGCGCACCTTCGTCGGCGAGTCCGGCAGCGGCCACAAGGTTGTGCTGGGAACCGCCTCCGGGCCGGAAGGCAAGACGCCGGGTCCGAGCCCGATGGAACTGGTGCTGATCGGCACCGGCGGCTGCTCGGCCTATGATGTCGTCCACATCCTCGAAAAAGGCCGCGAGGCGATCGAGGACTGTGTTGTCGAACTCGACGCCGACCGGGCCGAAACCGACCCCAAAGTCTTCACCCGCATCCACATGCATTTCATCGTCACGGGCCACGCGCTGTCGCGCGACAAGGTCCAGCGCGCCATCAACCTGTCGATCGAGAAATACTGCTCGGCCTCGGCCATGCTGGCCAAGACGGCTGTCATCACCCACGATTTCGAGGTCGTCGATACGGCGGTGGAGTAGGGAGCAGGGAGCAGGGAGCAGGGAGCAGGGAGCAGGGAGCAGGGAGCAGGGGCTGCCGTTCACCCCGCCATCAGCGCCTTGATCCCATCCGCGACGAACTGAACCGCAAGCGCGGCCAGGATGACGCCGAGCAGGCGGGTGAGGATCGAGCGGCCGGTCTGGCCGAGGATGCGGTCGATGCGCTCCGACAGCACGAACACCAGATAGGTGATGGCAAGGCAGACGAAGATGATGCCGACCAGCGCCGCTTGTGCTGCAAAACCCTGAAACGAGCCCGACAGTAGCACGGTCGCCGAAATCGCACCGGGGCCGGCGATCAGCGGGATCGCCAGCGGGAAGGCCGCGATGTTGTGGATCATGTCCTTGGTGATGGCAACGTCGCCGATCTTCTCCTTGCGGTCCTGGCGGCGCTCAAACACCATTTCGAACGCGATGAAGAACAGCAAAAACCCGCCGGCGACGCGGAAAGCCGGCAGCGTGATGCCGAACACCGACAGGATGGACGCCCCGGCCACCGCAAACAGCGCCATCACCAGGAAGCCGATGATCGAGGCGCGCACCGAAACCTGCTGACGTTCCTCGCGGTTCATGCCGCGTGTCACCGCGAGGAAGAGCGGCGCGAGACCTGGCGGGTCGATGGTCACCAGAATGGTGACGAAGGCGTTGAACAGGCTGTCGAAACTCGGCATCGCTGACCCCTCCCGCCGGGCCGGACCCCTGCGCCACGATAGTGGTAGAGCAAAGCCTGCCCGGTGGGAACCGTCTGAGATGCCGATACCGGAGACGCCGGCTATGTTAGGCGGCAGCGTTGCAATAGGCCTCCAGGCGATAGCCGTCGGGATCGACGATGAAGGCAGCGTAATAGTCCTCGCCATAGTCGGCGCGCAGGCCCGGCGCGCCATTGTCGCTGCCGCCTGCACGCAAGGCGGCGGCATGGAAGGCGACGACACTCTGCCTCGTCGGCGCGCTAAAGCAGAAATGCAGACCGAACTTCTCGTCCGATGGCACTGGCCGCTCCGCGTCGTTCACCCACAGCGCGACGGCTTGCGCACCATAACCCAGTGAGCCTGGCGACTGGCCGAGGCAAGAATAACCGAGCGGCTTTAGCGCGGCATCGTAGAAGGGCTTCGAAACGTTGGTGTCGCGGACACCGATCGAGACATGGTCAAGTATGTTTTTTCACCTTTTTTGCAATATGTTGCGTCATCAGTCCTGGGCGACGCGGCGCGCCAGGAACTCGACTTCGAGACGCCATGTCTTGCCATCGTCGTGCGAACGCTCGCCGAGCCAGCGGAAGCCGTCCTTGGTGATGCGCGAAAAGCTCCAGCGAACCGAGGAACCAGTGCCGTCGGCGCCGACCTGCACAATCGTGTCCCCTTCGGCGCGACCAAGCTGGCGGCTGTAGTATTGGTTGCGCGGGTCGCTCCAGAAGATGTGCCAGGCATCCGAGCCGGGATCATAGGCCCGCAGCGTTGTGCCATGGAAAGTCCATTTGCCGAGCGAGGGCGAGGGGCCGGCATCCCGTGCGGGCAGGATCCATACGTCCTGGATCGCCCTGCCTTCCAGGACCCAGCCGAAATGCACCTCGCCGCGTCCGGTGAAAACCGTGCCGTCCTCGAGATGGCGCGTGGCATCGAATGTCCAGGCGCCGACGAAGCGGCCGTAGAGATCCAGCTTTTCAGCCAGGCCGGGATTGGGGCCGTCGCTGTGGAGCGCTTCGGCAAAGGAGGATGTACCGATCATACTTGCTGCCTTCGTTGTGTCAGGAGGCTGCAAGCGATAGGCCCCGACCGGGTGTCGCGCTTGGGAAAAATTGCCATCTTTCAAGCCATGACGACGAGCGAACAAAAGCTGGCATCGGGGCAGGGCTGGCATGTCTGCGACGTGCTGTGCACGGCTGGCGCCGGCGACCGCCCGTTCGAGGAGGCGCACGACACCTTCTGCGTTGCCGCTGTCACCAGCGGCACCTTCCGCTACCGCACCAGCCAGGGCGCCGCCATGCTGGCGCCGGGCGCGATCCTGCTCGGCAATGTCGGCGCCTGCTATGAATGCGGGCATGAGCATGGCGCCGGCGACCGTTGCCTGTCCTTCCACTTCGCTCCGGCCTATCTCGACCGCATCGCCAGCGACGTGCCCGGCGCGAGCAAGCTCGCCTTCGGCGTGCCGCATCTGCCGCCCTTGCCGTCGCTCGCATCGCTGCTGG
Organism: Mesorhizobium sp. M0058; assembly: GCF_040323095.1. Classification (NCBI taxonomy): domain Bacteria; kingdom Pseudomonadati; phylum Pseudomonadota; class Alphaproteobacteria; order Hyphomicrobiales; family Phyllobacteriaceae; genus Mesorhizobium; species Mesorhizobium sp. M0058. The sequence continues at coordinate 256,661 of NZ_JAMYUQ010000010.1, forward strand.
CCGAGGCCGAAGCGGCGCGGGAGACGGCCGATATCGACGCCTTCGAGGAGCTTGGCCTGCGAATTGCGGGCGCAGTACTGGCAGTTGCCGGCGCAGCACTGCCCGTCGCCAGCGATGCGGTGCCTGGCGTTCGACCGCCGAGCCGCCGCGACCAGAAACGGGTTGCCGAGGCGGTGCGGCAGATCGAGCTCAATGCCGACCGGCCGGTCTCGCTCACCGAGCTTGCCGGCGCGACGGCGACCAGCCCGTATCATTTCCTGCGCACATTCCGGCGGGTCGCCGGCATGACGCCCTATCAGTTTCTGCTGAGAACCCGGCTGCACCGCGCGGCGGTGCGGCTACGCATGTCAGGCGATGCCATCTCGGCAATCGCCTTCGGGGCCGGTTTCAACGATTTGTCGACGTTCAACCGCCGTTTCCGGCGCGTCATGGGTGAGACGCCTGGCCACTATCGCGCCGGGCGGGTGGCTACCCGCTGACGCGTCTGTCTGCCTCCAGATAAGCTCTTGGCTTGGAAAACTGTCCTTCGCAGGCTTTTGCCGCTGGCGGCGGCGAATGCGTTATGGCCAAATCGTCGCAATCAGAGGTATCCATTTGAATTTGCCACTGAAATCCTCATTGGAAAAGCACCACGAATATTGGAGTTTCGGCCGTGCTTCCTATATAAGCGGTCAGTGATTCCTGATTAGATTGTGATCCGATTTGACCGACCAAAAACCCCCGCGCGGCGCCGACGGCGGCCCTACCGGCATCGAGCCCATCTCCATCATCGAGGAGATGCAGAGCTCCTACCTCTCTTACGCCATGAGCGTCATCGTCAGCCGTGCGCTGCCCGATGTGCGCGACGGCCTGAAGCCGGTGCACCGCCGCATTCTCTATGCGGCGCATGAGAGCGGCTATCACTGGAACCGCAAATATGTGAAGTCGGCCCGCCCGGTCGCCGACGTGATGGGTAAATACCATCCGCATGGCGACGCCTCGATCTACGACGCCTTGGTGCGCATGGCGCAGGACTGGTCGCTGCGCGTGCCGCTGATCGACGGGCAGGGTAATTTCGGCTCCATCGACGGCGATCCGCCGGCGGCGATGCGCTACACCGAATCCCGGCTGACCAAGGTCGCGCATGAACTCTTGGAGGACATCGACAAGGAAACCGTCGATTTCCAGGAGACTTATGACGCATCCGACACCGAACCGAAGGTGCTGCCGGCCCGCTTCCCCAACCTTCTGGTCAACGGTTCCGGCGGCATTGCCGTCGGCATGGCCACCAACATTCCGCCGCACAATCTGGCCGAGATCTGCAACGGCGCCATCGCCATCATCGACAATCCGGCGATCGATTTGCCGGCGCTGATGGAGATCATTCCGGGTCCCGATTTCCCGACCGGCGGCATCGTGCTCGGCCGTTCCGGCATCTACAGCGCCTATGCGACTGGCCGTGGCTCCATCGTCATGCGCGGCAAGGTCAATGTCGAACAGCGCGGAAACGACCGTGAATCGATCATCATCACGGAAGTCCCGTACCAGGTGAACAAGGCCTCGATGATCGAGAAAATGGCCGAGCTGGTGCGCGACAAGCGCATCGAAGGCATTTCCGACATTCGCGACGAAAGCGACCGCCAGGGCTACCGCGTCGTCATCGAGCTGAAGCGCGACGCTGTCGCCGACGTCATTCTCAACCAGCTTTACCGGTTCACGCCGCTGCAGACCTCCTTCGGCGCCAATATGGTGGCGCTGAACGGCGGCAAGCCGGAAGTGATGAACCTGACCGACATGCTGAAGGCGTTTGTCAGCTTCCGCGAAGAGGTGATTAGCCGGCGCACGAAATTCCTGCTGCGCAAGGCGCGCGACCGCGCCCACGTGCTGGTCGGCCTCGCCATCGCCGTCGCCAACATCGACGAAGTGATCAAGCTGATCCGCACCGCGCCCGATCCGCAGACGGCGCGCGAGCAGTTGATGGAGCGGCGCTGGCCCTCCGGGGACGTGGAGTCATTGATTCTGCTTATCGACGATCCGCGCCATCGCATCAATGAGGATGGCACCTACAACCTCTCCGAGGAACAGGCGCGCGCAATCCTCGAACTGCGCCTGCAGCGCCTGACCGCGCTCGGCCGTGACGAAATCGCCGACGAGCTGAACACGATCGGCGACGAGATCAAGGATTACCTCGACATTCTGTCGTCCCGCGCCCGCATCCAGCAGATCGTCAAGGACGAGCTTGCCGCCGTGCGCGACGAGTTCGGCACGCCGCGCCGCACCGAGCTCACCGACGGCGGCGCCGACATGGAAGACGAGGACCTGATCCAGCGCGAGGACATGGTCGTCACCGTCAGCCATTCCGGCTACATCAAGCGCGTGCCGCTGTCGCTCTACCGGGCGCAACGCCGCGGCGGCAAGGGCCGCTCCGGTATGTCGACCAAGGAAGAGGATTTCGTCACCCGGCTGTTTGTGGCCAACACGCATACGCCGGTGCTGTTCTTCTCCTCGCGCGGCATCGTCTACAAGGAAAAGGTCTGGCGGCTGCCAATCGGCAATCCGCAGTCGCGCGGCAAGGCGCTGATCAACATGCTGCCGCTGGAGCAGGGCGAGCGCATCACCACCATCATGCCGCTGCCCGAGGACGAGACCAGCTGGGGCGAACTCGACGTCATGTTCGCCACCACGCGCGGCACCGTGCGCCGCAACAAGCTGTCCGAATTCGTCCAGGTCAACCGCAATGGCAAGATCGCCATGAAGCTGGAGGAGGAGGGCGACGAGATTCTCGGCGTCGAGACCTGCACAGACAATGACGATGTGCTTTTGACCGCCAGCTCCGGCCAGTGCATCCGCTTCCGCGTTGGCGATGTGCGCGTCTTCCAGAGCCGCAATTCGGTCGGCGTGCGCGGCATAAGCATGGCCGAGACCGACCGCATCATCTCCATGTCGGTGATCGAGCATGTCGATGCTTCACCGGCGGAACGCTCCGCCTACCTCAAGCGGGCAGCACTGGAGCGGCGGCTTGCCGCCGAGGTGACCGGCGAGGAAGAAGAGATTGCACTCACCAATGAGGAGATTGGCGAGGAGACCGAGCTTTCCGACAGCCGTTACGAAGAGCTCAAGGCGCATGAGCAGTATGTGCTGACGGTGACCGAATATGGCTACGGCAAGCGCTCGTCATCCTACGATTTCCGCCTGACCGGACGCGGCGGCAAAGGCATCCGCGCCACCGACGTGTCGAAGGTGGCCGAGATCGGCCAGCTGGTGGCGACTTTCCCGGTCGGCAATGACGACCAGATCATGCTGGTTTCGGATGGCGGCACGGTCATCCGGGTGCCGGTCAACGGTATCCGTTTCGCCAGCCGCGCCACCAAGGGCGTGACCATCTTCAACACCGCCGAAGGCGAGAAGGTGGTTTCGGTCGAACGGATTTCGGAGCCGCAGGCCGACGAGGATGTCGAAGAGGGTGTCATTGAGGCCGGCGCCGGAGATGCCGTACCGGACAGCACCGAATAGGTTTGAGCAACAACGCCGGCCCGATGGGCCGGCGCAAACAAGAAACTAGCAATAAATCAGGGGCGACGGTGGGGCCAGCGAGCGCCGAAACCTTCGAACCGCTTTGTGCGGACACGGACGCGCTCTGCCTCGCTATGCAATCCGAATGCGGTGGCGATCAGCATGGCGACGGTCATTGCGGTGGCGAGCATGTAGATCAGCATGTGCGTGTTCTCCTGCGCCTATCCAACGGTTAGATCGGGTTTTGGTTTCATCTTCCGAAGTGCAAACTAGCGAACGCGGCGTGAAGTCTTCGTGATCAAGGCATTCATCTGTCGTTCATGTCTGCGAAAAGGTTCACACAGATGTTCCCAATCGCATTTGCCTTCCGCCCAATGCCCCGCTAGAAGCACCTCCCATGACCGATCGCATCGCCCTTTATGCCGGCTCCTTCGACCCGCTGACCAACGGCCATCTCGATGTCCTGAAGGCATCGCTGGCTGTCGCCGACACGGTTTATGCGGCGATCGGCACTCACCCCGGCAAGACGCCGCTGTTTTCCTTCGACGAACGGGTGAAGCTGATCGAGGCCGCGACCAAGGCCGAATTCGGCCGCGACGGCGACCGTATCAAGGTCGTCGCCTTTGACGGGCTGGTCATCGACGCGGCCCGCAAGCATGGCGCCTCGATCATGATCCGCGGCCTGCGCGACGGCACCGATCTCGATTACGAGATGCAGATGGCCGGCATGAACGAGACCATGGCGCCGGAACTGCAGACGGTTTTTCTGCCCGCCAGCCCATCGGTACGCACCATTACCGCCACACTTGTGCGCCAGATAGCCTCGATGGGCGGAGACATCCGTCCCTTCGTACCGGCCGCCGTTGCCGGTGCGCTCACCGCCAAATTCGCGAAATAGTGCATGTCGCCCCAAAGTGGATGCCGGTTTTTGGGGCAACGACATGCACCCTAACAAAGACCTTCGGAGATCCCTTATGCAGCTGAAAAAGCTCGCCTCGTTCCTCGTCGTGCTTGCCGGTCTCGTGACCGCATCCGTTTCGGCCTTCGCCGCCGAACCGGAAAACACCATGGTCATCACCTTGAAGAACGGCGACGTCACCATCGCGCTACGCCCCGACCTGGCACCCAAGCATGTCGCGCAGATCAAGAAGCTGGTGCGTGAAGGCGCTTATAACGATGTCGCATTCCACCGGGTCATCAACGGCTTTATGGCGCAGACCGGCGACGTCAAGTTCGGCAACATGAAGAAGGGGTTCAGCCCCGAGGCCGTCGGCACCGGCGGTTCAGACCTGCCCGACCTGCCGGCCGAATTCTCGCAGAGCGAACATTTCAAGCGCGGCACGCTCGGCATGGCCCGCTCGCAGGACCCGAACTCCGCCAACTCGCAGTTCTTCATCATGTTCGCGCCGGCGCCGAACCTCGATGGCCAGTACACCATCGTTGGCAGTGTCGTCAGCGGCATGGAGCTGGTGGACAAGATCAAGAAGGGCGACGAGGCCGACAACGGCACGGTCAGCGAGCCCGACCGCATGATCAAGGTACGCATCGCCGCCGACAAGTAAACCAATCAAATCAATCTGTTTTCTGAGATAAAGGATATACGACATGGCTGAGATCAAGGACCGCGAGAACGCGCTCATCCTGGAAACGACCAAGGGCAAGGTCGTCATCGAACTGTTCCCCGATTTGGCTCCCGGCCACGTCGCCCGCATCAAGGAACTGGCCCGCGAAGGCGCCTATGACGGCGTGGTCTTCCACCGCGTCATCGAAGGCTTCATGGCGCAGACCGGCGACGTGAAGTTCGGCAATTCGTCGAAGCCGACCTTCGCGCCGTCGCGTGCGGGCATGGGCGGCTCGGAAAAGCCGGACCTGAAGGCTGAGTTCTCCAACGCCAACCATGGCCGCGGCACCTGCTCGATGGCCCGTTCGCAGAACCCGAACTCGGCCAATTCGCAGTTCTTCATCTGCTTCGACGATGCCGCCTTCCTCAACCGCCAGTACACGGTCTGGGGCCAGGTCATCGAAGGCATGGACAATGTCGACAAGATCAAGCGCGGCGAGCCGGTGGTCGATCCCGACAAGATCGTGTCGCTGAAGGTCGCGGCCGACGTCAAGTAAGGACAAAGGACGATGATGGGCGTGGTCTGGTCGCTGCTCGGCATCCTGTCAGGCGCCTTCATCGCCGTCCAGGCGCCGATCAACTCGCAGCTGGCGCGCGGCCTGGGACTCCCGGTCGCGGCTGCTGCCTTCTCGTTCCTGTCGGGCGCGATCGTGCTTGGTATCATCTCCATTGCCGTTGTGCGGCTGCAGGACATCTCGCTCGACTGGAAGGCGCCGGCACCTTGGCTGTTCATCGCCGGCGGCATGCTCGGCGGTTTCTATGTCACCCTGTCGACCATTCTTACGCCGCGCATCGGTGCAGCCGCGTTGATGGCGTTCCTGGTTGCCGGCCAGCTCTTCGCCGGCATGCTGATCGACCGCGTCGGCTTCCTCGGCGTGGCGGTGCGCGAGATTTCGCTCGGCCGCATCGCCGGCGCGGTGCTGCTGTTGGCCGGAGCGCTGCTCGTCCGGCTCTACTGATGCGCGTCGACCTCTTCGACTTCGACCTGCCTGAGGAGCGCATCGCGCTTCGCCCGGCCGAGCCGCGCGACAGCGCCAGAATGCTGGTGGTCAGGCCGGGCGAGGGTCTTTCGGATCGCACGGTTGGCGACCTGCCGTCCTTGCTCAGGGCTGGCGATGTTCTGGTCTTCAACGACACCAAGGTCATTCCTGCCCAGTTAAGAGGCATCAGGCGGCGCGGCGAAGCGCAGGCGCAGGTCGACGCCACGCTGCATATGCGCATGGCGCCTGACCGCTGGCTGGCCTTCATGCGGCCGGGCAAGCGCGTCGCCGCCGGCGACCGCATCCATTTCGGCCATGACGGCAATTCCTGTTTTCTCGACCAACTCGACGCCACGGTGATCGAGAAGGGCGACGCCGGCGAGGCGTTGCTCGGCTTCGACCTCTCCGGCCCATTTCTCGACGAAGCGCTGCGCGCCGTCGGCCACATCCCGCTGCCCCCCTATATCGCCTCCAAGCGCGACGACGACGCACGCGACCTGACGGATTACCAGACAATCTATGCCAAGGAGGAGGGCGCAGTCGCTGCCCCCACCGCAGGCCTGCATTTTACGCCGGAGCTGTTTGCCGCGCTGGATGCAAAAGGCATCGAACGCCGCTTCGTCACCTTGCATGTCGGCGCCGGCACCTTCCTGCCGGTCAAGGCGGACGACACCGCTGACCACAAGATGCATGCCGAGACCGGCTCGGTCAGCGAAGCAACAGCCGACGCTCTGAATGGCGCCAAGGCGCGGGGCGGGCGCATCATCGCTGTCGGCACGACCTCGCTGCGCCTGCTGGAGAGCGCGGCACGGCCTGATGGCTCGCTGACCGCCTGGTCCGGCCCGACCGACATCTTCATCACGCCGGGCTATCGGTTCAAGACCGCCGACCTGCTGATGACCAATTTCCACCTGCCGCGTTCGACGCTATTCATGCTGGTTTCGGCTTTCAGCGGTCTGGATACGATGCGTGCGGCTTACGCGCATGCCATTGGGAACGATTACAGGTTCTATTCCTACGGAGACGCAAGCCTGCTTTATCGAGCGGAGATGAGCGATGGACGATGACCTGCAAGCTTTTGATCGCGAGAGCCTGATCGCCGAAGTGAAGAAATTGCGTGCCGGCATTCGCCAGCATCGCGATGCCACCGGCCACGATTTGTGCTGGCATCACCCCGATCTGTGGGATCTGTTGCCGGAAAAGACCGATCCATCGATTGCCGTGCCGCCCTGGCCGAGATTCATGCGCGGCTGCATCCACTACCGGCAGTCGCTCGACAGACAGGCGCCGGGCGCGCCTGTCCATGACAGGGAATTCAATGGCTGAGACATTCACCTTCAAGATCCTCGCCACCGACGGCAAGGCGCGGCGCGGTTCCATCACCATGCCGCGCGGCGAAATCCGCACGCCGGCCTTCATGCCGGTCGGCACCGGCGGCACGGTCAAGGCCATGTATATGGACCAGGTGCGCGGCGTCGGCGCCGACATCATCCTGGGCAATACCTATCATCTGATGCTGCGCCCCGGCGCCGAGCGCGTGGCGCGGCTTGGTGGGTTGCATGAATTCGCCCGCTGGCCGCAGCCGATCCTGACCGACAGTGGCGGTTTTCAGGTCATGTCGCTGTCGAAGCTCAGAAAATTGACCGAGAAGGGCGTCACCTTTCGCTCGCACATTGACGGCGCTGCCTACGAGATGTCGCCGGAGCGCTCGATCGAGATCCAGGGCCTGCTCGATTCCGACATCCAGATGCAGCTCGACGAATGCACAGCGCTGCCGGCCGACCTCAAGCAGATCGAGCGCGCGATGGAGCTGTCGCTGCGCTGGGCCGAGCGCTGCAAGACAGCGTTCGGCGATCAGCCCGGCAAGGCGATGTTCGGCATCGTCCAGGGTGGCGACAACGCAGCTCTCAGGGTGCGTTCGGCGCAGGCGCTGAGCGCGATGGAGCTGAAGGGCTATGCGGTCGGCGGCCTGGCCGTCGGCGAACCGCAAGCGGTGATGCTGGATATGCTGGAGATCACCTGTCCGGAATTGCCTGACGACAAGCCTCGATATCTCATGGGCGTCGGCACGCCGGACGACATCATGAAATCGGTGGCGCGCGGCATCGACATGTTCGACTGCGTCATGCCGACCCGCGCCGGCCGCCATGGCCTGGCTTATACCAGGCGCGGCAAGGTCAATCTCAAGAATGCCCGCCACGCGGACGATCCGCGGCCGCTGGATGAGGAGAGCGACTGCCCAGCCGCGCGCGACTACTCACGCGCCTATCTGCACCATCTCGTGCGCTCGCAAGAGGCGCTGGGGGCGATGCTTCTGACCTGGAACAACCTGTCCTACTATCAGAAGCTGATGCAGGACATTCGCGCCGCGATCGAGGCCCGGGCCTTTGAGGCGCGCACATCAGACATTTCAGAGGGATGGGCGAGGGGCGATATTCCGGTGCTATAAGCACATCTAGGTGCTGAGCGAATTCGCTGCGCGCAAGCTGCAGCCGGTGATTTGAAAGCTGCCGTCGGGCTGCTGTTCCAGCGTGTAGACCGCCTCATAGTCCTTGCCGTCGGGCCCAACGATCAGCACTTGCTGGATTAGCGAAGTTGGCCCCATCTGCTCGACCTTGCCGAAGGAATAGCTCTGCGGCTGGCGCACCGGCGGATAGCCGTTGGTCACCATGTTCATGAAGGTGTCGACGGTCGGAAAGATGCGCTTCACATTTGGAGCGGCGAAACTGTACGCCTTGGCGCCATCATTGGCGATGAGCGCCTTCAACTGACCATCGATGACGGCCTGGCCGGCCTTGACTTCGGCGTCGCCGGCAAGGGCTGCCGACACGAACAACGCGAACAGCAATGAAACAACTGCGAATGCGGTGCGGCGCATGGCCTGTCTCCATTGTCCCCCAACAAAACCTGTCCCGGGACGCATCATACCATACGCTTTGCGGAGCCTCACGGTTTCAGCAACCGCAATATTCGCCACGCAAGTGCCACATGATCATGCTTAAGCCTCCTTTAACGCGGGGCGCGCATCGTAGGGACGGGTGGGGACCCGTTCGCGCAACCAGGGGACGACCATGTTCAAGCAGCCGATCGACCGGCGCCTTTTGCTGAAGGGCGCGGCAAGCCTCGCAGTTTTGGCCCCCTTGCCCGCCTGGGCAAGCACTGGGCCGACCGTCACGGAAGTCGCCTTTGATCCCGCCATTCCAGCGCTCGGCAACCCCGATGGCGACGTCACCATCGCCGAATTCGTCGACTATCAGTGCCCGATCTGCAAGCTCGTCTTCGTCGAACTGAAGAAGTTGATGGAAGAGGACAGCGGCGTTCGGCTTGTGATGAAGGACTGGCCGATCTTCGGCGACGTGTCGCGCGACGCGGCGCGGGTGACGCTGCTGAGCGGCGAACACTATGGCGCGGCGGTCGATGCGCTGATGACCAACCAGCGCGGCCTTTCGGAACGCCGCACCAACGACATCCTTTCTTCCGTCGGTGTCGATGTGGCGATGGTGCGTGCCGACCTCGCCATCCGTGAACCCGATATCGACGCTGCCCTTGTCCGCACCGAAGTCCAGGCGACGGCGTTCAAGCTGCGCGGCACGCCAGCCCTGGTCATCGGCGGCAACTTGTATCGGCGCGGCATGCCGGTGTCCGAACTGAGACAAGCCGTCGCCAAGGCGCGCTCGGCCTGATGCTTGAAAGCCGGGCGGCAGTCTGCCACAAGGGCCGCTTGTGTGCTGAAGCTTGATCGGGACCGGCAATGAAGACGTTTTTCATGCAGATAAAGTGCGATCTGGGCAAGTCCTACGAGGTCGCCAGCGCGCTCGCCGATGCCGAAATCGCCTCGGAAATCTACTCGACCGCCGGCAATTACGACCTGCTTGCCAAATTCTACGTCGACGACGAGGAAGATGTTGGTCACTTCGTCAACGAGAAGGTACAGATTATTCCCGGAATCAAGGACACCTTCACGGTCGTCACTTTCCGCGCTTTCTAAAGCAATTCCAGGAAAAGTGTGAAGCGGTTTTCCGTCCGGAATTGCGTCGAAGCAAAAAGCCATGGCAGGTCGCCGTTGCCATGAAACGGTGAACTGCTATGGCCGCATCAGGCACTTGCCCGGCGACAAGGCAGAGCCTGATTAAGGTCCCGTTCCGACTGCCCGAATTTTGGGCAGTCGAAACATACTGATCGCCGATATCCTCCAAATCACCGATTGCGCTTGATTTTCTCCCGCGACGCCAGTGAAATGGCGTCACAGGGGAGTATGCGATTGGCAGCGTTCGATGAAATGCTTCCGGAAGTTTCCGGGCTGAGACAACCGTATACGGCTTACGACCGCTGGCTGAAGGAGCAGGATCCGGCCAGGCTTACCGAAAAGATGCAGGACGCCGAGCGCGTCTTCCGCAAGACCGGCATTACCTTCGCCGTCTATGGCGAGCAGGAAGCCTCCGAGCGGCTGATCCCCTTCGACATCGTGCCGCGCATCATCTCCGGCAATGAATGGCGAAGGCTGACGCAAGGCATCGAGCAGCGCGTGCAGGCGCTGAACGCTTTCCTCGACGACATTTACCACCGCCAGGAAATCCTGCGCGCCGGCCGCGTGCCGAGGGAGCTGATCGCCAGGAACGAGGCGTTCCTGCCGGAAATGATCGGAGTGCGGCCACCGGCCGGCGTCTACACCCACATTATCGGCGTCGATATCGTCCGGATCTCGGAGAACGAGTTCTACGTGCTGGAGGACAATGCGCGCACGCCGTCGGGGGTCTCCTACATGCTGGAGAACCGCGAGACGATGATGCAGCTCTTTCCCGAGCTGTTCCAGCAGATCAAGGTGCGGCCGGTGGAGAATTATCCGCAATTGCTGCGCAAGTCGCTGGCGGCAGTGCGGCCGCAAAGCACCAAGGGCGCACCGACCATTGCCGTGCTGACGCCGGGCAGCTTCAACTCCGCCTATTTCGAACATGCCTTCCTCGCCGACCAGATGGGCGTGCAACTGGTCGAAGGCCAGGATCTGCGCGTTGTAGACGGCCACGTCGCTATGCGCACGACCGAAGGCTACAAGCAGATCGACGTGCTTTACCGGCGCGTCGACGATTCCTTCCTCGATCCGCTGACCTTCCGGCCGGACTCGGCCCTTGGCGTGCCCGGCATCATGGACGTCTACCGCGCCGGCAACATCACCATCGCCAACGCGCCGGGAACCGGCATCGCCGACGACAAGGCGATTTATTCCTACATGCCCGACATCGTCGAGTTCTACACCGGCCGCAAGGCCATCCTCGGCAACATCCCGACCTGGCGCTGCTCGGAGCCCGACAGCCTGAAATACGTGCTCGAACACATCCATGAGCTGGTCATCAAGGAAGTGCACGGCTCCGGCGGCTACGGCATGCTGGTCGGCCCGGCTGCGACCAAGAAGGAATGCCAGGATTTCGCCAAGAAGCTGCAGGCGAAGCCCTCCAACTACATCGCCCAGCCGACGCTGGCGCTGTCGACTTGCCCGATCCTGACCGAAAAAGGCCTGTCGCCGCGCCATGTCGATCTCAGGCCCTATGTTCTGGTCTCCGACCGAATCCAGATCGTTCCCGGCGGCTTGACGCGGGTGGCGCTGAAGGAGGGGTCGTTGGTCGTGAATTCCTCGCAAGGCGGCGGCACGAAGGATACGTGGGTGTTGGACGATTAGGTAGGGAATAGGGCAGTAGGCAATAGGCAGTAGGCAGTAGGCAGTAGGCAGTAGGCAGTAGGCAGTAGGCAGTAGAGGGACAAGAAATGCCATATTCCACAGAGATTCAAATGCTTACTAATCCCTACTCACTATTCCCTACTCACTAGCCCGAAGGCCACTTCACATGCTTCTCGGCCGCACCGCCAACGGGCTCTACTGGATGAACCGCTATATCGAGCGGGCGGAAAACATGGCGCGTCTGGTCGATGCCGGCCTTCGCATGGCTCTGACCCGCACCCAGAGCGCGTCGGAAGAGTGGAATTCGGTGCTGCTCAGCGCCGGCTCCGACGTCACCTTCACGCAGAAATACAAGGACTATACCGCCGCCAACGTCGCCGACTTCCTGCTGCGCGACACCTCGAACCCGTCGAGCACGATGTCGGCGATCGAGACCGCTCGCAACAATGCCCGCATGGTGCGCACCGCGCTGACGCGCGAGACCTGGGAGAGCATCAACGAAGCCTGGATGGCCCTGAAGCGCATGCTGGCAAAGCCGATCGACGAGCGCGACCTGCCGAGTGTGCTCGACGCCATCAAACGCGAGACGGCGCTGATCCGCGGCTCGTTCTACGGCACGATGCTGCGCAACGAGATCTTCGACTTCTCGCAGCTCGGCACCTATGTCGAGCGGGCCGACAACACGGCACGCATCCTCGACGTGAAATACTACGTGCTGCTGCCGTCGATCTCCTGGGTCGGCTCGAGCCTCGACAACTACCAGTGGGAATCGATCCTGCGCTCGGTGTCGGCGCACCGTTCCTATCGCTGGGTCTATGAGGCCGACTACAAACCGACCAATATTGCCGACTATCTGATCCTCAATGTGCGCATGCCGCGTTCGCTGACCTTCTGTTATCGTTTTCTCGCCGAGCATCTGAAGTTCCTGGGCGACGACTATGGCGACCGTCATGCCTGCCACGCCACCGTCGACAGGACACAGGCGATGCTGCAGGCAGGGTCGATCAAGGACATATTCGACGCCGGCCTGCACGAATTCCTGGCCAGGTTCATTCAAGACAACACCAAGCTTGGCGAAGAGATCGCACAAGATTACCGGTTCAATTGAGCATGATCGCGAACCGGAGGGCCGCGCTAGCGACAAGTGGGACCCGGTTTTCGGATAAGATCATGCTTACAAACGGAAAATAGGCATGCGGCTCAAGATCACCCACCGTACCGAATACCGCTACGACGCGCCGGTGCACTATCTGTTGCAGCGGCTACGCCTGTTACCGGTCAGTGGCCCGACGCAGACCGTGCTGTCCTGGGCGCTGAAGATCGAGGGCGCGCGCGAGGAAGTCCGCTTTAACGACCATTTCGGCAACGATAACAGGCTGTTGAGCGTCGAGGGCGAGCGCGACTTCATCACCGTCGAGGCCTCCGGCGAGGTTGTCACGCGCGACACAGCGGGCGTCTCGGGTCCGCATCACGGCTTTGCGCCGCTGTGGCTGTTCAGCCAGGAGACAGCTTTGACCATCCCCGGCGGGGGCATAAGCGAGCTTGCCGCGGCGGTCGGCAAAGGTACCGACATCGAAAGGCTGCATCGGCTGATGGCGCTGATCGTCGAGCGCGTCGCCTACACGCCGGGCACCACCAGCGTGACGACCCCGGCGGAAGAGGCATTGGCGCTGAAGACCGGCGTTTGCCAGGATCACAGCCACATCTTTGTCACCGCAGCCCGCGTCATGGGTTTTCCGGCCCGCTATGTCAGTGGCTATCTGATGATGGATGCGGCCATCGAGCAGGCGGCAAGCCATGCCTGGGCCGAAGCCCATGTTCAGGGTCTCGGCTGGGTCGCCTTCGACGCCGCCAACGGCATTTCCCCCGATGAACGCTATGTCAGGGTAGCCACCGGCCGTGATTATCGCGACGCCTCGCCGGTGTCGGGAATTCGACTGGGACAGGCGGAGGAACAGCTTGCAGTCACCGTCACGGTAGAGCAGTAGTCTCCGGCAAGATTGCTGCCTGAAGAGATTCCATGACTTATTGCGTCGGCCTCAAGATCGATCGTGGGCTCGTGTTCATGTCGGACACGCGCACCAATGCAGGGATGGATTCGATCTCCACTTTCAAGAAGATGCATGTCTGGGAAGAGCCAGGCGAGCGCGTCATCGTACTGATGTCGGCCGGCAATCTGGCTACGACTCAGGCCGTGGTCAGCCTGCTCGACGAGCGCACCAAGGCGGTGGCGGAACGCCACGCCACGCTGCTCGAGACCCCATCCATGTACCAGACGGTGCGGCTGGTCGGCGACACCGTCAAGGAAGTCATCGCCAGCTCGTCGCCTGCCGGCGAAAAGGCGGATTCCTATTTCAACGCCTCCTTCATCCTCGGCGGCCAGATCAAGGGCAGCCCGCCACGGCTGTTCATGATCTATCCCGAGGGCAATTTCATCGAATCGACCGACGACACGCCGTTCTTCCAGATCGGCGAGACCAAATACGGCAAGCCGATCATCATCCGTGCCTATGAAAGGACGATGAGCCTGGCTGAAACGGTCAAGCTCTTGCTGGTATCGTTCGATTCGACGCTGAAATCGAACCTGTCCGTCGGCCTGCCTCTCGACCTGCTGTTCCTGGAGGAGGACACGTTCACGGTGGGTTTGAAAAAGCGCATCGGCCAGGACGATCGATATTATCGTGCTATTTCCGAAGGCTGGTCGAACGCGTTGAAGACGGCCTTTGCCAGCCTGCCGGATTTTCCGGGGTAGCGCGGGAACCTTCGTCGCGGTTGCCTGTCTCTATTTAACATGTTAATCAAAATTCAAACGGCTGGCTGATCGGCGCGTCGGGAGGATCCATGGACAACGAGCAATTCCGCGACTGGTCGAGGCGCGCCGCCGACTGGGGCGCTGATTACCGCGCCGGCCTTCGCGATCGGCCCGTGCGACCTGCCATAGCGCCGGGCGAGATCTTCAGGAGCATCGAAGCTTCTCCGCCGGAGGCCGCGGAATCGATGGAGACGATCTTCGCCGATTTCGAAGCCAAGATCGTGCCCGGCATGACGCATTGGCAGCATCCGCGTTTCTTTGCTTATTTCCCGGCCAATGCAGCACCCGTCTCGGTGGTTGCCGAATATCTGGTCTCTGCGATGGCCGCGCAGTGCATGCTGTGGCAGACTTCGCCGGCGGCGACAGAGCTTGAGACGCGCATCGTCGACTGGATGCGCCAGGCGCTCGGCCTGCCCGAAGGCTTTTCCGGCGTGATCCAGGACTCCGCATCATCGGCGACGCTGGCCGCCGTGTTGACCATGCGCGAGCGCACGCTCGACTGGCAGGGCAACAAGAAGGGTCTTTCCGGGCAGGGCAGGCTGCGCGTCTATTCCTCCGACCAGGTGCACACCTCGATCGACCGCGCCATCTGGGTCGCCGGCATTGGCGAGGAAAACCTCGTCCGCATTCCCGTCGCCGGCACCTACCGCGCCATGGATACCGCGGCTTTGGAAGCGGCGATTGTTGCCGACCGCGCGGCCGGCCTATTGCCGGCCGGCATCATCGCGTGCGTCGGCGGCACCAGCACCGGCGGCACCGACGACATCGCTGAAGTGGCCGCGGTGGCCAAACGCCAGGGGCTCTATCTGCATATCGACGCCGCCTGGGCCGGATCGGCGATGATCTGTCCGGAATACCGGCATTTCTGGACCGGTGTCGAGGGCGCGGACTCGATCGTCTTCAACCCGCACAAATGGCTGGGCGCGCAATTCGACTGCTCGATCCAGTTCGTCCGCCAGCCGGAGGATCTCGTGCGCACGCTGGCGATCAAGCCGGACTATCTGAAAACTCGCGGCCATGACGGCATCATCAACTACTCCGAATGGTCGGTGCCTCTCGGCCGTCGCTTCCGGGCGCTGAAGCTGTGGTTCCTGCTGCGCGCCCATGGCCTCGAGGCGCTGCGCACCATGATCCGCAATCACGTCGCCTGGAGCGAAGGCATAGCAGCGCGCCTGGCCGAGGAGGAGGATTTCGAGCTCGCCAGCCAGCCGATGCTGTCGCTGTTCTCGTTCCGGCATCGCGCCACATCCGGCGCTGACTGCGACGAGCACAATCTGCGTCTGGTCGACGCCATCAACAATGACGGCCGTATCTACCTGACGCAGACGCGTGTCGATGGGCGGGTCGCCATCCGCTTCCAGGCAGGCCAGTTCGAGACAACCGCGGCCGATGTCGATACCGCCTTCACTGTCATCTGCGAGTGTGCAAGATCCCCGAAGGACTGACAGGGATTGCCCGGGTGGTTGCCGCCGCCGGGGCAAGCCAGCAAGGACTTGCGAGCAAGCATATGGCCGGAAGGGCTGAAGGGGTTAGCCAGAATCTGACGGGCGTCTGGAGCGGGCGCTATTTCTATCCGCGCGAACTGCCGCCGGTTTCCTTCGTTGCAACGCTGATCGAGACGGCAACCAGCTTGACGGGGATGACCCACGAACCGGCGGCGACCAGCACGGCAAGATACGCAAGCCTGCAGGGGCAGCGAGAGGGCAACGCCGTCTCCTTTACCAAGACATACGACAAGGCCGAATTGAAGGCGCACCCGATTCACTACAGCGGCATCATCAACGGTGATGCAACCGAGATCAAAGGCACTTGGCGGATCCCGGGATACTGGTCCGGCAATTTCCTGATGATCCGCTCGCCAGGTAAAGTCGCGGCTGTCACCCGCAAGGTGGCGGAGCGGGTCTGAGCCGTATCTGCCCGGTTCGCCTTTGCAATCATCGATATTTCATTAGCCGGCGTCTCCCTTTTCATTGCTTTCGTTTTCAGCTACAAACAAGAAAAACGAAAACGGGAGGTTCTCAGTGTATTTGTCGCCGCGCCATGCCGAGATCATCCAGATGGCGAAGGACCATGGCCGTGTGCTGGTCGATGACCTCGCCACGCATTTCAACGTGACGCCACAGACCATCCGCAAGGACCTCAACGATCTCTGCGACCAGCGGCTGCTGACGCGCATCCATGGCGGGGCCCTGTTCCCGTCCGGCATCGAGAACATGGAGTATGAGGCGCGCCGCAAGATTGCCGCCGACGAGAAGGAGGCCATCGGCCGCGCGGCGGCCAGGCTGATACCCGACAACGCCTCCCTGTTCATCAACATCGGCACCACGACCGAGTCGGTCAGCAAGGCGCTGCTCGACCATACCGGGCTGATGGTCATCACCAATAATATCAATGTTGCCAACAGGATGCGCATCTATCCTTCGATCGAGGTGGTAATCGCCGGCGGCGTCGTGCGCGGCTCCGACGGCGGCGTTGTCGGCGAGGCCGCGGTCGATTTCATCAGGCAGTTCAAGGTCGACTATGCGGTGATCGGCGCCTCGGCCATCGACCATGACGGCGCGTTGCTCGATTTCGACTTTCGCGAAGTGAAAGTGGCGCAAGCCATCATCGCCAATGCCAGGCATGTCATCCTGGTCTCCGACCAGACCAAGTTCGAACGCACCGCGCCGGTTCGCATCGGCCATCTCTCGCAAGTCAACACCTTCATCACCGACCGTTGCGACATCCCGTCGGTGCGTAAGATCTGCGAGGAAGCGGAGGTTCAATTGATCGAAACGTCGCTCGGCTAGGCTATCGATCACGGTCCCGTTACATTTCGTTTGACATTCGTTCTTATTTCGAAATAATCCCGATACGGTTTCGTAACAACTCAAAAATGCTGCAACGCGAAATCGCGGGAGGGATTTGTGGACGCAGTCCGTGACATCTTCGTCATCGGTGGCGGCATCAATGGCTGCGGCATCGCCC
This sequence comes from Mesorhizobium sp. M0058, assembly GCF_040323095.1. Taxonomy (NCBI): domain Bacteria; kingdom Pseudomonadati; phylum Pseudomonadota; class Alphaproteobacteria; order Hyphomicrobiales; family Phyllobacteriaceae; genus Mesorhizobium; species Mesorhizobium sp. M0058. The sequence goes on from NZ_JAMYUQ010000010.1 coordinate 274,207, forward strand.
GCGACGCCGTTGGGCGGGGCTTTTCGGTATTTCTCGCCGAGATGAACGATCTTGCCAGCGGAACCTCCTCCGGCTCGACCAAGCTGATCCACGGCGGTCTGCGCTACCTCGAATTCTACGAGTTCCGGCTGGTGCGCGAGGCGCTGATGGAGCGCGAGGTTCTGTGGAAGAACGCGCCGCACATCATCTGGCCGATGCGCTTCGTGCTGCCCTATGCCAAGGGCCTGCGCCCGGCCTGGCTGATCCGGCTCGGCCTGTTCCTCTACGATCATATTGGTGGCCGCAAATTGCTGCCGGCGACCCGGACACTGGACATGTCCAAGGATCCGGCGGGCAAGCCGCTGAAGCCGCTGTTTCACAAGGCCTTCGAGTACTCGGACGGCTGGGTCAACGATGCCCGGCTGGTGGTGTTGAACGCGCGTGACGCCGCCGACCGCGGCGCCACCATCCGCACCCGCACGAAAGTCGTCGGGGCGCGGCGCGAAGGCGATCTGTGGGCGATCCGCGTGGAAGACGTGCGGACGGGAGATGCCGACGAGGTCAAGGCCCGGCTGCTGGTCAATGCCGCCGGTCCATGGGTCGACCACGTCCTGTCGACCACCGTGGGCCAGAACGACGTGCACAATGTGCGCCTGGTGCAGGGCAGTCATATCGTCATCAAAAAGAAATTCGATGATCCGCGCGCCTACTTCTTCCAGAACAAGGACGGGCGCATCATCTTCGCCATCCCTTACGAGGAAGAATTTACGCTGATCGGCACCACCGATCGCGACTATCCCGGCGATCCGCATGACGTGAAGATCAGCGACACCGAGATCGACTATCTCTGCGCGGCGGCGAGCGAATATTTTGCTGAAGCCGTGACGCGCCCCGACATCGTCTGGACCTATTCGGCCGTGCGCCCGCTCTACGACGACGGCGCTTCGAAGGCGCAGGAAGCGACCCGCGACTATGTGTTGAAAGCCGATGGCGGCGAGGGCAAGGCGCCGATCGTCAACGCTTTCGGCGGCAAGATCACCACCTACCGCCGGCTGTCGGAATCGATGCTGGAAAAGATCGAAGGTTTTCTCGGCAAGCGCGGCAAGCCGTGGACGGCGAACGCGCCCTTGCCAGGCGGCGATTTCCCGGCCACCGGTTTCGACGCCCAGGTGGCGAAGCTGAAGAGCGCCTATCCTTTCCTCGACCAGCGCCTGGCGCGTCGGTTGACCAGGCTTTACGGCACGCGCGCGCAAGTGTTGCTCGGCCTCGCCAGGTCGAACGCCGATCTCGGCCGCAATTTCGGCGCCGATCTCTATGAGGCCGAGGTACGCTACCTCTGCGAAAACGAATGGGCGCTGACCGCCGAAGATGTATTGTGGCGTCGCACCAAGCGCGGTCTGCATCTCAGCCGCGAACAGGCCTCGGCGCTTGACGAATTCATGCGCGGCATAAGCCGGCGCCATGTCGCGGCAGCGGAATAGGGAAGGCGATTGATGCACAAAGCCTGGGAGGAGGCATCATGCTGGAACTGAGAAACGTGACGAAGATGGTCGGCGCGGTGGAGCATATCCGCGACGTGTCGCTGACGCTTCAGCACGGCTCGCTCAACGTTTTGCTCGGGCCGACACTGTCGGGCAAGACCAGTCTGATGCGGCTGATGGCCGGACTCGACGTGCCGACCACCGGTTCGGTCTGGTTCGACGGCCAGAATGTCACCGGCATGCCGGTGCAGCAGCGCAAGATCGCCATGGTCTATCAGCAGTTCATCAACTACCCCGCGATGACCGTCTACGAGAACATCGCCTCGCCGTTGCGCGTCGCCGGCACCGACCAGGCCAAGATCGACAAGGAAGTCCGCAACGCGGCAGGGCTTCTGAAGCTCACACCCTATCTCGACCGCACGCCGCTCAGCCTGTCCGGCGGCCAGCAGCAGCGTACGGCGCTGGCCCGCGCCATCGTCAAGAATGCCAGCCTGGTGCTGCTCGACGAGCCGCTCGCCAATCTCGACTACAAATTGCGCGAGGAGCTGCGCGCCGAACTGCCCAAGATATTTGCCGCCGCCGGCACCATTTTCGTCTACGCCACGACCGAGCCGCATGAAGCCTTGCTGCTCGGCGGCAATACGGCGACGCTGTCCGAGGGGCGGATCACCCAATTCGGGCCGACCATCGACGTCTTCCGCAAGCCGATCGACCTGGTGACGGCGAAAACCTTTGCCGATCCGCCGCTCAACACCATCCTGCTGGCCAAGAAAGGTCCCGATTTCCTTCTCGAGGGCGGCGTCAAGCTGCCGGTACCGGCCGAACTCGCCGGCATTTCCGACGCCAACTACACGATCGGCTTCCAGCCGCATCATCTGTCGCTCGAGCGGCCCAACGCTGCCGCCGTGCCGGTGCGCGCCAAGGTGACGATCACCGAGATCACCGGCTCGGAAAGCTTCATCCATCTCGATTTCGCCGATGCGCGCTGGGTCATGCTGACCCACGGCATCCGCGATTTCGAGCCCGACGCCGAGATCGAGGTGTTTATCGATCCGCGCCACATCATGGTCTTCGACAGCAACGGCAGCGCCGTCGCCGCGCCGAAGCTTGCGGCCTGAGGGGGGGAGAGATGGCGCGCATCGACGTCAACCATGTCAGGCACTCCTACCTGCCCAATCCGCAGAAGGATGCCGATTTTGCGCTGCGGGAAGTGCACCACACATTCGAGGATGGCGGCGCCTACGCGCTGCTTGGGCCTTCGGGTTGCGGCAAGACCACGCTGCTCAACATCATTTCGGGACTTTTGCACCCCTCGCACGGTGAGTTGCTGTTCAACGGCAAGGACGTCACCAATCTGTCGACGCAGGAGCGCAACATCGCGCAGGTGTTCCAGTTCCCGGTCATCTACGACACCATGACCGTTTACGACAATCTTGCCTTCCCGCTGCGCAACCGCGGCGTGCCGGAGGCCGATGTCGACCGCAAGGTGCGCGAGACGCTGGAGATGATCGACCTGGCGTCGTGGGCGAAGAAGAAGGCGAGGGGCCTGACCGCCGACCAGAAGCAGAAGATCTCGCTCGGCCGCGGCTTGGTGCGCTCGGATGTCAATGCTATCCTGTTCGACGAACCGCTGACTGTTATCGATCCGCACATGAAGTGGGTGCTGCGCTCGCAGTTGAAGCAACTGCACCGCCGCTTCGGCTACACCATGGTCTATGTCACCCATGACCAGACCGAGGCGCTGACCTTCGCCGACCAGGTCGTCGTCATGTATGATGGCGGCATCGTCCAGATCGGCACGCCGGCTGAATTGTTCGAGCGCCCGCGCCACACATTCGTTGGTTACTTCATCGGCTCGCCCGGCATGAACGTCATGCCGGTGGCGATCGACGGCAAGACCGCGACCATTGGCAGCCAACGCATCGAGCTGCCCGGCGCGCCAAAGACCGCCGCTGGGAGCTCCGGCGCCATCGAACTCGGCATCCGCCCCGAATATGTCAGGCTCGGCCGTGACGGCATGGCGGTTAAAATCAGCAAGGTCGAGGATCTCGGCCGCCACAAGGTGGTGCGCGCCAGCCTCGAAGGCCGCGAGATCGCTGCCGTCATCGGCGAGGACGAGAGCGTGCCGGCCGACCCAAAGGTTCGCTTCGATCCGGCCGGCATCAACATCTATGCCGATTCCTGGCTGGTTGAGATGGGGCGTGTCGAGATGGGGGCATAGATGGAAAAGACCTGGAACAACAAGGCCTGGTTCCTGGTGCTGCCGGTGCTGGTGCTGGTGGCGTTCTCGGCCGTCATTCCGCTGATGACGGTCGTCAACTATTCGGTGCAGGACACCTTCGGCAACAACGTCTTCTTCTGGGCAGGCACCCAGTGGTTCGAGGAACTGCTGTCGTCCAGCCGCTTCTGGGAAGCGATGGTGCGCAACCTGATCTTCTCCTTCATCATTCTGGCCATCGAAGTGCCGCTCGGCATATTCATCGCGCTCAACATGCCGAAGAAGGGCTGGGGCGTGCCGGTCTGCCTGGTGCTTATGTCGTTGCCGCTGCTCATTCCGTGGAACGTTGTCGGCACCATCTGGCAGGTCTTCGGCCGCAACGACATCGGCCTGCTCGGCTACTACGTCAACGCGCTCGGCATCGACTACAATTACGTTCAGGATCCGTTCGACGCCTGGGTCACCATCATCATCATGGACGTCTGGCACTGGACCAGCCTTGTCGTGCTGCTCTGCTATGCCGGCCTGGTTTCGATCCCGGATGCCTTCTACCAGGCGGCCAAGATCGACGGCGCCTCGCGCTGGGCGGTGTTCCGTTATATCCAGCTGCCGAAGATGCAGCGTGTGCTTTTGATCGCCGTGCTGTTGCGCTTCATGGATAGCTTCATGATCTACACCGAGCCCTTCGTCGTCACCGGCGGCGGCCCCGGCAACTCGACCACCTTCCTGTCGATCGACCTCGTCAAGACCGCGCTCGGCCAGTTCGACCTCGGTCCGGCGGCCGCCATGTCGCTGGTCTACTTCCTGATCATCCTGTTGTTGTCATGGGTGTTCTACACCGTGATGACCAACTACGACGCGGAGCGCTGAGATGAGCGGCGCCAACGAAAGAGCCGACAGAGTGAGCGAAACCACCGCTTCGGGAAAATTGGCGAGCACGCTTTCGCAGGATCAGGTCGCCCGGCTGATGCGCAAGCGCGGCGAGGAATCGCGCTGGTGGTGGATCGTGCCGACGATCTACATCATCGTGCTTCTGCTGCCGATCTACTGGCTCATCAACATGAGCTTCAAGACCAATGCCGAGATCGTCTCCTCGCTGACGCTCTATCCGCATCAGCCTACGATCGCCAACTACGTCACTATCTTCACCGATGCGTCCTGGTATTCGGGCTACATCAACTCGATCACCTATGTTGTCATGAACATGGTGATTTCCGTGGCTGCGGCGCTGCCGGCGGCCTACGCCTTTTCGCGCTACCGCTTCCTCGGCGACAAGCATCTGTTCTTCTGGCTGCTGACCAACCGCATGGCGCCGCCGGCAGTGTTCGCGCTGCCGTTCTTCCAGCTCTATTCGGCTTTCGGCCTGATCGACACCCACATCGCTGTGGCGCTGGCGCACTGCCTGTTCAACGTGCCGCTGGCGGTGTGGATCCTCGAAGGCTTCATGTCGGGCGTGCCCAAAGAGATCGACGAAACAGCCTATATCGACGGCTACTCCTTCCCGCGCTTCTTCGTCAGGATATTCATGCCGCTGATCGCCAGTGGCATCGGTGTCGCCTGCTTCTTCTGCTTCATGTTCTCATGGGTCGAGCTTTTGATCGCTCGCACGCTGACGACCACCGATGCCAAGCCCATCGCCGCCACCATGACCCGCACCGTTTCGGCCGCCGGCATGGATTGGGGCCTGCTCGCTGCCGCCGGCGTGCTGACGCTGATCCCCGGCGCGCTCGTCATCTGGTTTGTCCGCAACTACATCGCCAAGGGCTTCGCCCTGGGGAGGGTGTGATGAAACAAAAGCACGGGTTCACCCTCACCACCACCGCCAAGGGCTTTGCCCTGGGGAGGGTGTCACCATGAATCTCGACCTCACCTGGATGGCGTGGACGTGGCCGACGGCGGCGTTCTTCGGCACCATTCTTCTGCTGCTGTGCGGCATGGCGTTTTGGGAATTTGCCTCGCCGGGCGGCAATCCGCGCGTCGGCATCCTGCGCTTCGAGACGACGCGCGGCGACCGTCTTTTTCTGTCGCTGCTTGGCAGCGCCTTTATCCATCTCGCTTGGCTGGGTCTTGTCGGATCCAACCTGTGGTGGGCTCTCGCTCTCTCCGTGGTCTACGCCGTCGGCGTGTTCCGCTACGTATAGAGGGGGAAACTGTTGGAGCGACCGCGTGCCGGCGGCCGTTCCAGATCACACTTGAAACCTAAATGTGGAGGAAACCTATGCGACGGCAATTTTTAACATCAACAACTGCCCTTGTCCTGTTGCTCGGGGTAGGCAACGCCTACGCCGGAATGGATGAGGCCAAGGCGTTTCTGGACAAGGAAATCGGCCCGCTGTCGACGCTCGACCGCGCCGGCCAGGAAGCAGAAATGCAGTGGTTCATCGATGCCGCGAAGCCTTTCGCCGGCATGGACATCAAGGTCGTGTCCGAAACCATCGCCACCCACCAGTATGAATCGCAGGTGCTGGCGCCCGCCTTTACCGCCATCACCGGCATCAAGATCACGCATGACGTCATCCAGGAAGGCGACGTCGTCGAGAAGATCCAGACCCAGATGCAGACCGGCCAGAACCTCTATGACGGCTGGGTCAACGATTCCGACCTGATCGGCACCCACTGGCGCTACCAGCAGGTCCGCAACCTGACCGACTGGATGGCGGGCGAGGGCAAGGACGTTACCAATCCGAACCTCGACCTGAAGGATTTTATCGGCACCTCCTTCACCACCGCGCCGGACAAGAAGCTCTATCAGCTGCCCGACCAGCAGTTCGCCAACCTCTACTGGTTCCGTTATGACTGGTTCAACGACGAGAAGAACAAGGCCGACTTCAAGGCGAAATACGGCTACGACCTCGGCGTTCCCGTCAACTGGTCGGCCTATGAGGACATCGCCGAGTTCTTCACCGGCCGCGAGATCGACGGCAAGAAGGTCTATGGCCACATGGACTACGGCAAGAAGGACCCGTCGCTCGGCTGGCGCTTCACCGACGCCTGGCTGTCGATGGCCGGCAACGGCGACAAGGGCCTGCCGAACGGCCTGCCGGTCGACGAATGGGGCATCAAGGTCAACGAGAAATCACAGCCGGTCGGCTCCTGCACGGCGCGCGGCGGCGACACCAACGGCCCGGCTGCCGTCTACTCGATTCAGAAATACCTCGACTGGCTGAAGGCCTACGCTCCGGCCGAAGCCCAGGGCATGACGTTCTCCGAATCCGGCCCGGTGCCGGCACAGGGTGCGGTCGCGCAGCAGATATTCTGGTACACCGCCTTCACCGCTTCGATGGTCGACGCCGGCGCCAAGGCGGTGCTGAACGACGACGGTACGCCGAAGTGGCGCATGGCCCCGTCGCCGCATGGCGTCTACTGGAAGGACGGCATGAAGCTCGGCTATCAGGACGTGGGTTCCTGGACGCTGATGAAGTCGACGCCGACCGACCGCGCCAAGGCCGCCTGGCTCTACGCGCAGTTCGTGACCTCGAAGACGGTCGACGTGAAGAAGAGCCATGTCGGCTTGACCTTCATCCGCGAAAGCACGATCCACGACAAGAGCTTCACCGAACGTGCGCCGAAGCTCGGTGGTCTGATCGAGTTCTACCGCTCGCCGGCCCGCGTTCAGTGGTCGCCGACCGGCACCAACGTGCCCGATTATCCGAAGCTGGCACAGCTCTGGTGGCAGGCGATCGGCGATGCCTCGTCCGGCGCCAAGACGGCGCAGGAAGCCATGGACTCGCTCTGCGCCGAGCAGGAAAAAGTCATGACCCGCATCGAGAAGTCGGGCGTCCAGGGCGATATCGGCCCGAAGATGGCCGAAGAGCATGACCTCGCCTACTGGAACGCCGACGCGGTCAAGAACGGCAATCTCGCGCCTCAGCTGAAGATCGAGAACGAGAAGGAAAAGCCGATCACCATCAACTACGACGAACTGGTGAAGAGCTGGCAGAAGTAATCTTGGCGTACGCGCCAGGATCATAGTGAACGGGGAGGCGGCATCTTGCCGTCTCCCCTGTTTGTATAGGCGAGCTACCGGGAGGACTAATGACCGGATACATCCTTGCAATCGACCAGGGTACGACATCGACCAGGGCGATCCTGTTCGACGGCGCGATGAAGGTCGCCGGCAGCAAGCAGCAGGAATTCACGCAGCATTATCCTGCCTCCGGCTGGGTGGAGCATGATCCGGAAGAGATCTGGGCAAGCGTCGTCGCGACGGTCAAAGGCGCGCTGAAGGCCGCCGGCCGCGAGGCCTCGGATGTGGCGGCGATCGGCATCACCAACCAGCGCGAAACCGTCGTCATCTGGGACAAGGCGACCGGCAAGCCGATCCACAATGCCATCGTCTGGCAGGACCGCCGCACCGCGCCGCTGTGCCAGAAGCTGAAAAAACACGGCCTGGAGAAAAAGTTCACCAAAAAGACCGGCCTGCTGCTCGATCCCTATTTCTCCGGCACCAAGATCGCCTGGATGCTGGACAAGGTAAACGGTGCGAGAAAGCGCGCCGAAAAGGGCGAACTGCTCGCCGGCACTATCGACAGTTTTTTGATCTGGCGGCTGACCGGCGGCAAGGTGCATGCGACGGATGCCACCAACGCCTCGCGCACGCTGGTCTATAACATCGAGAAAAATGTCTGGGACGACGAGCTGCTCTCCATCCTGCGCATCCCGGTGGCGATGCTGCCTGAGGTCAAGGATTGCGCCGACGACTACGGCGTGACGGAAAAAAGCCTGTTTGGCGCCGAAATCAAAATCCTTGGCGTGGCCGGCGATCAGCACGCAGCGACCATCGGCCAGGCCTGTTTCGAGCCAGGCATGATGAAATCGACCTATGGCACCGGCTGCTTTGCGCTGCTCAACACCGGCGCCGATCTGGTGCGCTCGAAGAACCGGCTGTTGACCACCATCGCCTATCGGCTGAACGGCAAGACCACCTATGCCTTGGAAGGCTCGATCTTCATCGCCGGTGCCGCCGTGCAATGGCTGCGCGACGGCATCAAGGTGATCGGCAAGGCCGAGCATAGCGGCGTTTTGGCTGCAACCGCCGACCCCACGCAGAACGTCTATCTGGTGCCGGCTTTCGTCGGTCTCGGCGCGCCGCATTGGGACGCCGAAGCGCGTGGCGCGATCTTCGGGCTGACGCGCAACTCAGGCCCGGCGGAGTTTGCCCGCGCGGCGCTTGAATCCGTCGCCTACCAGACGCGCGATCTCCTCGACGCCATGCGCAAGGACTGGAAGGGGGCATCGGCCAAAACCGTGCTTCGCGTCGACGGCGGCATGGTGGCCTCCGACTGGACCATGCAGCGGCTGGCCGATATCCTCGATGCCCCGGTCGATCGCCCGACCATTCTGGAGACGACGGCGCTGGGCGCAGCGTGGCTTGCCGGCTCGAAGGCGGGTGTGTTGCCGAAGGCGAAGGATTTTGCCAGGAGTTGGGCGCTCGAGCGCCGCTTCAAGCCGGACATGGATGCCACGGTGCGTTCGGCAAAACTGGCCGGCTGGCGCGATGCGGTGCGCCGGACGCTGAGCGTACGGTAGTAAATCGTGGCGGGGGAAGGGGATGAATCCACACTGGTATGTCGCCTGGCGCGACGAGGCTGTCGAACAATTGGATGCAAAGAATGCACGCTTGCAGCAGGCGTTCCGATCGGCAGTTGGCCTCGCTATGACTATGATCTGACAGAAGGAAAGCTTCTGTTCTCGGACAACGGCATCACCAAGGTCGTCGCCGAAATCCAAATCGCCGGATCGACGAGTGCCAAGGCCAGCAACTGGCTCTGGGCTTGGGCAAATTCAAACCTGCCTGGCGAACTGCTTGCCGACGCAAAGCTGGTTCGGTCATTCGGACAGGAGCATTCCATTGATGAGCTGGCTCAATCCTATGCGATAGATTTGAACAACGACCTGGAAGTGCTCGGCTGGAAGACGACCGCAGTTGCGGTTCGAATCTGCAACGGCCTCGGCCCATACCGTTCTCCGCGTGGTGAAGGCGGAGCCCTGTATCTGATCTTCAAGAGCGTCAATTGGGCCAGCTAATCCGCCGCGCCCGTACCCAAGCAACCTACGGAAAAGCCCGCGCCGTTTCCGGCGCGGGCTTTTCTACACAACACTTGGTACCAACTCAGCTCAATAGGGCGAATTGCACTGCCGACGCGGGCCGTAATTGGGCTGGAATGTGTTGTCCGAAGCGCGGTACGACCGATAGCGGTCGTAGCACCACTGCACATGGGCATCGCCGCGGTTGTTCTCGCTGTTGACGATCGCGCCGGTGATCAGGGCGCCGGTGGCGAAGGCAGCCAGCGGGAACCAGTAGTCGCCGTGACGGCGATAGCCGCGGTGATATTCGCGATAGCCGCGATGGCCATTCCAATAGCTGCCGCCATCATTGTTGCGCGAGAACTGGCGGCCTACGCGGAAATCGCGATTGCCGGAATTGCGGTTGCCATGGCGCATCCACCGCCAGTTGTCATGACGAGAATCGCCCACATTCACGATGTCGGACGAAGTTGCTGATGACTGGGGCACGAACATCTGGGCGGCATTGGCCGGCATAGCGGCGGCCGCGGCAAACGAAATTGACAGGGTGGTCGCCAGTAGACCCGTTGCGATCTTGTTCATGATCTTCTCCTTGAAGGGTGGTTGACGTCCCTTGTGAGACGAAAACGGCCCGCTCGTGCGATGGTTCCCACCAAAACAGTAAGTTGCTGATTTGTAATGTTTCTCGAATTTGGCGCGTGAGAAAAGGCGCGTTTGGCGCGCCAACAGATCGAAGCGGCGACCACGTTGCGGGCGCGGCTCACCGGGCTGGTGACGACGCAATTTGCGGCGCGTCTGGCGATGGCTGAAACCCCGTTCGAACGGCCATCTTTTTCCGGTTGACCGGTCGCGGCACTCTCCCTATGTTCCGCGCAATTTCGAGGGCGGCCTTTAGAGCCCGCGGGAGCGCGTAGCTCAGCCGGTAGAGCAACTGACTTTTAATCAGTAGGTCTCGGGTTCGAACCCCGACGCGCTCACCAGAATTACTCAATAAAAACAAGACTTTGCCCGACAAACCTACTTTGCCGGAGCGCGGTCAGTGAGGCTCAGGGTTCCGCAGGGGTTCTATCGCGCCGCCAATCGACTGCAAGGCCGACCATTTCAAGCTACTAGCGACCGCAGCAGCTCGACCGCGTTATCGGCCATCCGGTCGCCCTCGTCATCGATGTCGACCGTTGAGAGGAGATAGCGCGCCTTCGCTGCGACCTCGGCCATGTCGGCGGGCCGGTGGTCGCGGAGCGCTTGGAACGCCATCCACTCCGCATCGCTCGCGTCTTCCCGCACCGTGTGCCAGCCGTCCGCGTCAAGAGTGGCCGCTGTAAGCGCTTCCCTGGCAGCCTTGTGGGCATCGATCAGCCGCTGAACGCGCAATGGCGCGTCCGAAGGGCTGAACGCTCGTCCTGGGCCCGCTGCGGCCGGCAAGGCGGCCAATCCGCCGAGAAGGATGCGTCGAGAGATCTTCATATCCGGTTCTCCTCGAATTGGGCGCCTGGAAACAGCAGGATGAACTCGGTCCAGCGCAGGCAGGCCCGCCAGCGAGAGACGCCGACGGAGCGGCGCCTGTTTCGATTCGGCGGGTCGACGGGCACGGCTTCGCCAGCCGCAGGAACACGGTTACGCATAGCAATTCTCCTAGGATGGTTTGGTGAGCGCCTTAGCTCTCAGGCAAAAAGTCCGCACACAGGCTGCGGGTCAGAAAATTCACGTGCTTCTCGGCAGCCCTGAGCAATGTCGAATGGACCGCCTTCCGTAGGCTGTCGGGGCCGTCGCCACTACGCAGAAGCCGCCTCAATGCGGTACACCGGACGCCGTGAAAATCGACGACGTCGCCTGCGATCTCGCGGTCCAACTCGTAAAACGACATCCCTATAGCCTTCATAGCGACGCTCATCTCGTCGGTCGTGAGGGAGCCGACCTCGATCTGGCTTATGACCCGTAGGCTCTTTCCTGGCATTCGGGGATTTTTCTCCGTTGCGATAGATCAGTTACAGGTGTACGTATTGCATACACCTGTAATCGCGTCAACAAAAAGATACAGGTGTTCGCAAAAAGGGGGAATTATGGCCGAGCTTACGCCCGAGGCAAACCGCGCAGCGAGAGCTATCTTGAAGTGGTCAGTGCGCGATTTGGCTGCAAAGGCTGGCATCGCGTTCACTACCGTGCATCGCTTTGAGCAGACGGGAATCGCCACGGAGACGACGAAGGCCAAGATAGTCGCCGCCTACGCTGCCTGTGACGTTGAGATCACCAACGGCGAAGGAACGGGCGCGAGCCTGAGGCGCCGCAAGCCATGAGGCTTGCCCTCGAGGCCGCCGGAGTCGAGTTTATCCCGGAGAACGGCGGCGGCGCCGGCGTGAGGCTTCGAAAGCCGCCTGCCACTCCCGTGTCTAGTGGCGAGGCCGGTATTATTGATAATAACGAGATGTAGGCTCGCAGGAAATTCGACAGCGAGTCATGATCGGCCCCCGAATCAGAGGAGCCGACCATGCCCGCCGACAAAGAAGCCTGCCTTCGCTTCGATGGTACCTCGCTGCAGTCCTGCGAACCGCCCGCATGGTATGCTGCAATCATGCTCGATGCTGACGAGCACGGGGGTGACATTCCGGACATTTATAGGCGCAATGGCGTGCTCCTCCATCACCGCTTTGGGGAGACGCTCGACTCGGTTTACGTCTACGACGCCGGCCGGCATGGCCATCTCATCGAATATTGGGATTTGGAAAAGTGCCTCGCCACCATCCTGATCGACAACGTTGGGGCCTATCTCGAGTTTCGGGCAAAATACCTACATGCCTGGGCGTGGCTGATTGCGGAGGTGGAGAGGATCGCCGACGCCGACTATGAACTGACGAAAGAAGGGCGGAAGCGCGCATAGTGCCTGACGGCAACGACAATCAGGACGCTGCTTACTACGCGGCGATGGCAGCCGAAGACGCGTTCAGCGTCGTCATCCGAGCTGGCGCCTACATTGATCATGAGCTGATAAAGCTGCTTGAGGCAACTGTTCCCGCACCAAATGCCCTTAAGCAAGTCCCGCTTGACTATGCAGCCAGGTGCGCGCTGGCGGTCGCCCTTGGGCTCGACGAGAATTTCCAGCCGCCACTGAGCGCTCTCGGCAAGATCCGAAACAAACTCGCCCACAATCCCGAGGCGTCGCTATCCGACGGAGACGCAAACAACCTCTACAAGGCTCTAGGAGATCTGGAGCGCACAATGGTTCACAACAACTTCGCGAAAACACTGGCGAAACGAGACCAGAAGCTGCGTCGCTTCAATGACGAGCCCGCACTCGACAGGTTCGTCTTGATCGCGGTGGTCCTGAGGTCGGCTCTCGTTGTCGCAAGAAGGCGAGTCGAACGAATGCGCTAACTCTACTCGTTCGATCAGGCCTGGCGGTGGCCCGGGGTCTGGGCCTGCGAGACTTGAACCGAGACGCGATCGACGTTGTATGTGGCAACTACGCCGCCCCTTGCCTTGCCAGGATCGAACAGAGCCAAGTTGATACCGTCACTAACTGAGCTACGATACACGACGCCGTCGAAGCCGCTCTTTTTGATGAATTCGCATAGATACTGGCTGGGGATGTAGTCGATCGCAGCGCCCGACGGCAGCACCGGTCGGGTCAGCTCCTCACCAAGCCGCTCCAGAAATGGCAGATCTGCGCGCAGCTGGCCAATGGCGCTCGCATCTTCGAGAATGAAGGGAGATACAAGCTTGCGGGGATTGCGCAGGTCGACCGCCTGGATCTCGGGGATCGTGAAGTCAGCGACGCACGCGACTTCACCCGTATGCGGTCGGATTTCTGCAGCAGCCGTTTCCGGAATCGATCCCAGATAGAGATAGGGGATGCCTGCCGGATTGGCGCGACCGTGCGATGCTAGACGCTTGGGTGGCGCGCCCATCTTGTCGATCTCATAGGTTTCGTCGCCGGCACGGATGCGGGCGCGATACCATATCCGTGGCAGACCTGCCGCCGGGAGATGATCGAGAAGCTGCCGCAAGCGGTCGGTATCAAGGCTCATGTCCAGGAACCATCGATTCCGGTACATCATCTCATCGCGTAGCGTTTCCCACTGCACCAGCCCTTCGCTCTTGTAGCTAGGCGACGGTAGGAATGACGCGCGCACAATATCGCCGTCGTCGAGTATCTCGGCGAGCAGCTCTTTGGCGTGCGCGACGTCCATAGCTGGGTGTGAAAAAAGCTCCCAGTCGTCCTTCATCCACTCGGCCAGCGACTTGCTGTTATCGCTGCGCTCGTAGACGTTGACGACCAATCCGAAGAAGGGTGCCAATGCCTGGGGCTCGAGGAGGTCGACGTCGCGTGTACCGCAGAAGCTGCAGGTGCCGTGCTCAGGACCGAGGAATGGGAAGATCTGCTCCCGCAGGCCGCGATCGTCGAAGCATTCCGGGCAGCACCGCCGTTTGGACATTTTCAGGTCAGCCCAGATAGCCGGCGAGCGTCTCGATATGATGCTTCATCGCGAGTTTCTTGACATGGCCTAGGCCTGGGAAGTGACCCTTCGTATGGAGGTCGCGAAATTCCTTGATGGCATCGGTCTCAAGCAGCTTGGAGTTTCCGGTGCTGAGCTTGTCGATGAGCTTCTGAAGCGCTTGCGCGAATTTGCCCGCCGGGTCGGTAGGCGTGTCGTTCGATGTCGAGACGAAGTGATAGATGTACATCACGTCATCCTTGTCGGGATCGATGAAGGTGAGGTGGATCGCAACAGCATAGGCCGGGCCGCCGCTTTCTGAATAGCTATCCCCCACGACCAGGAAATCGCCAAAGCCGGCCATGTTCAAATCGCTGCTGTAAGTGAGGTGTAGCTCGGAAAATTCCTCGACCGGGATCTTCGCATATTCAGCATTTTTTAGGCGCTTGAAGCCATCGCGTATGAGAACGCGCGTGCTGCCGTCGAAGTGTTTGCGATAGAGCGTGTTCGCGTGTTCCTCGATGAACACATGCTGCGAAGCCGGGAGGTCTCCACCGAGATGTTCGGCCAGCGCCTTCGGTGACGTAAACCCGGCATGCACAAACGTCGGATTGTGGTCCTTATGGGCTTCACAGGCGGCTATCGCCTGGGCCAAGGTCGTGTTGCTGCGCAGTAGGATACCGGCTGAGATCTCGTCACTATCGATATAGTCGGCCTGCAGCACTTTGGTGATGCCGACGCCGTCTTCCTGGTGGTCGCCGTGATAGGGATTGACGATTACGATCGCTCGGCCTCCGGCATCGCAGATCGTCTGGAGCGTCCGCTCCAGGCCTTTCAGGGCTTCCTTCACTGGCTCGATGATTGGCACGAAACCGGCGCCGGCCATCAGCACGGCCGTCTCCCGGATCGTGATGAGCTCGAACTGTTTGCCGCGAAAATAAGGATGATACATCGCAAGCTATACCCAAGCCATCGCAGCATCGAGCGGGGTCGCCACGGCTTTGACGAGCCGGCCATGATCCGAGCGGCGCATGGGCACGGACAACGCCGCGGCATGAAGTGACGCCGGGAGCTGATCGACAAGATCGCTTAGCGCCGCAAGACTGCGTGTGCGCTTGAGAGTGCTAACCATCTCGCGGTGGAGCGGAGCGGGCTCGAGCTTGGCGAAGAGGTCGCGCATGACACCATGGCGCTGTGTGTTTGGCACTGCCGGCACGTCGAAGCCGAGCGCTTTCAGAATTGCCGCCGCCTCTGCCGACCGGAGCGAATCGAACACGGTCACCGGGCAGATGCGATCGGGCCGGTCGATCGCATCTCGCTCGACCGAGACATGATAGCGCCGGGATAGGCACATGATCCCAACGTCGACGGGGACGACCCGCCGCACGCCCTCCATGTGATCTTCGCTCGCGATAACATTCACTGTCGCGAAAACCTTCTGGTAATTCTGAACCTGGTTCGCCAGGCGCGCCAGTGAATCCCGCTCCGACTTGATTTCATACACGGTGGCGGTTCCATTAAGAATCACGAGATCAGCCTTGCAGGTCCCGGCTCGAAACTCATTCAGCATGGACGCAGTGCGCAGCGAGTGCTTGCCCATTAATATTTTTTGGGTGAGTGCCGATCGGTAAACGTACTCGTTGCGCATGCCGGCAGTCTTCAGCACAGCGAAAGCGGCTTCGAAGGCATCGCCGATCGTGGCATGGCTTTGACAGGGCGCCACGTCCACGGTGTGGCCGAGCAGGCGCATCAAAAGTGGAGATCGCCCCTTCGTCGCCAGCTCACCAAACACGGTGGACGAAAACAGGCGTGTCAGTGCCGACAGCTGCGTCGTATTGAGTTCCACTTTCCCCCACGATCTGCCGGACTCAGCTTGCAGATTATCCGTTAGTGTACCCTAGACTGCATCGTATGGGAATCCGGCAAATATTTGAGTGTGCGAAGTACATTTTGTGGCCTTCACCGTATCGGCGGCGCCCCAAATAATTGCGACCACGAAGCCGATCAGGAACCCTTGGGCAGTCACCCCGGTGAAATAGACCAGGACGAGCACCGCGGCGAACAGTGCGACGACGATCCCCACAGCGCCGAAGAACATCGAGCCGCCGATGAGCAGGACGACAATCAGGAGCAGGAGAAAAATTGCCATCCCTTTTTTACACTTTCGCTTTCCGCCAGCCCGCCCACCACGCTTCCCATTGGGAACAAAACCAACGCTCTCCTCGAGCTGGGTTGACGCGTGTAGCCGAGTAATATTCCTGCCCCGGCATATGGTAGATATGCTCGCCGCGCTCGTTGATGTTGCCCTTGATATCGCAGCCCACCTTCCGGACAGCAGCGTTGCTGGCCGACGAATCGCCGCCATGGTGAACGCGCGGCAGCTCGTGACGATCGTCGCCGGATGCAAGATAGGCCGCGGAAGTCACCCCGAGCGTCACTAGAACGGCGGCGAGACGATAGCGGAGAAGCGAGCGCCACCAAGGCCGTCGCCTCCGCAATCCCCTGACATGAACAGAGCCCATGATCCTTCCCCGACGGGAGAATGCGTCCACTGAAGCCGGGAGTCCAGTGTCAGGCCGCCGCGCTGTCGCCGGCCGCCTTGATAAGCCGTCGCCTTTTCGCGTTCTCCCGCCCCTTGCGGGCGATCGCAACGCGCTTGTCCTCGGCAGCCTCTTCCTCGATCGAGAGTTTCGGCATGACGCGCTCGGGGCTCGCCAGCAGCCACAGCAGCGCGGTCGCCATGGCTT